>JAYVOH010000265.1:0-9191 GCA_043758025.1 Verrucomicrobiota bacterium
GCTTGCGCAACTTCGCGCACTACCGCTCACGCATCCTCTTCTTTCTCGGTTCACTCAACCTCGCACCCGCTCTCAGCCACTAACTTTGGCCATGAACCGAAAATTTTGAATTTGGAAACTTCCGCGCTTATGAAGGAGGGTGCCGAAGAAGAGGGCGCGGCCCGCACCGTGGCGAATCTCCATTACAAGGTTCGCGGCGATGTCAAAACAGCCTACGAATATTATCGCAAGACACTGTCCGCCGACAGGTGGAAGGAGCAGCCGGACAGTTACATCACCGACCAGTCGGCCAGCGGTGTCTTTGCCCGTAACACATTTCTGGTATCGGTCACGGTTTATCCTGATGCCAAGCCGGGCTTGGTAAGCGTGATGCTCCATCACCACGGCAATGTGAACCTCAGCAAGTTGCCGCGTCCTGCCGATACCAAGCCGGTCTATGAAGGACCGATTACCGCGATGTATGTCACTGCTGCGTCCGTTGCAGACACGGTTGAGAATTGCAAAAAGCTTTTGCTGGCTGCAGGATGGGAGCCTCACGGCAGCGCGGGTGATTCTTCATACTTCAAGCAAAACGCGGTGCGCATCACCCTTAGTATTTCTTCCGCGTCCGCACAAGATGGCAAGACTTCCATCAGCTATCTCAGCGAGCTGATGTCCGCTGATCTTCCCGCACCGCCGGATGCCATTGACCTGCGTTATGTGGACTCTCAGCGGAAGCTGACATTCGACACCACGGCGGAGAAAGAAGCGGTGGCCGAGTATTACAAAGGAGCACTGGCAAAAACAGGCTTCAAACCCAACAAAGAAGAACTTATCAGCGTTGATGACAAATTCAGCATGGTCTTCCGGGACACAGCGGGAGGAATCATGTTTCTGAACATCAACAAGGAGCGCAATGGCAAGAAGGGCGTTGAACTGGAATTCACCACGATGGCCGAGATGGATGAGTCCGGTAAACGCTTCAAAGAAAAATTCGCGCGCGACAAGGAGATGCAAAAGGCGGAGGAAGAAAAAGCGAAAGCCAACAGACCGAGAGTTTCCGTGTCATTGCCGGATGATGCGACCGGCGTAGAAGTGAACAAGAGCAGTATCAAATTCATCATGGGGAATGGCAAAGCCAAAGCCTGGGCTGAGGCTTGGAAGAAGCCTCTTCTGGCCGACGGTTGGAAGGAAGGGGCCGCCTCGCTCGACAGCATGGCCGGGATGATTTTTCTTTCCAAAGATGGTCAAAGCATGAGCCTCTCTTATACAGACACTGGCTTCACACCGGCGGAAATCAAAATCACCGCGATTGGCGTCGATCTTGATAAGGCAAACGCCAAATAGCATTGGAATTGGGATCATTGGGTTAACAGAATCCCCGCCAGACATCGGAAGTCATGCGGTCATGCTCGGATGTTCCCACACACTCCACGGCATCCATTTGTTTTCCGACCAGTCATAACCTTGCAAGGGGCGGAGCCGCTTTTTGTAATCATAGATCCCGGGGACGAGCGTGGTGTAACCGGGATAGTAATATTTCATGCCGCGCCCGGCGGCCCATTGAATTTCCTTGAGCATCGTCAGGGTGCCCAGGCTGCGCCATGACATAAGGGGATCGAAGGCAGCATAGAGGCTGGAGACAGAAGTCGCGCCAACATCGAGGAAGCTGGCGGCGATCAATTTTTCCCCAATCAGGCAGCGAAACTCAAGACATTCGCAAGGACCGGCGGCCGGATCTTCGCCGAGAAACACGGCGAGTGATTCCGGGACATTGCTGGTGTAGCGTTTTTTGTGTCGCTCGAACAGGTCGCAAACTACCGGTGAGAGCGTGGCGTTTCGCATTTCCCATCGCACGTCGGCATTCGCCCGGAGGACGCGCCTTTGCGTTTTGCTGGGTAAGAAAGCTGCTGGATCAAGCCGCAGCGGAACAATCCATTCGGGACCGCTTTCCGCCATGTTGATGCTGTATCGGAAGAAGTCGCTGCCGAAATGTCTCCATCCGCGCGCCCAGAGCGCATCCATCTGCCCGGGTGTTACTTGATCGACGCAGAACGCTTCGTTGATCCACGGATGAGGAATCATGTGGCGCGGTCGCTATGTTCAGTAGAGCCGGACAGTCCAGCGCTTCGTGGGATGCTCGGTGAGCTCCAGCGCAGCGAGTGACTCGGCATCATCTTTTTGCAGGCCGTTTTCAATGAGGCTGAAGTTCTGGTAGGAGCCGTTGGGATTGTTCTCGTCAGGCTTCTGCCAGATGCCGAGGCTGGCGGCGATTCCGAGTTCGCTGTTGCCGTTGCCCAAGGCCCATTCGTGGAGTGAGAATGAGTTTCTGGGGATCATCAGCGTGAGCCTGCGGGAGCCGTCGGGTCGGCTGGAGAGATGCGTGCCCAAGGTTGCGGCATCGAATCGTTGGCTACCATAGCCGGTGCCGAATGCCCAGGGCATGACTTGCGCGATGGTGCCGTCACCATCGGCGGCATTCGTGGAGAGCCTCAAGGGACTGGTCACCCCGGGATTCAGGCGCTTGCCATAACTGCGAGCATCCAGACGCACTTCGGCGATTGCGGCGTCTCCCTTGGGATTGTCCAAAAGATTGATGCCAAAAATATCCCAGGTCAGGTAAAGCGCGCTGGGATCGGCATCCGCCCGGAAAGTCACGCCGCGCTGGGAGGGACCGGGAACGGGGGGATCGCCAGGCTTGTCGGTCAGATATTGGCCCTTGGGGTAAAGTGTGACGACTTGCTTGAGGCCGATGTTTTGGGCGATTTCAATTTCGCGCTTGAAGGGAAGTGAAAGTCCGTTCGCAGTGGCCGTGAAATTTAAAAAACCTTTCTGCCGTGTGGCGGCGGAAGCTGAAGTCGGCAACGTGAAGCGAAGCGGAACCGGTGTGTTGCTGCGGGCTGGCGCGGAGAATTTGCCGCCGAGTTTTTGGCCAAGCCAACTCGCCTCCCAAGTGCCATTGATTGCCTCAGCGCCCGGATTGGTAACAGTGGCTTCGACGGTGAATTCATTCTCCACATTGAACTGCGCGCCCGTGTTCCATTGAACCGAGAAGGGCTGAATAACAGCGTGCAAATCCTCGATGCGAGTCCAGCTTTCACCCACCACCAGCACGGGGAGCCGCAGCACGGATTCGTTCGGCGGAATGGCATCGGCGATTTCCGTGCGCCGATAAGTGACGACGACAAGCCCTTTCTGCGCCGGCTTCAGGTCCACCTGAGTTACCGCCTCCTGGGGTTTCCATTCAGGAGTAACCAGCGGCAGGGCGGTGACACGCAAGGGCGCGTCAGTGGTATTTATCACGCGATAGCTCACTTCACATTCGGTTGGGCTTTTGAACGTGGCCTGCACGGAGCCGGTGCTCCAAGGAACTTTGCGCGGGCCATCGAGAAGCTCGGCGTAAATCCTCCGCCCCAGATACCGGTGTAACGCGGAGTTCGGATGAACGGGGTCGCTGATATTTCCATGATCAAACCACTTCTGCAAGTCAGTGGAAACCTGGCGGAAAAGCCGAGCTGCGCGCTTTTCGGGGTCGGGATCAAGCTCCTCGGGCATGGGCATTTTGATGATGGGTCCTGGCGCCACATCGATGGACTTTGGTTTGATTGCATCCGGTTTCTTTTTTTCACTGAAATTCTCCAGTCCCTTCATGCGTTCAACCACGCTCGCGAGCCATGCGATGTCGCCGAGATCGGCGAAGAACACCTGGTTCTTTTCCGCAATCTCGCGCATGATGTCCGCGTAGGCGCGGGTGAGGGCCAGCCCTTGCTCGACGGGTTCCTTCATCACCAAGGTCGGCCCCAACAGCATGATGTCCGCCTTGTTCTGGCGAGTGAGGCTGATGATGTTTTGCAGTGCGCGCTGAAAGCTCACGAGGCTGTGCTGCTCCAAGGAATCGTTGACACCAAAGTTCACGATCACGATGTCTGGAAAATCCGCCGGTTTCAGCGCTGCGAGTTCGCTCATGCCATTAATCAAGATCCGGCCCGTGCGCGAGGCATTGCGCAGACTGATCTCTGGCCCGCTGATCTCAATGGATTTTTCCGGCTGCCCTCTCGGCGGACGCACGATGCGCACGCCGCCGGTGTAGAAGAACTGGTCTGCCAGAATGCCGACGAGGTTTCCGGCAAAGCTCTTGAGCGTGTTTCCCTCATCGGCGTTGTGGACTTTCATGGCGGCCACGTCATCGCCTATGATGAGAACATTGACGGGATCGTGTTTCGCCAGCTTGGCAAAACTATGAGGAAGATATTTCTCCAAGCGGGCCTGCTGGGCCGGAGTCAGATCGAATTTGTCTTCCGCCATCAGCACTGAATTTAGCGAGGCGAGAAATACCAGCGGCAGTATTAATTGGCACAGATGCAGGGCGCGGATCATAGGGTGGGGGTATATCAGCCATGCCCGGCGCAAATCCAGCGGATTTGCACAAGCGGCCCTCCACCTCTAAGTTTCGCGCTCCATGAAAAACATCCTTCTCGGCATTTCCGGCTCCATCGCCGCCTACAAGGCAGCGGACATCGCCAGCCAGCTTGTCAAAGCCGGATGTGAGGTCACGTGCATCATGACCAGGGAAGCACGCGAGTTCATCACGCCACTCACCTTGCAGACGATCTCGAAACAGCCTGTCGTGACCGACCTCTTTGACGAGAAGGAAAGCTGGCGCCCCACGCACATCCAGCTCGCGGATCGCGCCGACCTGCTCCTCATCGCCCCCGCGTCCGCGAATATACTCGCCGCGCTGGCGCACGGCTTCGCCAATGATGCGCTCACCGCGATTGCCTTGGCCACGCGCTCCCCGCTCTTGATCGCCCCTGCGATGAACGGCAAAATGTGGAGCCATCCCGCCGTGCAGCAGAATGCGGAAACTCTCAAGTCACGCGGAGCCCAGTTCATCGGCCCCGACGATGGTATGTTGGCCTGCGGCTACGAAGGCACTGGTAGGCTCTGGCCAGTAGATGAAATCGTCAGCGAGACACTCAAGATGCTTGGGATCGCTTTGTAGTCCCGCTTTCAGGCGAAGCAAAAGGAGGCCGGGGTTTGCAACCCCGCTCATCAGCACAGCGGGGTTACAAACCCCGCCTCCCTTCATGCTTTAAGGAACGGCGGCACTCCTTGTAAACCTACACAGCTTGGTGGAAGAAGAACGATTACAAACCGCTGGGCTACAACGGCATGAAAGATTGAACCGCGATGCTGCGAGCCGAACTCATAAGGCAGGCTAACTAATTCTTGCATCGCTTAGGTCACAAGCCTAGCATCATCATACTAATGGCTACAACTTCCGCCTCCACGACGGCACGCGCTGGCTGGCACGCGGTCAAGTGCTCCAGCCTGGACGATATGCGCACCCAGAACATCCTGTTCTGGCAGCGCGCTGGTGGTGCCGCCATCCGTCATGCTGCCTGGGAACTCGTGGTGGAGACCTGGCAGGCGCAGCGTCGCAATCCCGATGAACTCCGATTTCAAAGACTTGCTGCATCTGTTCGCGAAGCATGAGGTGCGCTACCTCGTGGTCGGCGGTTACGCGGCCATGCGCTACTCACAACCGCGCTTCACCAAGGATCTCGACCTCTGGCTGGAGCCGACGCCCGCCAACGCCCAGCGCGTCATGCGCGCCTTTGGTGAGTTCGGAATGCCCTTGATTGATGTAACTCCGCAAGACTTCGCAACGGAAAGTTTTCAATACATGATCGGGCGCGCCCCCGTGCTCTTTGACTTTCTCACTTCATTGCCAGAGATGCGATTCCCTGCTTGTTGGGACACTCGCCTTGTTGATGAAAGCGAGGGCTTTCCCATTCACTACCTCTCGAAGGCTGCGTCAATGAGAGCAAAGAAGCTCGCTGGCAGGCCGCAAGACATCGCTGATCTTGATGAAATTCGTCGGGCCGATGAGCAGACCGACTGACGCTCCCAATCCCAACGGGATTGCAGCCCCCAGCCCAAGGTTGCCGCTCTGCGGCTACCTTGGGTCTGCGATCACAATGAAGCATGATGCCAGAGGCATCGCAGCGTGTAGCCGATGGTGGCCTGAGAATTTCCAAGTGTCCTGCAAGGCCATCTAAGCCGGAGGCTTTTCAGCGCCGTAGCCGGGGGTTGAGCGCAGCGACACCACCGGTTGTCTTCATCAAGCCCATCCCACCCCAGCGGGGTGGCAGCCTTGCCGCAACATGCCCGCGCCGAATACAATCCACTCATTTCGTGGCTGTCACCCCGCCGGGGTGAAGAATGTTTGTGACACCGAACCGGTGATGTCGCCTCGCAAAGCCGAGGCTCAACCACCGTGCTGACAAGCCGCTGGCTTGATGAATGGCACCCGCTAACAACATGCTCAAGCGCCCACATTTTACCTGTCCCCATGCATTCTTGTACCGGCGGCTTTCTTGGAATGTTTCTGCGCATGAAGAAGATGACCACGAAGAGAACGGGTGCGGGCTTTGCCCCGGCTGGCAAAGATGACCTTGTAGGCGGGTTCGGTGTGCAGTTTTTTGTCAAAAATCCGACGCACGGCACTGTCATACAGCTCGCTAGGCGTGTAACGATAGGTGGGGTCACGGCGGTTTAGCAGAGCCACTCTGTGATGCACAGCGGACATGGTGCGGATAATGCCATAGAAGTTGAACTCGTGGCTGAGCAGGATCTTAAAGACCTCCCGCCGTGCAGCAGAACGTGGAAACTCTCAAGTCACGCGGAGCCCAGTTCATCGGCCCCGATGAAGGAATGCTCGCCTGCGGCTACGAGGGCGTGGGACGTCTCTGGCCGGTAGAGGGTATTGTCCAGCACACTTTGGACCTGCTAGGGATCGCTCCGTAGTCCGCCTCCTTTTATGTTCCAAGGATCGATGACACTTTTGCCGTCGAGTCATGCCCTTCTTTAACCCGCATGACGGCAGCGGCATCAAGGGAGCGCGGACATCTTGTCCGCAATCTATTCATCTTCGCAACGAAGCTTCCTACTATAGTAGCGTATGAAACGGGCAAGATGCCCGCGCTCCCTTTAGACCCCGAGTAGTGCCGTCACTCCTTGTAAATGTATTGTAACTTGCGCGGCAGTCGTCCGCAGGCGCGGAGTTTCTCTTCCACCAGAGGCTGGAGCCGGGCGGGATACCATTCCCAGTAGGGCGCTGCTTCCATCTCGGGCGGATCGAGGGCGGCGATGAGCGGCTTGAGGCCATTCCGTTCCCATGTGGCATGAAAAATTGGCAGCACCACATTGGCTGTGAAAACAGCATCGATACCCTGCGTGCAATGCGTCTCACACAGCACCGCGTGCCTCACCCAGAGATCAAAGACCGGTGGATAGTAACCCTGAAGTTTGCCTCCCAGTTCTTCATACCACGCAGAGGTATCGTAGCGCGGGATGGCCCGATGCTGCGGGTCGGTGGCATGAAGCAGTTCCTCATGAAATTCCATGAGCGGCTGTCCCCAGTAGGTGCGCACCTCACATAGCCGCCGGCCTTCGGCTTCATTGTTATCGGCGATCCACAAGTATTGCACCTTGTCGCCGCCGAGCTTCCCAGCACCGTGGTGGAAGCCAAGTTTCAACAAGGCCTGTTTCGCATGATTATGCCCGGTGAACTTATCAGCGCTATACTGGAAAAGAAAAGGCCGCAGACCCGCCTGCTGCGCCAGCGAGAGAAAACGGAAGAACTCGAAGTTGGGCGTAGTCACCTGCCGGAAGAGCGCCATGTGCTCCGCAGCGGCGAGCCGGGCAGCCAGCTCATGGGAGCGATGCAGCACCTCACGTCCGCCGATCTCCGCCACGCGCCGCCGGAGTTCCGGCAGGCATGATTCCAGAGGGGTATAGAATATAGAGGCATCCATTGGCAGCGGAACCTCCGCCGCCGTGCTCCCGCCATGAGCAGTGGCTTCCGTGCCATCGATCACGACAGACTTTTCCAGAGTGGTGGCGTGATCTTCCATAATGGATTAGCTGGAGGCCGGGTGCAGTCCGTGCCAGATCGTGACCAGGACGGCGGCGACCGCCCCGGAGCGAAGAGTCCAGTAAAGATTACTTCCGATGAGGCTCCCGACGAAGATGCCCCAGTCGCGCCCACTCAATCGGCCAAAGTGTCCGCGTTTGAAATAGGCGGTGGTGATGAAGGCATCCTGAAATATGCACAAGGCCACGAAGACCACCGCGCCGCCCTTGCGCGAGGCCCATAGGAGAATGCGCTGCCACCATGCAGGCGAGTCCAGCTTCTCCAGCGCGGCCAGACTGCCCGCGCCCACCCAGTCGATCTTCATGCGCTGATACATCAGGAGCGTCAACAGACAGGCCAGCCCCGCCAGTCCGGTCATGATCGCGCCGCCCAGCACCAGTCCCAGTCGCCAGATGACATAGACATAGAGCATCTGGTCGAAGAAGAAATTCCACCCCGCATAGAGCAGATGCCCGATGCCAACTTGGGCCAGACGACGGCGATGCCGCATGAACCATGAGGTCATGGCGGGGATGTTGGCGGCGGGCACATTCATGAATGGATTTCGGAGGGCATTACTAAAAAATTCGGGGATGCCCTGCGCTATGCTGTGTCCGTGATGTCGGGTGGCCCGGTGAAGGGAGCGCGGGCACTCCTGCCCGCTTCATTATTCTTCGCGGCTGCGCCGCGTAAATTTATTGACGGCGGACAAGAGTGTCCGCGCTCCCTTTTGTGGTTCACGGCACAACCACGCTGGCCGATGTGCCGGGCTGGCTTTCGCCAGCGTCGTTCACGGCGGTGATCTGGATTTGCACGGTGGCTCCGCTGGGCAGGCCGCTGATGGTGGCGTCGCTGTCCGTCACGGTAGTGGCGGCGAGGAAGGCATTGTCCACGCCGGTGACTTTCTTAAACACGCGATAGCGCTTGGCACGGCGCGCGTCTGCCCAGTCGGCATAGACCACTCCGGCGCTGCCGGGGGTGAGCACCAAGCCGTCCGGGATGCCGGGAGTATTCGGATCGGCGGGGGCATTGAGGCCGAAGGCATACCAGCGCGGGTCGTTATCCTCAATGAGCTGGCCGAGTTCCGCGACGAGGCCGCGCATCCGGGCGCGCAGGGCGGTGTCGGCGGAATCGCGCGCGCCTTTATTCTGGCCGATGGTGGTGGCGGCAGCGTTCACAGCGGCGCGGGCATCGGACAATGCGGTTCCCAGGAGTGTGGCGCGCGCGGCGGTGACCAGCGGCGCGGCTTCCTGCGCGGCATTCGCGGTGAAGTAAGCCGCCAGCGTAGCCAACT
>JAYVOH010000266.1:0-9186 GCA_043758025.1 Verrucomicrobiota bacterium
CTTTCATGGTGTTGGTTGGTTTAAACGTTTGTTCAAACAAGCGATGTCGGAACATCGCCCGATCAACCAGCACCATTTCATCCACCGTCGAGCATGCCCTCACTCTCAAACGCAATCCATCTGGCTTTCGGACGCCACTTGGATTGATTCGCGGGCGGCCAGGTGGCAGAGATCAAAATCATCCAGCATGGCGTCAAGCCATGATGCTTTCAAGTTGCCGGTGTGATGGCGGAATTCTAGCAAGGCGGATTCCAATTTGATGAATCCCAAGGTCGCGGCATCACCGGCGAGTTCCTCAATGCGGGCGCGATGGGCGCTCACTCCGCTTTCGTTGATGAGATCGAACAGATCACCCAGGGCATCGGGCATGGACGCAGCCCAGTCCTCAAATTCCAGCCTTCTTAGTTCCGCGCCGTTTTCCACGACCTCGAGAAATTTCGTCATGTTGAACACGCGCCGAGGCGGGCTGTCGGCCCAGCAATGGCCGCGAATGATGACTTGTTGCAAAGCGGCGTGCAGCGTGCCCGCATCGTAGGGTTTCGCAATGAACCCGCTCATGCCGATGGCGCGGCAAAGGGCGCGGCGCTCCGCAGCACTGTCCCCGGTGATGGCGATGATGCCGGGATGTCGCCGGCCAGAGGGCGGACCTTGAATCAGTTGATCAGCCACCGCCACGCCGCCCAGGCCGGGCATCTGCAAATCCATGAGAATGATGTCGCACTCCACGTTTTGTGCGAGCTGGAGCGCCTCGTGACCGTTGGAAGCAAAAATGGATTCGCCGCCGAGGAACCGGATGATGTTGGACATCAGCTTCTGATGGGCGCTGAGGTCGTCGGCGATGAGAAAGCGGACGGGCATGTGGCGGGGAATGTCTCATTTTTCTCCATTCCTGCAAGCCCGGCATCACGTGCCGCTTGCGCCGGGGCGGTGAAGCGGCAGGATGCGCCGTGATTCCATCCGCATCAGACTCGCCACTGCAAGCCCGCCGCATCTCGGCGGCGCTCGCGGGACATGCCATCGGCTCGGAAATTCAGGTGCATGAAGAAATCGCATCCACGAGCGATCATGTGCGGGAGCTGGGTCTGGCCGGCTGGCCGCATGGAGTCGTTGTCTTTGCGGAAGCGCAAAGCGCCGGGCGAGGTCGGCGGGAGAATCGCTGGATCTCGGAGCCGGGCAAGGATTTGCTGTTCTCCATTTTGTTAAAACCTGATGTTGTGATCGAGCACTGGGCGAGGCTGGCCACGCTGGCGGCGTTGGGCATCTCTCGCGCTATCGAGGATGCGTATGGACTCCGCCCTCAGATTAAATGGCCGAACGACCTGCTCCTGCGTGACCGAAAATTCTGTGGCATCCTCGCGGAGTCGTATGCTGGTGCGACCGGCTCGTTCATCGTGCTGGGCGTGGGCTTGAATGTGAATACCACGGTTTTTCCGCCCGAACTACAAGAGCTGGCCACTTCCTTGCGCATTGAATGCGAGGGCAAAATTTTCGACCGCACCCAGCTTGCCATCGGATTGCTGCTACACCTGGAGCAGGCGCTGGAGAAATGGGAAAACGGTTTCCACGAGGTTCTGGCCGAGGTGCAAAAACGAAGCTGGCTGATGGGCAGACGTATCCGCGCGCAGCATCATGACGCACAGACCGAAGGCGTGGTCGCGGGCCTCAATGAAGAAGGCTGGCTCATGGTGAAACACGATGACGGGAAAATTTCCACGCTCGGCCGCGCAGAGCAGGTGCGCGTCATTTGACCGCTCCGAGTTTCTTCTCGCTCACCAGATGGTCGTGGTCATAAACGCGCTCGCAGAAAGGCTGGCCATCAGCGGTCCATTCTTTGCAGAGCCCGTAATGTTCGCCGTTGCGATACTCGATCTCTGACAGCGGCTTGCCATCGGGAAACCATTCTTTGACCGTGCCGTGAAATTTCCCGTCCTTCATGGGATACTCTGCTTTGATCGCTCCGTTTTTCTTGTGGTAATCACGGGCGATGCCTGTGAAGCCCTGCTTGGTTTCTGGATCGGTGAAGATGTCCTTGTCATAGCCAAGCTTGGCGTAACTCATCTCCTTGGTCTTAGCACACGACGTTATGAGGTGCGTTAAGACGCAAAGCACCGCCAGCCGGATGATGAGCATAACCCATCATCGCCCACGATTTCTCACGCGCAACCTGCCCGACTTTGACTCGACGGATTAAAGCCGGTGACGCACCGATTGTTCAAGGCGTTGCACGCCACGGCGGATTCGGGCCTTCACGGTGCCAAGTGGCTCGTGGAGTCGTTCGGCGATCTCGCTTTGAGTCAATCCGCCGAAGTAGGCAAGCTGGATGGCCTCGCGCTGGTCGGGCGTGAGATCGAGCACAGCATTTTGCACGACACGCTCCTTCTCGCTGGAGATCACCAGATCGCTGGTGTCATCTTCGAATTCCGGCTGCACCACGCGGCTTTCCTGCTCGAAACCGTCATTCAACTTGCTGCGACGCTGCTTGGAACGGATACGGTCAATGGCGCGATTGCGAGCCATCGTCGTGATCCAGGTCAAGGGCTTGCCTTTGGCGGGTTCATAGACGTGGGCTTTCTGCCAGATTTGCACGAGAACTTCCTGCATGATGTCCTCGGTGTCCTGATGATCATTGAGAACGCGATAGATGGTAGAGTAGAGCAGACCGCTAAACTTGCGGTAGAGCTCCTGAAAAGCGACGACATCGCGCTGGCTGACGCGTTGAAGCATGGCGATGTCTGCGGAGTAGTCTTCTGTGGATCCAGCGTTCTCGGTTGCACTGGGGCGAACTTTACGGGCGGATGTATGTTGTGTTTTCACAAGTGCATATTTAGACGTCTGTATCAGTTTTGTCTAGTGTAAATTTAATTCGTCTATTTATTGTCTAATATTAATGACGCACAAATAGTGGTTCGGGCGGGCCTGAGATTATTCTGACAATTCCTACTTGAGTAAAATGTCACACAATGTCATTTGACATGCCCACACCAAACTACCCGACCATGCTCAGCCGATTCTTCAAAAAAGACGAAGCCTTCTACGACCTGCTGGAAGCCAGCGCCGCAGAGTCCCGCCAGTGCGCCCTTCTGCTCAAGGATGTAGTCGCCCACCTCGGCGGCGACGCCAGCACGCAACTGGAAGCGATCCGGCAAAGCCGTCGCAAGCACAAGAAGCTTACGCAGGAGATTGCAGAAAAACTCTGCCGCACTTTTGTCACGCCGCTGGACCGCGAGGACATCGAGAGCCTGAGCAGTGCGCTGCACAAGGTGCCGAAGACCGTGGAAAAAATCGCCGAGCGCCTGGTGGTCTGCCCCGTTAAATTTGCCAGTGACATTGTCGCCAAGCAAATCTCCCTTCTCGACCAAGGAACCGTGGAAGTAGTCGGCTTGGTTGGCAGCCTGAGGAAAAAAGCCGGGTTGGAAACCATTCAGGACATGCAGGACCGGCTCCAGCACATCGAAGGCGATGGCGACAAGCTGATGATGGATCTGCTGCGCCAGCTTTACAACGGGGCGGTGGAAGCCATTGAGGTCATCATCTTGAAAGACCTCTACGAACTGCTGGAGAAGGCGATTGATCGGTGTCGCGACGCTGGCAATGTTGTCTTCCAGATGGTGCTGAAATACTCCTGACGTCATGCTTACGCTGTTCTTCTGCGTTCTCATCGCGGCGCTGGTTTTTGAGTTCATTAACGGCTTCCACGATACTGCGAACGCCATCGCCACGGTGGTCTCCACCAAGGTGCTAACACCCAGGGCCGCGATTCTTCTCGCCGCAATAACCAACTTGTTCGGCGCATTCATGGGCACGGCCGTGGCCAAGACCATCGGGCAGGACTATGTGGATGTGCAGGCTATCACCTCCGCCACGGTGCTCGCGGGCCTGATTGGCGCGATCATCTGGAACCTCATCACGTGGTGGTGGGGCCTGCCGTCCAGCTCCAGTCACGCACTGGTCGGCGGCTTGTGCGGCGCGGCAGTCGCCTCATCGGCAAATGGTTGGGATGTCCTCAAATGGAGCACGGGACTGTGGCCGAAACTGGTCAAATACATGGTCATCTCACCGCTCGTCGGCTTCGCCATCGGCGCGCTCTTGATGTATGCACTTTATGCGATTTTCGCAAAGTCACCGCCCTCCCATGTGAATCGAATTTTTGGACGCCTGCAAATTCTCAGCGCGGCGTTCATGGGCTACAGCCATGGCACCAATGACGCACAGAAAACCATGGGCATCATCTCGCTGGCCATGTTCACCGCCACCAAATCGGGCGCGTTCGACAGTCTGCCTGGCTGGCTGGGCTTTCTGAAATTACACGGAAGCGAAGCGGGCAAATTTCCCATTCCCGAATGGGTCGTCGTCATTTGTGCGCTCATCATGTTCGCTGGCACCGCGACGGGCGGCTGGCGCATCATCCGCACCATGGGGCACAAGATGGTCAAGCTCATGCCCGTGCATGGTTTTGCCGCGGAAACCTCCGCCGGCCTGGTGATCAATGTCGCGAGCTGGCACGGCATCCCCTTGTCCACAACTCATGTCATCTCCGCTAGCATCATGGGCGTGGGAGCAACCAGACGCCTCAGCGCCGTGAAGTGGGGCGTGGTGAACCGCATTGTCTGGGCGTGGATTTTTACGCTGCCCGTGACCGGACTTCTCGGTTTCTGGCTGCTGAAACTGATGCGTCTGGCGGGCGTGTCATAAATATTTTCGGCAACTTGAATATGGTGGGGCCGGCATCGTCGAATGTCGTGCAATCCAAAATCCACCATGAAAAAAATCCTGTCTCTCATTGCACTCGCCGGCACCTTCGCGCTGCTGCCAGTCACCTCCGCCAGCGCTCATGATAGTGGCCGCGTCGTCGGTTACACACCATGCGGCAAACCCATCATCGCCACCCATGAAGTCGTCGGACGCGACCACTGCGGCCGCAACATCTGGGAATGGGTCAGGCACTATCCCAGTTCCTGCCATTGCGGCGATCATCGTCGTGATGATGATGATCATTGCCGTTCACCCCGGCAATACTATGAAGCGCCACAGCGCGAAAGCAGCTGGAGTTTCTTCTTCCGGTTTTGACAACCGGCGCCCAACAAAAAAGGCTTCCCTTCGAGGAAGCCTTTTTTGCAAATAATAATCAGCCGTCAGCTCAGCTCACGAAATCGGCGGTCTCAGTCACCTGCTTGTCAGCAGGCTTGTTCATCGAGAAGCGGAAACGGATCTTGCCGCGCTTGGCGGTGGCGCGGGCCTTGCGGGCGGAGCGCTGCTTTGGCGTTTCAAACGAGCGCAGGCGGCGCACTTCTTCGAGAATCCCTTCCATCTCCAGCTTGGTCTTCAGGCGCTTGAGCGCGCGATCCACAGGTTCACCTTTTTTGACTTGGATTTCTGGCATGGAGGAGCTTGGGTAGGGTTCGAGTTTGATTAAAAAATGGGCGGCAAGAATAGTTCCAGCCGTCCCGTGGTCAACTGGAAACTTTTTTCTATTTTGCGGCCATTCTCCGCCATGTGCTATGCTACGCCCCTTATGAAATCCCTGCTCCAACTTCTCCCCGTCATATTTTGTGCCGCTGTTTTCTCCGCCAGCCCCGCAAAAATCACTGATATCAATGACGCTCTGGCCAAGGCCAAGCAGGGCAACAAAATGCTCTTCCTGCAAATGGGCCGGGAAAATTGCGGCAACTGCCAGGCCCTGAAGGCCCTCATCAAGTCGGGCAGGGTAAAACTTCCCGCCACCAAATTCGTCTATGCCGATGCCAACTGCGACGACGCGGCCACCATGAAGGCCTTCAGCGCGAAGTTCAAAGTGACCGGCAACACCCTGCCCTTCGTCGTTATTGCGTCCGCCGATGGCACGCAGCTGGCTGCGCACAGCGGCCCCGGCTCGGAGGCGGATTTCAACAAGCTGATTCGCGAGGCGGAAAAGGCTGCAAAGAAATAGCAGGTCACGCTTGGAGATGCTCCCTAAACCACATTGGTATTGCTGCACACCTAACAAGACGGCTCATTTCTGCCCGGGCATCAATTCATCAGCGAAGCGTTTCTCGATCAAACGTGGTGTAACGAAGCCGATGAGCCGTCCTTCTTCCCAGTCGATGGCCGACCATGAGTCCCAGGGCAGTTCAATGAGCGCAGCGGCACAGGTGGGCATCACTTCCACTTCCCCGCATTTCAGCAAGCGTTCAGCAAAGTTACTGATGCCGGGATTGTGGGCGAAGATCATGACGTGCTTCCAGCGATCATCCAGTTCGCGAACGAAATGCAGAAGGATCTTGGGTTCCGCTAGATAGAGGATGCGATCAAGCACAGCCGGACCGGTGCCCATTTCGTCCGCCATCAAGGATGCGGTTTCTGCGGCCCGATTGGCCGTGCTAGATATGAGACGGTCAGGCTTGGCCAGTAAAGCCGGTGTGCCATTGGATCCAAAATAAGTCTTTGATAAAAATTTCCCCACCATGGGTGCCGCGCGCAGTCCCCGCTCATTGAGATGACGATCATGATCGTTCAGAATGGTATCGTCCCAACTGGACTTGGCATGCCGGATGAGAGTGAGATACTTCATGCCCAACGGAGCAATTTTTTGTTAAGATGTGCTAATGAATAAATTGGGTCAACTCCAATTACAAGGAAAAAATCGGATTTAAAGCAAGTCATGATAGTCAACTTACGAGGATGAATATCATATTTGAGTTGCAATAGCTAAAATTGTTGGACATTTGATAAAATTTTCGCTACCATGTTCAAATGTTGCTGAAAAAATCGCTGACCAGCCCTCAGAGCACTCCTTGGTGGTTGTGGTTGAATATTCTCAGTTTAGATGCCCCGATCGTGGCCATGCTCTGGCAGGAAGCCTTGTCGCGCTGCTATCATGTGAAACTTGTCCCCGGTTTTCAACTGGCGCTCGGGCTCGCAGTCTGGCTGATCTATCTGGTGGATCGCACACTGGATGGCATGGCGCAGACAGAGACGCACCTGCTGAGTGCGCGGCACGCCTTTTACCGCAGACACCGGAAATTGTTCGCCTGGGTGATCATACCGCTTGTCACTCTTCTTCTGCTGGGTGTCGCGCTGACCGAAATTCCCTCCGGAATCCTGTGGCGTTGCTCGCTCCTGGCACTTCTCGTCGGCCTTTATCTTTTGCATTATGCGGCCAGACAGCATCGAGTCGTCTTCATAATCGGGACTCTCTTTCTCTGCATTGTCGGCATTGGCGTCATTTTAATTCTCCCTATTGTATCGTCCCAGAAAATTCTTTACAGCGGCTTGTTGATCGGGCTGGCAGCATTGTCATTATTCGTGAAAGACTCCGGCAATTCCCGGGTAATCCCCAAGGAAGTCGTCTGCGGTTTTCTCTTTGCCGCAGGCTGTTCATTGGGGGTGAATTTTTACACCCGAAATGAATGCGCCGGACCGTTCTCGCCGGAGATTCTCATGCTGGCCATGCTCTTTGCGCTTAACTGCACCGGCATTTCCTGTAACGAGCGCAAGTCGGACGCATCGTTTGATGCCAATGCCATCTCCCAGACCTGGCCGAAAATCGTGCGTGTCTATCCGGCTCTGCTGCTGACCCTGGCGGTGCTTTCAAGCTGGATGCTCCGCCTGCACGTGTCGCTGGGAATGCTCAGCTTTGCCTGCGCCATTCTTCTGGGAACCCTGCTCCTCGCCGCCCTGCATCTTTTTTCAAGACGGCTCCGGCCCGATCTTTCCCACGTGCTGGCGGATGTGGCGGTCGCGCTGCCGATCATTATCGTGATGGCAGTGCAGTGAACTGCTCCGGCTCAATAAACCTTCACCGCCCCGGTGTGGGAATTGATGACCAGTGTGCGGTAATCGGCAGGGAGCTTGCCTGACGGAAGTTTCGCCAGCATGCGCTCGGAGACCAGCGTGAGACACCAGCGATCACTGGTGCCCTTGGATAGATCCGTGGAGCCGTTGGCCAGCAAGGCATAGCCGTAAACCTTGCCGGCGCTCACGCTGGAGGGGGTCTCGTGCTGAAGCAAATTGGAGCGCGTCGCGTCCTGAAGGCAGACAATGCCATTGTCGAACTTGAGTTTCTCCGTGACGGCAGCAGCTGTTCCCGTGAGCGGATCAATGGCCCACACCTGATAAGAACGATAACGTGGATCATTCTTGAAATCAGATTCCTCGAGCAGGAAACGAATCTCAAGAGTCCGGTTTTCCTTAACTGCCTTCAAGCCCACACTGGCCAAATCCCCGGCCAGCCGGGTGGCTGATGTGGAGAGACGCTGACTCTCCAGCGTCCCGCGCAAAGCAAAGCCCGCCATGGTCAGCATGATCGAAATAATGGTCATCACCACGAGCAGTTCAATGAGCGTGAATGCGCCGCGGCACCGGCCTGATCGAAGCCAGTTCATCACCAGATCTGTGTTCATGACATTCATTCCTTCAAGCTGACCCATTTTGCCGAGCGAATGGCTAATGAGGTGGAAAAGACATGATGGCCGAGACGCCGTATATCAAGCTCGGTTTCAAGCGACGCCAGATCCTTGTCAAAGTTGGCCGGATTCTGGAACAGCGTGGTGTTCACCATTTGCATCAGGGCTGTCGCCGTCTGGTCCGCTGCGGTGGCGGACATCCTGCCCCAGGATTTTTCTTCCAGAGCAATGAGGGTGAGCTTGAGCACCGGCGGAAGTTGGTGACGCGACTGGGCGGCACGGGAACCAGGAGTCAGGGGGGTCGCCGACAGTTGGTGCGCCCGTGTGTCATAAAGATAGTCCGTGGGCACCACGGAGGACGCGGGAAGCTGCGGCTGGATGAATACTGCCAGTATGTTGTCCGCGAGCGTCTGGGAGCTGGCATCCTGATCACTGCGGAACCATGCATAAAGTTTATCAGGAGAAGTTGCCGACGCTAGCAATGGCGCAGGTGGAGTTCCGCTGTCGGGCTGGTAGAGGCTGAGCTTGTCAGAAGACTGCCTGTAAGCCATAAGGCGGAACCGCTTTTTCTCAGGATTGGTCGCCGTTTCTGTTTGCAGGAAAACCGGTCGCTGGGGGATGTCCGAGTTATATGCTGCATAGTAACCCAGGGCATTGAGTAATTCCGTCAAGCCCGCGGCGGCATCGGTGCTGGCAACATTGGCATAACCCAGCGGCCCCTGAAAAAATACGGCGTGACCTGATATATTCAGCCCTGTCCCGATTAGTTTCTCTCCTGGTCCGCTGACATAATGCAACTCCGAAC
>JAYVOH010000267.1:0-9164 GCA_043758025.1 Verrucomicrobiota bacterium
GGCAATCCAAGACAACCGTTCGGAAGAAAAAGCGGACTGCGTTGATCCGGTGAATCCTCTGGACTTGGTTTCGCGGATTACGCGGGTGCGGCGAATCCACCGTCCGTCGTCGGAGTTGAAAGAAATTCCGGCGGCGTTCCGGCAAAATCATCCGTCCTTCCAAGGGCGTATTTGTCCGGTCGAGAGCCCGGAGTCCGAGCAAGTTGGTCTCACGGTTCATCTCGCTGCGGGTGCGCAAGTTGGGTTCGACGGCAAGATCCGCAAGACCGAAGCCGCGGCACAGGCAATTGGGTTCGGGGCGGCACTCGTTCCGTTCTTTGCACACAACGACGGTGCGCGAAACATGATGGGGGCAAAGAACCTTCGCCAAGCGATCCCGGTCCGTGAGGCGAAGCCGCCGGCGGTGCGAACAGGCGGTGAGCGCGCCATCGCGGAATTCGCCAAGCCGCTCGTCGAAGCGGGCATCTGCCCTCCGGCAGGTGCAGACGCTGGGGACTTCTATCTCGGTCAGGATTTGCTGGTGGCTTACCTGCCTTGGCACGGGTTGAATTTCGAGGATGCGATCGTGATCGGGCAGCAGGTCAAGGATGCTGGCCTGCTCGATTGTGTCGGAATGAGAAAGACGATCCGAATCCCGATCAAGCTGGGATGGGCGGCGGTTAAATCGGCCGGAAAGAGCGAACTTCCAAACATCTCAAATGGACTGGTAGCGGTAGGAACGAGGCTTGAGGCCGGAAGTCCGATGGCGGTGTTCACTTGGGAGGGAAAAGAACGCTCGAAGCAGCGTGTGATTCGGTATCAGGAGCGGACACCGGCGATTGTAAAAAAGATCACCTTTCTGCGGAAGTCCAAGTGGACCGGCGGCATTCTGGAATACGAGCTGGAGCTTCCGATTCCGATTCGCCCCGGCGACAAGCTCATGGGTCGGCATGGAAACAAGGGTGTCGTCGGCGCGATTCTCCCGGCGGATCAGATGCCGCGCTTGCCTGACTCGCCTGCCATTCCCGAGCATCTTCGTGGAAGGGCCATTGACGTCCTGCTGAACCCGCATGGCGTGATCTCGCGCATGAACATCGGTCAGTTGATGGAAACCCATCTCGGATGGCTGCTACACAGCGGGCGATTCAGCGCAGGTGATATTTTCAAAGCCGGATGCTCCAACGATGCCCCGCTCGCAGTGCCGTTTGCCGAGGCCATTGACCACGACAAGGTTCAGGGCTTGCTCGAACAGACGGGGCTGGATCGATATGGGCGAGTTCAACTGGTTCTCCCTGACGGGGGCGAAACGCTCTCCCCGGTCACCGTTGGGTTCCAGCACATTGTCCGGCTTCGACATATCCCCGAATTGAAGTCACAAGCGCGTCGCGGTGGGAACGACGCGCTCTACTCAGCGCGAACGGGGCAGGCAATTCACGGAAGGAAATTCGGTGGCGGTCAAAGGCTCGGTGAGATGGAAATGTGGGCACTTGGCGGGCATCAAGCGGAAGCTGTGCTCGCGGAGATAATCGGGATCAAGTCCAGCGCCGAGCTTGCTTCCGGCGGCCTTGACAGCGCCCTCGCCGGAGGGAGTTGCGGATACAACGGTTATTCTCAGGTGCTCCGCGATTGGCTCTTTGCCTTGGGGATTGATCTCCAAGTTTCCAGCGAGGAAGTGAAGCTGTCGTTCCTCGACAAGCAGGGTGTTGTTGAGCGCATTGGCGAACAGAATGAGGTCACATCAAGTGGCAGCAGGGAAGCGCGCGTGGCTGCAAGTTTCCGATGCCCACAAGGCAAGAAACACCGCTGCCAGTTTAGCGTGCTCGACGGCGATAAGATCACGTTCAAGGCGACTAAGAACACCAGCGAACCTACCCTCTCCCTCGCTGAGCTTCTCGAACATCTTGAACTAAAGCCAGCAGGGCCGCTCAAGAAGCGCGACACCTGTTTTGACCTGCCGCTGCGTGACGGCGTCACCGGGAAGCTCGCGGCCACATTGGAATTCACTTTCGAGTGCGTGGGCGATCAGCTCAAAGCGGTGGCTCGTTTTGTCTCTTCGGTTTCGGGAGAGAATGACCCCAGTCCAGATCAATTGGCGAGCCTCGGAGCGCAGATGTCGCAACCGGAATGGGAGAAGCCGAAATCACTCCCTGAACTGCATCTTTATGGGCGGTTTGGGAAGGCACCGAGCGTGAATTGGTCAGCCGAGGAATTATTGAATGAATTTCAGAAGGAGGAGGCGGGAGGATGGGACAAGATCGGGAAGCAATGGATTCGGTCGGTGGGAGACATGCAAATCGTTTGCCCGCACCACAAGACCGTGAAGGTGCGTGGCATTCAGCCGTTTGGCGAAGTCTTCCGTAGCACTCCCGGCGGATTGTTCGATTCTCGGATCTTCGGCAGGCAGTCTTCGGTTCACCAGTCCTCCGGGCGCTGGGGCTTCATTCAGCTTCCAGTGGAGGTCGTATATCCGCTCCATGTGTTCCTGACCACCAGCAGTTCTGAGACGACCCAGGAGAACGCGGTGAAAAAGTTTCTCGAAGATGGTGGCGTCTCGGCGCCCCCAACGCTTCACCAAATCCCAGTTCTCCCCGCGCGGTATCGTTTGCCGGCATCAGCGAACGGAAAATTGATTCACGATGACCTCAACCGCCGAGGCTACGCTCCGCTTCTGGATGCCTGCCGACGCTACCGCGATGCCGAGGACGACAACCAGCGTTCCTACTGTGCAGTGGAAATAGCGAATCAGGTCGAGTGGCTTTTTCGGAGGCTGGCAGGTGCTCTGAGGGAAAAGGACGGGTTGATCCGCCATGACGGACTCGGCCGGCGCGTGGATCGTTCGGCGCGACTCGTAATCACGCCCAACCCTCAGCTCGAATGGGATCAGGCCGGAATCCCTACCGCCGTCTTGTTGGAGTTGATGGGAGACCTCGTGGAGAAATGGGTGAACGAACGCAGCCCGGAAGATGCGCAGAAAACTCCCCTGCCAACGCTGAAGGCAGGGTCTTGGATGCATCCCGGGGAAAAGGTAAATGCCATCGAAGACGCACGGGTTGTCTTTGACTCATATCTCAAGGTCCATCCCGACTTTGTCGTTCTCCTCAACCGCCAGCCATCGCTCCACCGCGATAGCGTTCAGGCGTTTCACCCAGTGCCGTTACCTGCTTCTGCTGGCGATGTAATTCAACTCTGCCCGCTGACATGCAAGGGATTCGCTGCCGATTTCGACGGCGATGAAATGGTCGTGCATATCCCGCTTGGGGCGGACGCACAGCAAGAGGCGCAGCGGATGCTGCCTTCCAAGAACCTGTTCTCCCTCGCGCCTGAGGCGTCCGACGCAGAAAACGTGCTCGCGCACTTCGATCAGGACTTCGTGATGGGCACCTATTGGCTCGGGGTAGAGGATCGTGTCGGACTTCGAGACTGCTTTCTTGCTGCGCTGCCATGCGATTGCTGTCGGGAACTCACGTCGGGGTGGAATCACCCTCGGAAAAAGCAGGGCACAGCGTTGCTCTCGCACATTGCGCAAAAGCACCCGGACGAAGCGGCAGATGCCATCACCTCATGGATGAAGGTCGCCTTCCGGGCGTGTTCCCTGGCGGGCGTGTCGTTTGGGTTCTACGAGATTCGCCAAATCGCCGACGGAATCAGAAATCAGGTCGCAAAGAGCTGCGACGAACAGGCGGCATCGATCCCGCCATCAATCGAGGGCGGCGCGAGCCAACCGGAATCTGATTACAACAAGCCACTGGAAATTGCAGCGACCGCAGCCTTGGAAGGTGTTCTGGTATCGGCAAACAACAGCAAATCCGAGACTCCCGGAACGCACTTTGCGGCAATGGCGCTATCAGGAGCGCGCGGCAAAAAGCAGGTGCGTCAGATCATTGCTGCTCGTGGGATGCTCGATCCAGGATCGACAGGATTCGATGTATCGTCTCGTCGGCCATTCTTCTTCCGCCATTCGCTCGTCGAAGGACTTGGCCCGAATGAAGCATTTTGGGCCGCGATGAACGCCCGCAGTTCGATGTGCGACAAGAAACTCGGGACGGGATACGCGGGTGGCTTGACCCGTTCGCTCGTTTTCGCGCTAGCGCCGTATCGAATTGTTTCGGAGGACTGCGGCGTTACGGAGCAGGATCGAAATCCGGTTCATTGCCGCGAGAGGAATGGCTTCTGCGCGAAATGCTACGGGCAACTTCCCGGCGGCGACCTTCCTGCCATCGGCTTCCCGGCCGGCCTCATCGCCGCCCAGTCAATCGGCGAACGTGGCACTCAACTCTCGATGCAGAGCTTTCATGCCGGCACGAAGAGCATCGACATACATACGGTGCGCAGCATCTTTGGGGTTGGACAGGCGGCAGGCGACCGGGAATTCCAATTCGCCGATTCGAGCGAGGCTCCGAGATTCGTCAGCAGGATGAAGGGTGCCAGTGCGTATGCACAACTCCTTCCGCGGCACTTTCAACTCGTTTGGAAGGTCTTGAGAATGGCTGAAACAGAATCGGCGAAGGACAAGAGTTTGCTGTCTGTGGTTCGTGGCCATGATCTGATGACTCGCCTAGCTCACCGCGACTCGACTCATCTCATTGCCGAGGGCGCAAGCAGAGGGGCAACATGCTCGAAACATGGGCCGTTCGCCAAAGTGTTGCTCGGCGGCTTTGCGCAGTCATCACACCCTCAACTCAATTCCGGCGATGGGAAATAGCACCACCAGAAACGTCGTCCTGCCGTATGGCGACCGTGACGCGAGCGCATCAGCGGCCGTATCTGCGGAGCAGAAGGCAAGCCGTGCAGCGACGCTTCAAGTCATCCGAGAAGGCACACCGGCTCAAGTGCAACAGGCTTTTGCTGACTCGGAAGCGCGCGGTGACGTCGTCCGTGCCACGGAGTGGGATGACACGGATGCGGAGGAATCCGAATCGAAGGACACGATGGACGGAGAACTCTCCCTCGCCGACGAAGATGATTCATCCCACGAAGGATGGGACGATGATCCCTCGTTTCGTCCTGATGTGGCGAGTAGGCCGGGGGGGTGCGATAACTTCGAGGATGAGATCGCACAGGACACCGTGTTCGAGTTGCTCATCCGCGATGGGCTCTGTCGTTTTGAACGCCCACGATGGATGAGGTATCGCACGGCCAGCCCGCGCGGCCAGGATGAACTGGATGAAGGGAATCGGCGCTTTTTGCTGTTGGAAGGTATCGCACGATGGCTCAACGAGCACCGGCGTGAATACCTCCAAAACGCCGACCCTTGGTTTCTGGGATGCGAGGCGCTTGCCGAGCTTCGGGCGGGCTACGCGTCGGTCAGTCCTGGTGATTTTCTCGATCTCGCGAATCTTCGCTCCATCGCCGGTGAGTCGTTGTTTTCACGAAACAAAAAAGCGACGGCTCTCTCGTGGGAAGATGGAACACAGTCGCTTGAGTTTCTGTTCGGCGATGAGGCACGTAAAGCATGGGTTGCCAACGCAGTCGCGCAGTTCGCAGTAGAATCGGGCCTGGAACTTTCGATTGAACGGTTGAAGAAAGTTGAGGACATCACCGTGCCGAAAAAACAACGGGACAAGGCGGCACTGTTAGGGCAGTCCGTCGATGCACTGGACTTGGGGCAGTTCATCGTTCGAGCGAATTTCATGGCCGGCACGAAGTGGGAGAATGTGCTGACAGCATATCGTGAAAGACTCACCAGCGCGATCCAATGAGCAAAAAAGCAGCAGCACTAAATCCGGCGCTTTTCGCCAACGCGGAGGGCTTAGTCGAAAAGCTCATCGGATGGGTTGGCGACCAGTTCAAAGGAAAGTCGATCATCCTCGTCTGCGTCTCTGGCAACGCGCGCCCGGTAGTTTTCCCGTTTGCGGAGATGGGGCAGGACTGGCGTTTTACTCGTGCATTGGTGCTCTTCGAGGGACTGCCCATTGATCTGGAAGTGGTCGGACTTTGGCGCGAATGGGTGATGCAGCGAGGTGCGTGGGATCTCCGTATGGCGTTCTTGCATGACGGGGCGAACGAGGCGTCGATCAAGAATGTGATCGAAAAGAACTGCGCCGGATGGTTTGAAGCGCCTCCATCGAGAGAGAATCTTGGGATCAAGCGGGGAGCCTGTGTTCGTATGCCCGCAAAGACGACCGTCAAAGACGACCCCTCTCTTTTGACCATGATGTTTGGCAGCATGGGAGAGTTTCTGACTCAAGTTGAAGTGGTTGCGTGTCGTTTCCGTGAAGCGGTCAATAAGGGTCTGAGGAAGGACAAAGCAGTGAAATACCTCAAAGAGATCGACGAACTTTTGGCAGGGAAGGCCAAATCCGGGGTGCTGGTGCCTGGTCCACTCGGCGTGGAGGATCGCACCGACCATCTTCCGAAGTTACTCCTGCGGGGCGAATCAGGCGTCGGGAAAACGCTAATCGCGAGTTATCTCCATAACAAGTCGGGGCTTGAAGCTCGTTCCATCAGGCCACTTCACATCTCGATTCCCGAGTATTTGGGAAAGGAAGATATGTTTGAATACACCTTGTTCGGCTATGCCGAGGGGAATTACACCGGCGGGAAACAAGGGGGTGACCACGGTCTGCTGCTGCACAATGTCGGAGGCGTGGTGTTCCTCGACGAGATTGGAGAGGCAAACGCCTCGTTGCAGGCGAAACTCCTGACGTTTCTGGATCACTACAAGGTCCGCCCGAGGGGGTGGCTAGGCGATCCGTTTTACTGCCCGGTGCTCGTGGTTGCGGCGACAAACCGCGATCTCGAAGAGGTAGTTGATGGCAAGCCGATTTTTCGCCGCGATCTTCTTGCGCGCTTTACCGACCGTCACTGCATCCCGGCACTGCGAGATCGAATGGAGGATCTGCCGTTCATCCTCGATTGCTTGCTTCAACGCGAATCCATGAATCCCGAAGGTCGCGTGCAGGAGATCGGGCAGGACGCGGTTGCATTCCTCAAGAGCAAACCCTTCGAGGCCGGGAATTTTCGAGAACTAGAGGACTTGTTTCGGTCAGCCTGCCAAAAGGCCCACCGCGAATGTCGCTCGTATCTGGTGAAGGCAGACTTCAAAAAGTGATGAATTTGTGAGTTCCAAATACTGAAGATGAAAATCCACCTAAACACCAAACACCTTATCGAGAGAGCTGCAGATCGCGTTCCAACCCAGGATGGCGCGCCATACCGCCTGGCCGCCGAGGATCTGAACCGTTGGAGGGATGGGATTCTTGACAATGCGCCGGATGACTGGCGGTTCACCGAGCGCGCGCGAGATTTTGTTCTCACTGTGGTTACCGAAAGCCACCAGATCAAATTCTTGGGAGCGAGTTCCAGGTGGACTCGGCAGGCTAGCCAATTGCAAAGTGGCGTTATCGCCTTTGCGCGTGCTTTGTCACGAAACGAAGAACCACGGGCCAAATTGCTAAATCAGTTGGCTAATCTCTATCTGCATGCGGATTGCGACACTGAAGCGGAGATTCATCATGAGCTAAAGACCGTCTATTCAGCGCATATGACACCGACGCCCGAGTTTTTAGCAGGGGAGGATGAAGGGTCAATCGTTCTCGCTCAGAGCCGCGTGGAGCGCAATTTGGCTCAACGCCCGAATGCCATTCTGCTCGATTTGCCAGGGCAGTCGGTCGAACTGTGGGTGAGGCAAGGCAACCCCTATGTTCGCGCGTTCAGGCAAGCAATAAAGTCCCACAGTTTCTGTATTTTCGCGAGATTGACACGAGAAGGGATCGAGGAAGGACACGGCCAATTGTGGAAAACCTCTGGGGGAGGTTTTGTTTATCGATCTGGAGAGGCCCAGTGCTGGCCTACCCCGCGCCCGAAAGTAGGGGCAATTCCGAGAGGTTTTAGGAGTGAAAACTATTGGCGGGTTCCTCTGCATATCGATGCGTGGCGGCATAGCCTCGAGTTCAAGGTGAAGAAAGACAAGGAGGCTCCGGCGCAAGCCGGTTTCCAACTTGACGCCATCAGGAAAATAAGGGAACGCGCAAAGGAACTCAACCGGCAATTTGTCCCACCCGGTCGGTAACTCAGGTGGAAAAGCAGATGAAAAGCCTTACAGATCGATTCGACCGAGCCATCGTATTCGCCTCCGCCTTGCATCGCGAGCAACGTCGGAAAGGAACCGACGTTCCATATCTTGCTCACCTACTCGCGGTCGCCAGTATTGCTCTTGAGCATGGCGCGAATGAGGATGAGGCGATTGCAGCGTTACTGCATGATTCCATCGAAGACCAGTCGCGTGGCGATGCGGCGGGACTGAGAAATGAGATTCGCAGACAGTTTGGAGAGACAGTATTGGCGATTGTCGAGGGATGCACCGACGCTGACGTGATTCCCAAGCCGCCGTGGCATGAACGAAAGGCAAATTATATCGCCCATCTTGCAGAGGCGTCGCAGTCCGTGCTGCTCATTTCGGCATCCTATAAACTCCATAACGCACGCTCTATAGTCACCGACTTACGTTCTCTTGGGCCGGCGATATGGGATCGCTTCAAGGGAGGTAGGAATGGTTCCCTTTGGTATTACCGCTCCTTGGTATCAGCGGTTAAGCAGTATTTTCCTACGGTTCTTTCATCCGAACTGGATAAGGTCGTGTCGGAAATGGAGAAACTCGCGGGAAGTAGTGCGGAAGAGTCTCACTAGTCTAGCCGAGCTTAGGGTTCTTATTGGCAGGGTTTTCATGGTGGCTTCTGAGCACAGGCGTGCTCGGGGCCTCGCTGCTTGTTGTGAGTTGCAGGGAATCAGGAGCATCGAGTGGCACAGCCCGCTGACTCCAACCTCCAACGGCGTTCCCCTGTGTTCGTAAAATGGCACATCTGTGGTTCTCCAAAGGCCACTGTTTGTGACGTGCATATACAATCGAATCCACTCCACTAAATCAATCGCCAACACCATTATGAACATCACCCGCATCGCTCTCACCCTTGCTTCGCTTCTGATCACACAGCCTCAACGTGCCTTCGCTGAAACTGCACCAATCAACAAGCCAGATAACCTCGTCGTCTTTCTGCTCGACGACCAGAGCGGTGAAGAACTTGCCGCCAAGCACGGCATCCAGCCGATCACGACTGCGGATCTCGAAGTGCTCGTCAACGGAGTCCTTCAGAATAGAAAGCCAGTTCGACTTATGCATCAGGCCGTCGATGAAGATGCGACTGACAACGCGGTCACGAAGATGGAGTTTCGCCCGTATGCGGGTG
>JAYVOH010000268.1:0-23497 GCA_043758025.1 Verrucomicrobiota bacterium
CCAAAAATCCTCCTCCACTGCGGCCCCAAACTCGACTAAAAAAACAATTCCGGTTTTGACTGCTACAGAACAGTCCGGTTTTGACTGCTACACGACACAATTTTTCCGATTCTTTTTTAGACCCCTCAATCCCCGACGCGACCGGAGGCGGGCGTTTGCATGCGGAAGAGGAGGTTGGACACAGGTTCGGTGACCGTGGCCGCTCCATGCGGGCGGGCATTGCGGGCGTTGCTGAAAAAGTAGAGCTTGCCGTCCACGCCGAAACATAATCCATCGGGCCAGAGGAAGCGGGGATCGCTCGCGAGGACGCGGTATTGTTTGGTGCCGGCGGCGATCATCCCGATGGCTTTGCTGCCGAGGTCGGCGACATAAATGTTGTTTTTTGAGTCCAAGGTGATGCCTGCGCAGAGTGGTTTTGCGGAATATTCTTCGACCAGACCTGCGAGCTTGTCTGCGCTGAGCGCCGGGTTGCGGAGATGCTCGGTTTTGATGCGATAGAGTTTGAGCGAGCGCATGGGGCCGTAGTAAAGCCATTCACCATGGCGGTCGAGCGCCAGCGGTTTCACTCCGCCTTGGGGATCCGCGACGGTTCCATCCAGTCGTCGGCTTTGAATTTTCCGGCCATCGATCATCAGATCCAGGCCGATGACGGGCACCACGGATGGATGTCCCTGAAGAACGCGTCGCGCCAGCCCGGTGCCGCGATCCAGGACGATGATCGCGGCATCGGCACCGCTGGCCTGATCGGTGACATAGATAAACGGATGATCGGCTTCGACAGCCAGATCATTGAGATTCGATCCCGGAAGCACAGCGGGCTGCGAGAGGTTAAGGATGCGATGGAGTTTCTTATGCCCTGCGTCCCAGGCAATGATTTTTGGCGACACCTCCCCGCGATGACCGCTGTCGAGCATCCAGATCACACCATCTTTGTCCGTCTGCATGCCTTGCACGGCGTCAAGGGTGAGTGGCTCGCCTTCCGCCGCCTGGCTGATTGCTTCTGTCGGAAAGGGTTTGGATTCTCCTTTTTTTGTCACCTCAATGACGCGGTTCTGCGGCTTCTCATCGAAGCTGACACTGATGATGAAATTACCGCCGGGAGCGACGGTCATGCCCGCCGGGGCCAGGGGAAGCTGGAACACAGCTTCAACCTGCGGCTCCGTGTCGCGTGCTGATGCCGGCATGGAACCCAGCCCCGCCCAGACTAGCAGTGCGCTGAAGTGAAGATGCCTCCAATTTTGCCGCATCAAAAAAACATGTCGGAAAGTGGCGTCATTGACAAGCCGCTGATGGGGTCTTGTTGAAAAGTTTCAGCGACCAGCCGGAAACAGTATCACCAGTTCTTGAGCCACGGGGCGGTCTTGGTGCCGTCCTGTTTGATGGCTTTGGTGTAGATCCTGGCATCCATGGTCGTGGACTGGGCAATGGACCAGAGGTCATAGGTGACGTTGATGGCATCGGTTCCGCCGCCCTTTTCATAAAGGAATGGATGTCCGAAGCCGTCGGTGAGCATGAACTGGTTGGTGCTGGTGACGAAGGTGGCGTTGAGTTTGGATTTCCAAATGCCGTTGTTGTCCTTGATGGGCACCATGTCGCCATTGATGACGTTAGGGCGCTCGGTGTCATCAATGATGCCGTCGGAAGCCTTGGTCACGGTGCCGGTTGCCAGCTTGATCTGGTCGGAGCCGTCGCCCGTGATGGCTTGATAAAGCATCATGGCACCGCCAATGCGCATGTTGCCGGAGCCGCCCTGCGTAGTGGGGTTGAGGGGTTCGGGATACTCGCCGAATTTTTCTTTATATTGCTCCAGTGACGCGCTGAGGGCGCTGAGGGTGGCTATCGTGCGGTTCCTGTAGGATGCCTGCATGGCATAGGTGAAGCCTCCCATGGAGAGCGCAGCCAGCAGGGCGATGATGGCCATGACGACGAGCAGCTCGATAAGCGTGAAAGCCGATGACTGCGCCCGCCGCGCCGACGGGTTGAGATGATATTTCATAAGATGGGGAATTTTGGGGTGATCCGCATTATTTCGCGTCGCTGACGCCCTGAATGATCTTGATGAGAGGAAGGAAGAGGGCCATGACGATGACGCCGACGACAACGGCGAGAACGACGATCATGAGGGGTTCAAGCATGGAGGTCAAGGCGGAGACGGCGTTGTCCACTTCGTCTTCATAAACGTCGGCCACCTTCAAAAGCATTTCGGGAAGCTGGCCGGTTTCCTCGCCGACGTCCACCATGCTGACGACCATGGGCGGGAAAACTTTGCTGGCGTCGAGCGGGGCGACCATGCTTTCACCTTCTTTCACCGCATCATGAACCTTGCCGATGGCGTCGGATATGATGATGTTGCCCGCAGTTTCCCGCGTGATGTTAAGAGCCTGAAGAATGGGCACACCGCTGGTGACGAGGGTGCCGAGCGTGCGGGTGAAACGGGCGATGGCGCTCTTGCGCTGCACGTCGCCAAACAGCGGAATTTTCAGCTTCATGCTGTCGATAAATTTTCTGCCGCCCTTGCTGGCCTTGAGGACCTGCCAGCCGACGATGATGGCGATAATCATGCCCGCGATGAGGAGCAGGTTGTCCTGCATGAAGCGGCTGAAGCCCATGACGAACTTGGTGAGGTCAGGCAGGTCATTTCTTCCGCCGGGGAGCATGTCATCGAAGATTTTTTCAAACTTGGGCACGATGACCGTCATGAGGAAGACCATGATGGCGCTGGCAATGAACATGACGATGATGGGATAGACCATCGCGGCCACGATCTTGTTCTTGAGCTTCTGGGCCTTTTCCTGGTATTCAGCGAGACGGTTGAGGACTAGTTCCAAAACACCGCCAAGCTCGCCAGCCTTGACCATGTTGACGTAGAGCTTGTTAAAGATTTTTGGGAATTGCTGGAGGCTTTCCGAAAAGGTGCTGCCGGTCTGCACGGATTCAGCGAGTGTGTTGATGCTCTTCTTCATGATCGGGTGCGGCTCCTGCCTGCCGAGCACGGTCAAACCACGCAACAAAGGCAGACCGGAGTCGATCAGAGTGGCAAGCTGCCGGGTGAAAAGCATCAATACCTTGCTCTTAACTTTTGCGCCGCCGCTGGAACCGCCGCTGGAACCCACCTTGGATTTTCCCTTGGTTCCTGTGCTGCGGGAGGCGCGCTTGATCTTGGAAAGATCGCCCTTGCCTTCTTCCACCACCTGGGTGGGATAAAGCTGGCTGCGCCGAAGCTGTCCGACGGCATCGGCTTCATTCGGGGCCTCGATGATTCCGGCGGTTTCCTGGCCGTTTTGATCAAGGGCTGTGTAGTGAAATTTAGGCATGGCTGGATGGGGTGTAGGTCTCGGCGTTCGTTGAATTCAGGGAAAGCTTACTGTTTCCGGCGCTGATTTGTCCACTGGGAAAATTGAAGGATTGGAAATGGGCAGTTGGCTCAGGTGTATTTGAGAACTTCCTCAATGGTGGTTTCACCATCATAAATGTTTCTCAATCCGTCATCTCGGAGCGTGACCATGCCCAGCTCGATTGCCTTCTGCCGGATGGCGAGTGTGGGCGCTCTCTGGGTGATGAGATCGCGGATGGGATCACTGATGTCGAGCAGTTCGTAGATGCCCTTGCGCCCTTTATAGCCGCTGTTGGCGCAGGAGGGGCATCCGGCTCCCGTGGAGAATTTCTTGGTGCCGATGTCACTCTTGGACAGGCTTAACTGGCTGAGCACGACGGGATTGGGATCGTATGTCGTGCGGCATTCTTTGCAGATGGTGCGCAGGAGTCGCTGGGCCAGGATGCCCTCCAGAGTGGCGGCCACCAGGAACGGCTCCACGCCCATGTCAATCAACCGCGTGACCGCGCCTGCGGAATCATTCGTGTGCAGTGTGCTCAGCACCAGGTGGCCCGTCAATGATGCCTGGATGGCGATCTGCGCTGTTTCCTTGTCGCGCATTTCCCCGACCATGATGCGGTCCGGGTCCTGACGCAAAAAGGAACGCAGCGCGCGGGCGAAGGTGAGGCCCACGGCCTCGTTCACCGGCACCTGCATGATGCCCTCGATTTCATATTCGACCGGGTCTTCAGCAGTGATGAGCTTGGAGTCGATGGTGTTGATCTCCTTGAGCGCGGCGTAGAGCGTGGTGGTCTTTCCGGCTCCGGTGGGTCCGGTGACAATGAAAATGCCGTTGGGCTTGTGAATCGCTTCCTGAATGTAGTCGAAGAGGAACTTCGGCAAACCCAGCGATGAAAGCTGAAGATTGATCGAGGAGCGGTCCAGCACACGGAGCACCACGCTCTCTCCATACTGCGTGGGCAGGGTGGAAACACGCATGTCCACCGGCTTGCCGTCCACCACGGTCATGATGCGGCCATCCTGCGGCAGACGGCGCTCGGCGATGTTCATGTTCGACATGACCTTGATGCGCGAGATGATGGAGTTGGCCAGATGCACTGGTGGTGGTGCCATTTCATAAAGCGCGCCGTCCACGCGATAACGAATTTTGAACTCGTGTTCGAATGGCTCGAAGTGAATGTCGCTGGCCTTTTCCTTGATCGCCTGTTTGAGAACGATGTCCACGAAGCGCACGATGGGCGCGCTATTGGCTTCCGCCTCCAGTCCTCCCTTTTCCAGCCCGCCCTTGCCGGACACTCCCAGCTGCTGGAAGATGTCCTGAATGCTGTCCGTTCCCGTGCCGTAATGACGATCAATGAGCGCCTGCACTTCCTCCTGCCTGCCGACGACAGGGACAATGTTCATGCCCAATCCGAAGCGCAAATCCTCGATGATCTGCGGATTGAGCGGATCAGTCAACGCGACGTGCAACCCGTCGGACGCCATCTGGACGGGAAACGCGCCGCAGAGTCGGGCCATGCCGGCGGGAATCGCCTGAAGGACATCCAATGGCGGTTCGAAGGTGGCCAGATCGTAATACTCCGCGCCAATCTCATCGGCCACCATGGCCCAAAATTCATCCTGAGTGCGGAAGATTCCGTATTCCACCGACAATTCCACAATGTCTCTGCCGGACGTCGTGACATCATGCATCAGGTCATCGGCCTGGCCTTCGTCGAGAAGACCGCGATGCTTGAGCGTATCGACCACTGCTAGCGCTTCCATATGATTTTGTTTGGAAAGTTATTGAGGTTGGGTTGCTGGCTCTAGTTGGCATCCGCCATCGTGGACTCCACGACTTCTTCGGCGGTGGTCGCGCCGGCGAGCACCTTGCGGATGCCGTCTTCACGCAGGGTTCTCATGCCCAGTTCACGGGCGCGGCGACGCAGGGCAGGGCCTTGAATCTGCTGGTTGATCATGCCGCGCACCTCGTCGTCGATCTTGAAGATTTCCACGAGGCTCATGCGTCCGCGATATCCGGTGTGCCGGCACTTCGGGCAACCCTCGGGCACCATGATGCTGGCCCCGTAAATTTGTGTTGGATCGAGACTCAGCGAGCGGATTTCCTTTTCCGACAAGACGCCCGGTTTCCGGCACTCCATGCAAAGTTTCCGCACCAGGCGCTGGGCCTCGATGGCCCGAATGGAGGAGGCGATGAGGAAAGGCTTGATGCCGATGTCCATCAATCGGGACACGGCGCTGGGTGCGTCATTGGTGTGCAAGGTGCTGAAGACAAGGTGGCCTGTCAGCGAGGCATTGATGGCGATGCTGGCCGTTTCCATGTCGCGAATTTCCCCGATCATGATGATGTTCGGCGCCTGACGCAACATGGAGCGCAGCGCGGCGGCAAAGGTCATGCCGATGTCCTCCTTGACCATGACCTGGTTGATGCCGGGTAACTCGTATTCCACCGGATCTTCCACGGTGATGATCTTGCGGTCGGGCCGGTTGATGAAGTTCAGACAGGCATAAAGCGTCGTCGTTTTTCCGGAGCCGGTGGGGCCGGTGACAAGGATGATGCCATCGGGCAGCGTGATGAGTTTCTCAAATTCCTCCTGGTCATCAGAAAAGAATCCGAGGTCGGCCAGTCCCAGCCGCAGCGAGGACTTGTCCAGAATACGCATGACGACGCTTTCGCCGTTGCTGGTGGGGATGATGCTGACGCGCAGATCAAGTTCCTTGTCCTGATACTTCATCTGGATACGCCCGTCCTGCGGCACCCGTTTTTCATCAATGCTCATGCTGCCCGTCATGATCTTGATGCGGGCGATGATCGAGGAGTGAAGTTTTTTCGGGTGATGCTCGATGTCATGCAGCACGCCGTCCACGCGGTAGCGCACGCGCATGTCGCGCTCCATCGGCTCGATGTGAATGTCACTCGCCCGGGCCTTGAACGCTTCCATCAATGAGTTCGTCACCAGCCGGATGATCGGCGCATCCGAATCCTTGGCTCCGACTTCCACGCCCTTGATGAGCGTATCGGCCATCTCGCCATCGTTGCCATAAATGGCGGTGAGCAGCGCGCGGATCGCACCCGGGGTGCTGCATACGATGTCAATATCCGTGTGCAGCGCATGAGGCAGGGCATCAAGCGTTTCAAAATTATTCGGATCCGTGATAGCCACCTGCAAGCGCCCGCGTTCATAGCCCAGCGGAACCACCTTGTAGCGCCGCGCCACATCCTCGGGCACGACGTTCTTCATGTCCGCCGTGGGAGTAAATCCGGCCAGGTCCATGAACTCCATGCCGGAGTTCACCGCCATGGTGCGGGCCACATCATCCTCGCTCACGACACCTGACTTGATGAGGCTGTCCATGAGCGTCTCGCCGGACTTCATGGTGGTCTTGGCGTGTTGCAAGTCGCGCTCGGACACATGCCCGTTTTCCTGAAGCAGTTGGAGCAGATAGTCTTGATTGGAATACATGGAATAAAGCCCGATGCTGTAGGATGAAAAATGATTTTGCCGCCGGGGCAAGATGTTCAGGTTATCAAGAACTGGAGAAAACTGTCAATACCGCTCTCACATTTTGAAGATAGTTTGAGATTTCCACCGCGCCAGCAACGTTTGTGAAGAACGCAAAAAAACAAACTCCCTCATGAACAACTTACGCATCTCCCCCGCTCTCACCACGCCCGCCCTCATCGGCTTGCTCATGTTTTTCTCCACTGCGGCCCGCGCCCATGACGCCGGACAGCAGATGATGGACACCGCGAAAGCCCTGATCAACACGCTTTCGCCGGAGCAAAAGGACAAGCTCTCCTTCCCCTTCGACGCCCCGGAGCGCGAGAACTGGCACTTCATCCCGCGCGAACGAAAAGGACTCGCCCTCCGGGAAATGACACCGGAACAGCACCTGCTCGCCCACGCCCTGCTCAGCACCGGCCTGAGCAATCGCGGCTATCTCAAGGCCACCTCCATCATGAGCCTTGAAGAAATTCTCTATCACATGGAAAGCACCGGCGATGAATCCAAGCGCGCCGCCACCCGCGAAAAACGCGACCCGGAGAAATATTTTGTCAGCATCTTCGGCCAGCCCGCCCTGACCGGCCTCTGGGGCTGGCGCGTCGAGGGTCATCATTTCTCGCTCAATATCACCGTCAAAGACGGCGCTCTCTTCCGCGCTACGCCCAGCTTCTTCGGCACCAATCCCGGCGAGGTCCGCGCCGGCCCGCGCACCGGAACCCGCGTGCTGGGCAACGAGGAAGACCTGGGCCGCAAACTCGCAGTCTCGCTCAATGATGAACTCTGGAAGAAATCTTTAGTCGAGACCATCGCGCCCAAAGAAATGATCACCGAGGCCAAACACCACGTCGATCCCCTCAGCCCCGAGGGCATCAGCGATGCCGATTTGAACGCGGATCAAAAAGAAACGCTCCATCAGCTCATCCGCGAATTCCTTTTCCGCATCCGCCCCGAGATCGCCGAGGAAAGCTGGAAACAAATTCTCAGCAGCGGCCCGGTTCACTTCGCCTGGGCCGGTGACCGCGTGAAAGGCAAGCCTCATTACTACCGCGTGCAGGGAAAAACTTTTCTCCTCGAATACGACAACACCCAGAACGACGCCAACCACGTCCACAGCGTCTGGCGCGATTTCCACGGCGACTTCGGCGCGGACTTGTTGCAGGGGCATCTGCAGAATGCGCACAAGTGAATTGAGAACAGCATACGATGCAATCCAGGTCATGCGCCACGTCCTCCCGGCTGGCGGATCAGTGTGCCAGCGTCTTGTGATCCAGATAGAGCGCCAGCCGCTGACGACCAAGCGCCGCAGAGGGTTCATCCAGTGCGGGCATTTTCAGATATTGCCTTTCCCATTGCGCAGCCTGTTCAAAGTCGCCCGCCTCGGCATAAGTTGCGGCCAGCAGAGCCACTGTCACAGACACTTTCCATTCTGAGAGTTCACAGGCTTGCCGCGCATATTGCACCACTTCAGGCGCACGGCGGGTTTCGGGATTCCGGGAAGAAGCGAGCAGCTTGGCGATCGACGCATGAGCCATCCACATTTTTGGATCAAGCCGGATAGCCTGCGCGAAGTCAGCAAGTGCCCCGTCGTTTTCACCACATCCTTGATGGGCGTTACCCCGGTTGTTAAAAGCGTTGGCATCCTCGGGGCAGAGTTTGATCAGTTCATTGTAATCCCTGATCGCCTGGACGAATTCGCCCCGGTTAAGGTTAACGAAGGCCCGGTTGCCGTAAGCCGGTCCATACTTTGGATTGGACTTGATGGCGAGGCTCCAGTCCGCCATCGCCTTGTCAAAGTCGCCTTTCTCCTTGTAAGCGTTGCCCCGGTTATACCACGCGGCGGCAAAGTCAGGGTCAATCTGCAATGCTGTGCTATAATCTGCCAGCGCCCGGTCCAGGTCGCCCCGGAATTTGTAAATATTCCCCCGGTTGTAGTAAAACGCCTGTGAAAATGGATTGAGCCGGATGGCCTCGGTGTAGTCCGCGATGGCTTTATCAAGATCACCCTTGGCGCAGTAGGCGTCGCCCCGATTATACCATGGGGCGGCGGAATTGGGGTCATCCTTGATCGCCTTGCTGAAGTGCGTGATGGCTGCGTCGTATTTCTTATGGGCCAGTTCTTCCAATCCCCGGTCTAAGGACTTCTCCCTGCGGCAGCCTCCCGCAAGAAGCAGGAGCATCACCGCCATTAGCCAGCGTGTCAGCGGTTGCTCCATCAGGCACGACGTCGGCGCAGCAGCAGGGCTGCTGATCCCATCACCAGCAGCAGAACCCGGCCCGGTTCCGGGGCCGCCACGATGGTGAACTCCGTAACCCAACCGTTCACATTGCCAGCGCCGAAGTTGGCCGTGTCCTGCACCGTGCTCACAGTGACTGATTGACCGCCACCCAGCCCCACATAGCTGAAGTCACCGTTCTGAATGCTGCTGAAAAAATTCCCGCTGTCCGCATAAAAGCCGCCCCGATACTGCTGGCCCCCAGCGAGGCTCAGACCTGTGAAGTCCACTGTGACCGTGTTGCTCCCGTTCAGCGACGAGGTGAATGGTGTGCCACCCGTGAGCCGCAGCACGTCATTGCCGCTGGCACCGGCATTGCCATAGGTGGGCGAGCCCAGCTGGGTGATCTGAAACAGGAAATCCAGCCCGCCGATCGGGTTCACCGACGGTGCCGTTGTGATGCCGGGACTGTTCCCAGGGGCAATGGTGCCGCCGCCGCTGATGGCTCCGACTGAGCCACTGCCGCCCAGCGTGGCACCGCTGGCCACGATGATTGCGCTGCCGGAGAGGTCGCGGTTCACCTTGAGCGTGCCTTCAGTGATGGTCGTGGGTGCCGTGTAGCCGGGTGAACTCGGGGTAGCACCACTCAGGGTCAATGTTCCCGCGCCCCTCTTCTCCAAGCCCCCAGTGGCACCGCTGAGCACGCCCTCGATGACGAAGGCTTTGCCGGTAGCCACCGCGAAGTCCGCGCCGTTGTTGAAGGTGAGGCCGCCAGTGAGCGTGCCGTTCTCCGTGGCGTTAAAATCACGCGCGCCGCCCGCTGCGATGGTGATGGGCTGTTCGTAGGTGGCCCCTGAGAATGAGTTCGCGAAGTTCATCCCTGCGGCGCTGGCTCCATTCCCCAAGGTTACTGGGCCGGTGCCAGTTCCGCCGAACAGTCTCATGTTTTCGTATGATCCGCTCTCGACTACGATTTTTCCACTGCCGGTAAAGGCCACGATGCCCGTGGTGCGAACGACTCCTGCGCCGGCCACGATCAGATCGCCACTGCCCGAAATGGCACCGGTCAGGTTGACCGATGCGTGATCAAGGCCGCTGTCTATTCTCAGCCCGCCGCTGTAATTGATAGCGATGTCACCTGCAATAGACACGCCCTGTGCGAGGCCCGTGGCCGTGCTCTGGATGGTTCGGGTGCCGCCGCCGGCACTATTCACGACCGTAATGTCTCCATCACTGCCCAAGCTTGTATTGACGGGAAGGATCAACCTGGCGTCTGCCGAACCTGACGAGTTCCCGAGGTTGATGGGGCCGAGGCTATTGGTCCCGGTGGTTCCAAGCTGGATCGCGCCTTCCCGAATATTGGTGGTCATGTTGCTGGAAAGCGTGCCATTGATCTCGAAGGTGCTCGTTCCGGTTTTCAAGATGCTCAGACTTGGCGGGTTTCCTGTGGGCACTACATCTGCGAAGACGCCCTTGGAAAGACTCACCAGCGACGTGCCGTTGCCGGAGAGGTTGAGCGTGTTGATGCCTAGGACAGCCATCTGAACCGTGTAACCGACTCCGTGGTCAGTGGAGTTCACAATGCCACCGCCATTGTCGGCAAATCTAAGATTGTCAAAAAGGTCTTGGGAAATGGCCAACGGATCTCTGTTGATGATATTGTTGCCTGTCCCCGAGGTCTGGCCACCATTGAGATTGAGCTGATTCAAATTAAAGAAGGTGGCATACGGGGATTGTGGTGTCCCTAGAGTAAAATCATACGTGGACGTATAGGTGCTGGCGGCGGCATTGTTAAACTGGATGGTATCATTCGGGGCTCCCCCTCCTCCATTCGCCGTGACGGCGCCTGGCGGCGGCGCAGTGCCGCCGGTCCAACTGCCGTTCGCACTCCAGTCACCGGAGCCGCCGCCCCAGTTATAAGTGACAGGGTCGCCGTGGGAGGAGGAAATCCCAGAGAACAAGACTCCGAGAATCAACAAGAAGCGGGTGGTCGATTTCATTGGGGAAGCGTGGCAAATTTAACCCGGACGTCCTTATCTCGTTAACTTAACCGGCACCTTTTCCAGCCTTGGAACCAGAAAGTCAATGTAAATCATCATGTGGCAATTTGGTATTCACACTGGTTATCCCGCGCAGCGGATTTGGGGTCATCCTTGATCGCCTTGCTGAAGTGCGCGATTTCAACGGCGACTTCGGCACGGATTTGCTGCAGGGGCATCTGCAGAGCGCGCATCAATCCAGACTTGGCATAAAGGAGTTATTTCCCCCTCAGTAATTTCTTGTATTCCTCAAGCGGCTCCGGCGCGAGCTTCAGTTTCGTCTCCGCGCCATGGTTGGTGTCCTTGAAAAATTCCCGCAGCTTGTCCTCAGGCAAATCCAAGAACCACGCTGCAGGCGCACTTTGCGGATTCCCGTGCCAGTCCAGTGTGAAGGTGAAAAGGCGCTGACGGGCGCGCACAGTTTGTCCTTTGGCAGTGAGAGCGCAATCAGACTTGCGGATGTGCAGCGTTTCAAAGTCGCTATATTTCTCTCCCGGCTTGGGTTTCGGATCATTCTCGTGGGGCAATGGATTGAACGGATTCCACTCCGGCGAGTTTTCCGCCTCCCTCAGGCTGAGGCGCAAATCCCCAGCCTCGATATTCTGCGCCGCGCCGAATTCGCGCTTCTTGAGAATGCAGATGACCTTCATCTTGTCGTTGTTTTTCGGATCGGTCTTGTCCGCGCGATAGCCGACAAAATAATACCATGCGCCCACATGAAACTGCTCCGCCTCATCCTCATCGCCGAGCAGCGGCGAGAACATCGAATGTCCGAAACGCGCCTGCATCTCCGTCCGCGTGCTCCCCAGCAAATCCTGCGCGGCGATAGTGCCTGGAGAAATCAGTCCAGTTACCGCCAGACTGAACCAGAAGACAAAAGTGGCTTTGTGATTTCTCATATGACAAAAATATCAATCCGCACCAGTGTTGTCAAAACTTATGAGGCGACTTGTGCTGCCAAATTTATCCGAATCGCCAGCCCCAACCTTTTTGCGGCAAGATACCTTGCCTTGTGCTAAAAGAACGCCCTCCAACTTTCATGACAGCGTTCGACCAGCTCAAAATTGATTTGCAAAAAAAGCCGCTCCGCTGGCTCGTCACCGGAGGCGCGGGCTTCATTGGCTCGCATGTCACGGAACAATTGCTCGCACTCGGCCAGCGTGTTCGTGTGCTCGATAATTTATCTACCGGAAAGACCGCCAACCTGCTCGCCGAAGCCGAATGGATGGAAGGCGACATCGCGGATGCCAGCGTCTGCCGGAACGCAGTTGCGGGCATGGATCGCATTATTCATCTTGCCGCCTTGGGCAGTGTGCCGCTTTCACTGGAGAAACCAGACCTCTGCCATGCGAGCAATGTCACCGGCGCGCTCAATATTTTCCTGGCGGCGCACGCTGCGGGCGTGAAGCGCGTGGCCTACGCCAGCAGCAGCGCGGTCTATGGTGATGACAAGCTGCCGATGAAGCGCGAGGACTCGATTGGGCGCTGCCTCTCCCCCTACGCCGCAAGCAAACGCATCAATGAAATTCACGCGCAGACCTGGCGCGAATGCTATGGGCTCGAAACCGTCGGACTGCGTTTCTTCAATGTCTTCGGACCGCGTCAATATCCAAACGGAGCCTATGCCGCCGTGATTCCGCAATGGATCGCCGCGATGAAAGCCGGGCGCGATGTGTTCATCAACGGCGACGGAGAAAACACACGCGACTTCTGCTTTGTCCGCGATGTCGCGCAGGCATTGCTGCTCTCGTCCACGACCGCGAACGCCACGGCATTCGGTGATGTCTTCAATGTTGGTCTCGGTCACGGCACCAGCCTGAACGAACTTTTTCACACGCTGCGTGAGCTGATCGGCGAACATGTGCCTGCCGCCATCTATCGCGACTTCCGCCCCGGCGACATCCGTCACTCCTGCGCCGATGCCTCCAAGATACAGCGCGTTCTCGGCTTCGCGCCGCAACACACCGTGATGGACGGATTGCGCGAAACCGTAAACGCTTTCTGATTTTAAACGAGAACCATGAACAGCATGACAGGCTTTGGCCGCGGCGAGGCGGTTTCCGATGGAGTTCTCTGGCGCGTCGAGATCAGCTCGGTGAACCGCAAGCAGTTGGAAATTGTCATTCATCTGCCGCGCGAAATCGCGGACTTGGAGACTGCCTTGCGCAACAAGCTTGCGACAAAATTATCCCGTGGCCGCGTGCAGGTCAGCATCACCGCCGATCATGGATCAGCCGGTGATGCCGTGCTGCGAGTGGATGAAACCCTGGCGCGACAGTATGCCGCGCAGGTGCAGCGACTGTCCACGCAACTCGGATTCACTTCAACCGCGTCCGACATCACTCGCTGGCCGGGAGTCTTCACTTTGGAACAAGGCGAACGCAGCACGGAGAAATCACAACCCTTCATCGAAAAGGCAGTGGATGCGGCACTGGCACAACTGCTCGCGATGCGGCAAACCGAGGGCGCGAATTTGAAGACTGATATCTCACGCCGGCTCGATGCCCTGGCCGCGATGCTCAAGACTGCGCAGGACATGTCCCCTAAAATCACCACGCGTCATCGCGATGCTCTGCGTCAACGGCTGGCCGACGCCGGAACGCCGCTGCCGCTCGATGATGAACGGCTCGTGAAGGAGATTGCCTTGTTCGCCGACCGCTGTGACATCAGCGAGGAAGTCACCCGCGCAGAGAGTCATATCCAGCAGTTCCACGCTTACATGAACGCCGCGGAACCGGCGGGCCGCGCGCTGGATTTTCTCTCACAGGAACTGTTCCGTGAATTCAACACCATGGGCAGCAAGGCCAATGACGCCGCGCTGGCCCAGACCGTCGTGCAATCGAAGACCGAGCTGGAAAAAATTCGCGAACAGGTTCAGAATATTGAGTGATTTGATGTCGCCTGGATGCGGCGCTGACGAGCATGAAAACGGTTTACAAGCGGTTGATTGCAACTAAGTCATCAGTCGCTGTTTGGCCATTTTCTAACCGGCAAATGCAGCCGTTGCGCCCGAGTGTTGAACCAGCCCACCTTCACCAAGTTTGTGTTTTGCCATTGCCGCAGGATTGCTTTGTCTTTCGGAAATGGCACCCGCGCCCGGAAAGTGATCGCGTTGCTGGCACTGACACTTTTAATTAGTGCGGTCATCACGGCATGTCATCGAACTCCGCCAGCGCCAGTTAAACTGCCGGACGTTTTTCCACAGGAAACCTGGCAAAATACGTCCCCCGAGTCAGTCGGAATGACTTCGGCCAAGATCGAGGAATTCGCCAATGCCGTTGGCGGCGGCGGCATCGTCACCCGTCACGGCTATTCCGTCTTCCGCTGGGGCAAGCCTTATCGCAGCAGCCCCCTCTGGTCCGCTTCAAAGCCGCTCATCAGCGCGCTTCTCATGCGTGCCATCAAAGAGAAGCGCATCAAGTCTGTGGACGATCCCGTCGCGATTCATGAACCCCGGCTCAAGGAATTAAACGGAGGCAAGGACGCCACCATTACCTGGCGGCACCTCGCAAGCATGACTTCGGGTTACGGACTGGCCGACAAACCCGGCGCGGCCTTTGCCTACAACGACGACGCCATCACCCTCTATCTCTACACGCTGCCCCGGAATGTTTTTTACATGGATGGCACAAATGCATTTCATGAACGCCTCGCCCACCCGCTGGCTTTTGAAAATGCGGTATCGGTTCAGGATGATTTTCAGAAAGAGCCGCACGGAATCGTCAGCATCTCCGCTCAAGACATGGCCCGATTTGGTTTGATGATCCTGCGGAATGGCAGGTGGGGTGAAAAGGAGATACTGACAGCCGACTCAGTTCAAACGATGCTCCACAGTCCCGTGCCGGGAAATACACCGGTGACTTCCGGGGGCATGACACAAATACTCGATGACATGCCGAGTGTAGGCGCGGGCAGAAACCAGAGCCAGATCGGCCCCGGCATCTATAGTTTCAACTGGTGGCTCAACACCCCTGACAAAAACGGTCGCCGCCTGATGCCCGGCGCACCGGAGGACGCGGTGGTGGCTTGCGGGCTTTGGGGCAAGGTGGCGCTCGTCATCGTCCCCAGCCTGGATCTGGTGGCGGTATGGCAGCACTCGGCGATCAACGATTTCCAAGCCTATGCTCAAGGCGAGCAAACGCAATTTAGCCGCGCCGTGGATATCCTCTGCCACGCGGTCACCAAGCCGGAGTTGTAACCCATTTCCACGACGCTCATATCAATGATCTCCCGCCAAAGGTTGCAGCGTCATCTGGTGCCTCTGCTGGTCTTCGCCCTGTTTTGGGGCGTGATCTTCCTGCGCGCCCAGCCGGCCTGGTTCCGCGGCAGTTACACGACCGAGGGCGGTGTATGGCTTTCGCAAATGTGGCAGCTGGGCTTTCTCAAGTCCGTCATCACCATCCGGCCCGACTATTGCGTGCTGGGAAATCTCGTCGTGCTGCAAAGTTCCGACTGGATCAATGCACTGCTGCACGGTGCGAATCTCGATCACGCGGCCTCCATCCAGCATCACGTCGCCTGCATTTATGCGGCGCTGATGTTTCTCATCATCTTTGTGGTGCTGCGCCGCAGCCAGACATTCTGGCCCGCCTTTTTCATCTGCGGCGCGATGCTGTTGATGCCCGATCTCGATGAGGAAAATCGCATCTTCGGCGAGGCCACGAACCTCGGTTACTTCAGCGCGCTGGTGACGCTGTTCATCTATCACGACCTGTGGCTTTGCCGCGTCTGCTCCAAACGACGTCTCGTGACTTATCTGGTGCTGGTGATGTTCCATATCGCGACCTCGCCGCTGGCAGGATTGATCGCCGAGTGCTTCACCGGGGCCATGTGTCTGCGTGAATTTATCGGGTGGTGGCGCACGAAACTGGATGTGAAATTGCGATTGTCGCTGCTTTTGCCCCACCATATTCCTGCCCTTTTCGGTGTCTTCACCATCTTGCGTGCACAGCACAACAGCCCCTGCGCCCACCAGGAGACAAATACTGTTCAGTTAATGTCGAGGTTCACCGAGGTGATGTTCTGCCGCCAGATCCTTTACCCTCTGATCCTGAACTTTTATAACTGGTTCACCGATGGACGCACCTTGTTCTGCTTCGGTATTTTCCTCGCCTTGATTGGCGGCTACATTCATTATGAACGGAAATTGCGACAGCCATTTGATGTCCCGCGTGTTACCGGAATGCTGCTCATTTTTGGCGCGGCTCTTGGCATGTCTGCGGCCACGGCCTTTTCCCGCCAATGGCTCATCTTGCGGGATGAAAGCTATGACAGCGTATGGCCCGCGCGTTACTACATCGCGCAGAACATGGTCATGGGCGCGTTCATTGTCATGCTGCTGGCGCGACTCACAACCTTGTTCCCCAAGTTGAAAACGGGAATGCTGATTTTTGCCGCATTGATGCTGGCGAACTACGCCGTCCTGCAAAAGGAAAAAATTGATCACTATCTCCGCAATGATGACCCGGCCATCGTAGCCCGCCACTGGCCTTATCAGCTCCGGCGCGTTCATGCCATCCATAGTCTCACGGGCGATCGTGATGCCGCGTTGAAATCGAAAGTGCCGCCCTTTTATACCGTGGAGATCAATATCGAAAATCATTCGATGCAGGTCGCCAGCGACAAAATGGAGCGGGCAACGGCGACAAAAATTGATGTGGCCTCCGATAAATGTCCCGTCGGTATGGCAGACATTGCCCGCTTCAAAATCGACGAGGACGCCCGCGCGCGCGAAATTATCACGCAGAACTTTCGCGTCATTACGCGACACGGCGGTGTGCTTGCGACCTTCGATCTTTTGCTCAAGGACATTCCCTATTATAGCAATAAGCGAAAAAAACTGTGGTTGGGATCAATACCCGGTGATGTGAAAATGCGTTGCTTCGCCTACGAGATTCCCACCACACCCGACTCCACCATGTCGAGGCGCGTGGGCAAAGCGTCATACAACTGGCTGTTCAAAGTTTGCCTCTTCATCAATGATGCGCGCTCGCTCAAAGATCTCCAGCAACAGCTCTCCGGACTTCCTTGTGGAATCGGCGAGAATGCCGACAAGGTCATCGCCAGTGGAAAATTAATTCGCCCGCATGAGCGCCTCAGCCTTTCCTCACTTCTCGGCGATGAGTCCTTCACGGCCCGAGTGCATCCGATGAAGGAGATATTTCACTGGAAATGGAACCCGGCCGACGTGAAGCCGCACAGGCTGTCTCTGAAAAAAGAAAAGGAGATTGCCATACACGCGACCAGCGAAGGCGAATTCGACGAGAGCGCCTACCTCCGCTACAACCCGGACATCGCCGGCGCGGTGGCACGTAAGACAATGGCCAGCGCGCGCGCCTACTTTGATGAATTTGGCCTCAAGGAAATTCGCCAGAATTGCCGCCGCAGCATCACCATTGACACATCCAAAGAAACACTGAACACCGGCGACTTTGATGGAATTCGTGTGAACCTCACGAAGGGACGCAAACCACTCCCGCCCGTGATCAATTGCGTCCTGCGTGGCGACGGAGGCCAGTCCACCGAGCTTCGTCTGCGTTCATCGGAAGGAGGCTATGACTGCGCCGCCTATTACATTCCGGCATCATTCAAGCCTGCGCCACACCCGGTGAAAAGTATCGAAATCGAGTTCGAGGATGTTCCCACCGAGCGCACCTTCCAGTTGAACGACATCATCTTTTACCAATCATCATGAACTTCCTCGGCCAGAACGCAGCACTGATCGGACATACCGGTTTTGTCGGATCAAACTTAGCCGCCCAGGGCAATTACTCAGCGCTGTTCAATAGCCGGAACATCGCTGACATCGCGGGAAAATCCTTCGACACCATTGTCTGCGCTGGAGTGCAGGCGGTGAAGTGGAAGGCCAACAAGGAGCCGGAAGCCGACTGGGCGGGCATTGAAAAACTTCTCCAGCCCTTGGCCGCCGCGAAGGCCGCGCGCTTCATTCTGCTCTCGACCATCGATGTCTATGCCAGCCCCAACGGCGTCACCGAGGATGTGCTGCCAACCAAGGAAAATCACGCCTATGGCCGGCATCGCCTGATGGTGGAAGAATTTGTGCGCGACCGCTTTGCCAATCATCACATGATCCGCCTGCCCGGCTTGTTCGGGCCCGGCTTGAAGAAGAATGTCATTTTCGATCTGCTGCACGACAACTGCCTCGATGCCATCCAGCCCCTCAGCTCGTTCCAGTATTATGATCTCCAGCATCTGACCGCCGATCTGGAAAAGATGGTGCGGGAAAACATCCGCATGTTGAATCTCGCCACCGAGCCGGTTTCAACCAAAGCCATCCTGGAAAATTTCGCGCCGGAGAAACCCGTGGGCAGCAACGCCGGAGCGCCCGCGCATTATGACTTCCGTTCGAAATACGATGCGCTCTGGAACTGCCACGGCGGTTATCTTTATGATGCCGCGACCGTGCTGCGGGAGATCGGCGAGTTCATGCGCGCCGAATCAGAACACTTGAATAAAACTTTATGAAGCCCGCTGTCTCCAACATCGCCTGGCCTGCTGCGGACGACGAAGCGGCGCTCGATATGCTGCAAGAGGCGAACGTGCGGCACATTGAGATTGCCCCTACACGATACTGGCCTGATCTCACGCAGGTTGATGAATCCGAAGCGCGCAGTTTTGCGGGGAAACTCCATCAGCGCGGCTTCAGCATCTGCGGCTTTCAGGCGCTGCTCTTTGGTAAACCGGAACTGCAAGTCTTCGGTCCAGATGATGGTAGTGCCTGCTTGGATTATCTTGAGGGCGTCTGCCAACTCGCCGGATGGATGGGCGCGAAGGCGCTCGTCTTCGGCTCGCCTAAGAACCGGCTGCGTGGCACGCTCTCGTTTGATGCCGCGCTTGCGAGGGCCACAGATTTCTTTCGTGTTCTCGGTGATACCGCAATTAAAAATGGCGTGATCGTTTGCATCGAGCCTAATCCATCGGCCTACGGTTGCGATTTCATCCAGACCGCGAATGAGGCCGCGTCGCTCGTGGAACTGGTGAATTCTCCGGGCATCAGAATGAATCTCGACATGGGGGAACTCATCATGAACGGGGCCAATGCCGGGCGCGCGATCGAAGAACTGCTGCCCTATGCCGGACACTTCCATGTCAGTGAGCCGATGCTGGAGCCATTTGATCCCAGCCGTGAAGCCCATGCACAAGCCGCGTCCGCATTGAAGAAAGCGCGCTATCAAGGCATCGTCTCGCTGGAAATGAAAACCCCGTCAGGCGGATTGCCAGTGGTGAAAGAGGCGTTGCGAAACATGCTCGGGGTGTATTTTGCCGCTCCATGAGTTCGCAGCCCGCCTTTCAAAGTGTTGTCATCGGTGGCGGCTTCTATGGCTGCAGCCTCGCCGTGGCTCTGGCGGAACAGGGACGCAAGGTGCTGCTCTGCGAACAGGCGGGCGATCTTCTGGCCCGTGCCTCCTACAACAATCAGGCGCGCATTCACAACGGCTACCACTATCCGCGCAGCGTTCTCACCGCCCTGCGCTCGCATGTGAACTTCCCGCGCTGGACCGAGGACTATCGCGACTGTGTCGTTGCCGATTTCGAAAAATATTACGCCATCGCACGACGCTTCTCCAAAGTCTCCGCGTCGCAGTTCCGCTCCATGATGGAACGCATCGGCGCACCACTCGAACCTGCGCCGTCCCGCATCACTGCGATGTTCAATGAGTCACTCATCGAGCAGGTCTTCACCGTGCGCGAATACGCCTTCGATGCCGTGAAGCTGCGTCATCTGATGCTGGACAAGCTGGAGCGGGCGAAGGTAGAAATCCGTCTTAACTGCAAAGCCGTCAAGCTGGCGGCCAGCGGAAACAACATCGCCGTGACGCTGGAACAATCTGGCGGCACGGAAGAAATCCTGGCGGACCAGGTCTTCAACTGCACTTACAGCCATATCAATGAACTGCTTGCCGCATCAGATTTGCCTCGCATCCGCTTGAAGCATGAGCTGGCGGAAATGGCGTTGGTCGAAATGCCGGAGCCGTTGAAGCATATCGGCGTCACGGTCATGTGCGGACCGTTTTTTTCCGCGATGCCCTTTCCCGCGCGCGGCCTGCACACGCTCAGCCATGTTCGCTACACACCGCATGGCTCATGGCAGGACTCGGTCACGACGAGCCACGATCTGCGCCCTTATCTTGATGCACGGCGGCCGGTCTCCAACTACCGCCTCATGCTGGCCGATGCCCAGCGCTATCTCCCGCTCCTCCACGACTGCGTTTACAAAGATTCACTTTGGGAGATCAAGACCGTCCTGCCCGCCAGCGAGGAGGACGACAGCCGCCCCATTCTCTTCCAGCGCGACTGCGGCCTGAAAAATCTGCACTGCGTCATGGGCGCGAAGATTGACAATATTTTTGATGCCTTGACCGAATGCGCTCATCCTGCCTGATTGATCACCATGGAACGCGCCGACCTTCTCATCTCTGTCCTCATGCCATTGCATGAGGATGCGCAGATTATTGGCAGTGTCGTGGAGGAGACTTCCGCCGTGCTGACCCAAAACTACACGCACCACGAAATCATCCTCGTGGCCGACGGCTCGGATGATGCGACACTCGCTGCTGCACAGGCCGTGCTGGCGAAAATTCCCTGTGTCCGGCTCATCATGCTCTCGCGTGACTTCGGACGCGAGCTGGCCGTGCTCGCGGGATTGGAAACTTCCATCGGCGATTATGTCGTCATCCTGATTCCTGAAACTGATCCGCCAAATTTGATTCCGCAAATGATCGGGCAATGCCGCGAACTCGACGGCATGGTCAACGGCGTTGATCAACGCGGTGGTCGCGGCGGTGCCGTGCGCGGGATGTTGAAGAACCTTTTCCACGGCTACATGCGGCGCTTTCTGAAAGCGGAACTGCTGCCGGGCTGCACGGATTTTCGCGTCTTGAGCAGACGCATGGTGAATGCGCTCACGCAGTTCCGCGAGAGCTACCACCAGCTCCGGCTGCTCACCACGACCGTCGGTTATCGCCGTTGCGCGTTCCCCTACACGCCACTGTCCCGCAGCGGCAAAATCCTGCGCAAGGGCTTCATCGAGGAGCTGCATGAGGCGATTGACATCATCGTCACCCACAGCCGACAGCCGCTTCGCCTAGTGAGCTGGATGGGCTGGTTCGCGGGCTTTCTCAATGTGCTCTACGTGCTCTATGCCGCGCTGATCTATCTTTTCAAAAAGGATGTCGCACCCGGATGGACCACGCTCTCTGTGCAGCATGGGGTGATGTTCTTCTTCGTCTTCTCGCTGCTCGCCATTCTCAGCGAATATGTGGGCCGCATCCTTGAAGAATCGCGCGGACGGCCGCTCTATCTCGTATCCGATGAGAAGAACAGCCCGGTGCTGCATCTGGATGCCGAACAGCGCAACGTGGTCAAGGACTCTAAATAAATTCCCATGCAGGCTGGCTGGCAATATCCCGACTTCAGCAAGGAAGAGTTCGATCCAAGGCGGAAGCGTTATGCCCTCTGCGTTTTCATGATCAACGAGGGCCAACGCATCCAAGCGCAGCTTGAGAAAATGAAGGGTCTGGCGGACAAGGTGGACATCATCCTGGCCGATGGCGGCAGCACGGACGGCTCGCTGCCCCATGACCTTCTCAAGTCTTGTAATGTGCGCGCGCTGCTCACCAAGCGCGGCCCCGGTAAGCTCAGCGCGCAGATGCGCATGGCCCTGGCCTTTGCGATGGATGAAAATTACGAGGGCGTGATCCTCGTGGATGGCAACGACAAGGATGACACCAGCGCCGTGCCGTCATTCGTCACCGCGTTGGATGAGGGCTTCGATCACATCCAAGGCTCGCGTTACATCCCCGGCGGCAAGGCCATCAACACGCCCTTTCTGCGTCACTGGGGCGTGATGTTACTCCACTCCCCGCTCATCTCGCTGGCCGCAGGTTTCCGCTACACCGACACCACCAATGGTTTCCGCGCTTACAGCCGCGGCTTTCTGTTGGATGAACGTGTGCAGCCCTTCCGCGATGTGTTCCAGCGTTACGAGCTGCACTACTATCTCGCCATCCGCGCCGCGCGCCTTGGTTTCAAGGTCAAGGAAGTTCCCGTCACCCGTGCCTATCCCGCCGACGCACCCGCACCCACGAAAATCAGCCCCTTCAAAGGCAACCTGCTCGTGTTGCAGACTTTGTTTCGCGCGTGTCTCGGAAGATACAATCCACCCATTCCTGTTGATGTCTGATCCAACCATTCCCACCCGCCGCCTCGGCGTCCTCATCGTTGTCTCCGGCCCGTCCGGCTCCGGCAAAACTACTCTCTGCCGCCAGATCGCGGACATGGGCGAGGCCGTCTATTCCGTCTCCAGCACCACGCGCGCGCCGCGTCCCGGCGAGGTGCATGGACGCGATTACTTCTTTTTCTCCGAGGAGGAATTCGAGGAGCGTGCAGTTCGCGGCGAGTTTTTTGAACACGCCCGCGTCCACGGCAATCTTTACGGAACGCTCAAGACTTATGTGAAGGAAAACCTGGAGCGTGGCATTGATGTGGTCATGGACATCGACATCCAGGGCGCAGAACAAGTGCGTGCCTGCAATGACGAACTCGTGCGCCGCTGCCACACGGACGTATTCATTCTTCCGCACAGCGTGGACGAATTGAAGCAGCGCCTCGCCCATCGCGGAACGGAAGACGCCGAGAAACTCGCCCTGCGCCTGAAGAACGCGCTCACTGAAATCGCCCACTGGCCGCAATACCGCCACGCCTTGGTCAGCGGCTCCCGCGAACAAGATCTCGAACGATTCCGCGCCCTGCTCCTGGCCGAGAGAATGCGGGTGGAGAGGTTGCTGTAAACAAGGCAAAGCCGTTTGCTATAGAGCCAATGCGCTGACACACACGGCATTCCTCATGGCACATGAGCCGCAGAAGGAAGTGCCCGTGTTTATGCCGACTCATCGTTCTGCACTCGCTGCGCACGTTCGATCTTGAGCGCCTCCCCTGTCAGCCATGTAAATCAACTCCCGAAGCCCACCTCAGACAAAGTTTCGCTCATGATCAATGAGGGAGTCGGTCTGGGCCTTATTATCAGTTTGTTCAAGCAAGTCCACCTACCAGCATGGCTTTGTTGACGGCACATGAAATCCCGAGGAAGTTGGCGTAACCGTTTCTGTTTATGACTCTCAAAGACGCCCTACTACTATTGGAGCTTCCCACACCTTTCACGAGGTCACAGTTGAAAAAAGCGTATGGTCAGGCTCTCAAGGTCTGGCATCCTGACCGATTTCAAGCTGGTGACGATCTTCATGCCAAAGCGCATGAAAAGACGCGTCTGATTATCGAGGCATTTGAATATCTCTCGCGCGCACTGGGAACATCTGATTCCTACCCGCCTCCGCTGTCTGCCACGCCACGCTCTTCTGAATCTAGCGCACCCAGTTCGAGTAAGGC
>JAYVOH010000269.1:0-3149 GCA_043758025.1 Verrucomicrobiota bacterium
CGCAACAGACTGGGAGACTGTCCTACATTATCCCGCCGCCGTGCTTTCATCTCAGTCATGCATCACGCGGTGAACTCCTTTACCGCCTCAATGACTATCCCCTGCTGGTCAGCCGTCATGCTGTTGTAAAAGGGCAGACGCAGCAGCCGGTCGCTCACATCCTCGGTCACCGGGCAATCCCCTGCCTTGCCACCCCACCGACTGGCATAGTCTGAAAGGTGCAACGGCAGATAGTGAAACACCGCCAGGATCCCCTTGGCCTTCAGATGCGCGATAAGGGCCTGTCTATGTTTCAAGGAGGGCAGCAGCAGGTAATACATGTGCCATGCCTGATCGCAGTGCGCCGGGATGACCGGCTGGCGGATCCCGTGCTGCGCTGCCCAGGTCTTCAACTCCGCATCATAGCGCTGCCACAGACTCATCCGTGTGGCTTGAATCATGGGCCATGTCTCGAGCTGCGCGTAGAGGAAGGCGGCCAGAACATCGCTCATCACATAGCTGCTGCCCACATCCACCCACGAATACTTGTCCACCTGCCCGCGGAAAAATCGCGCGCGGTTCGTCCCCTTCTCGCGAATGATTTCTGCGCGATCGACAAACCGCTCGTCATTGACGAGCAGTGCTCCGCCTTCACCGCAGGTGATGTTCTTGGTCTCGTGAAAGCTCTGCGCGGCCATGCAGCCAAAGGTTCCGAGCCAACGGCCCCTGTATTTGCCAAACAGGCCGTGCGCATTGTCCTCCACCACCGGAATGCCATGCCGTTCCGCGATTTCCAAGATGGCATCCATCTCACAACCCACGCCGGCGTAATGCACCGGCACGATGGCTTTCGTCTTCGGAGTGATCAGCGCTTCCAGCTTCGTCTCGTCCATGTTCAGCGTATCCGGCCGCACATCGCAGAACACCGGCTTCGCACTGCGCGTGACGAAAGCGTTCGGAGTGGAGACGAAAGTGAAAGACGGCACGATGACTTCATCGCCAGGCTGGATATCGAGAAGGATGGCAGCCATCTCCAGCGCGTGCGTGCAGGAGGTGGTGACGAGCGCCCGCTTCACGCCCAGCGTGTCTTCCAGCAATAAATGGCACTTCTTCGAGAAGGCCTGATCCCCTGCGATCTGCCCCGCCGTGATCGTCTGGAAGATATACTCAAGCTCCCGCCCTTGGAGGGAGGAACGGTTGAAAGGGATGGTGGTTTGACCTGACGCTTTCATATCTAGACATACCAACGATGAAACCAAGTCCCGACTCCCGCAGGCGAAAACCCGGCCGCAATGTAGAGCCTTATTGCGGCAATATTGTCGGCTTGGGTTGCGACTCGCACTCTGCGAGCGCCCTTAGAGTAAAGCCAAGCTATTGCCGCGCGGATAAGAGTAGTGCCTAGGCCATGTCCACGCGCGGATTCGTCAACCCCAATCAGCCCGATGCGACCAGTTCCTTCCGATTCGCCACTTTCGCAGGCAACGTAACCTGCGGGCCGGCCGGAAGAAGTCGTTACCGCCAATACTGTCTTTTTTGGTCCTTGAAATGAGAGACGCAGCCATTCCGCATAGAGTTCTGCCGCCCGCTCACGCGAGAACCTGGCGTCCTTGAAGAATCTTGTGTTGCTATGCAGTCTCCGCGCCATTTCCTGGAACAGACTCATCTCCTCTTCCTTCGCCACCCTGACACCTGCGGGGTTGGAATCGCCGTCACCGATTTCGTTCACTGACAATTCGAGATCCCAGCGCATGTCCACGAACATAAACCCTCCTTTATAGGCGGCTTCAAGCGTTTCTGGCCATGAAGCATCCGCCAGAAAATAAAGGCATTTCACACCCATGAGGCGGCACGACTTCTCTATCGCAGGTAGATCCGCTTCTCGCAGGCGAACCCCGGAAAGTTTTGCAATGGGGAAGCCAAAAAAGGAGCTATCCCATGGCAAAAGAATAGGGCGATTGGCTTCAGTCATGACTAGCGCGAGGAGGGTTCCCGGTTGAGGCACGGAGCACATAAGTCGGTTTCTCCATGATCCGAAAATGCATCCGCGCGAGGTATTCACCGATGATGCCAAGGGCAAACAACTGCGCGCCCGAGAAGAGCGCGATGATGGAAGCAAGGAAAGGAAAGCCCGCCACACTGCTGCCCTTCCACATGAACATGAGGAGCACATACACCAGCACCCCCATGCCGAAGAGGAAGAAAACGAAGCCGATGATGCTCGCGAGCTGCAGCGGCAGCACGGAGAAACCGGTCATCATGTTGAATGCGTGACGCACGAGCTTGCCAAAGGTGTAGTTTGAGTTGCCGATGGTGCGAGGATCGTGACGGAGCGGGCACGCCCCGAACCGCGTCGTTCCCCATGTCAGCAGCACATCGATGCTCACCAGCGGCGCATGGCATTGCGCGAAGGCATCTCGCACCTGAGTGCGGAAAATGCGCCATGCGCTCACTTGGCGAGCGCTCCCTGCTCCCATTGCGCTGCTGAGCGCGATCTTCGTAGCAACTGAAGCGAGATCGCGCAGCAGGCCGTGCTGTTCCTTGGCCGGAGGCGCATAGACCACATCAAGATCGTCAGTCAGTGCGATCAGAAGCTTGGGTAGTTCTTCAGGGGGATGCTGAAGATCGTCATCCATCGTGACGGTGACTGCATAGTTCGCCGCACGAATGCCGGCCAGCAGGGCGTTGTGCTGGCCGTAGTTGCGCATCATGCACAGACCGCGCACCCACGAATGGCTGGCGGCGAGTTGCTGAATGACCTGCCAGCTTCCATCGCGGCTGCCGTCATTCACGAGGACCAGTTCGAACGGCCGCTCTGTGCTTCGCAAGACCGGTTCGAGCCGCTTTACGAGTTCGGGAAGGATGGCGGCGCTATTGTAAACCGGCACGATGACCGACAGGCCCGGGGACAAAACACTGGCTGATGATTCATTCATGACAACGGATTACGGGCAAGACAAAGGAGGCTGGTGCCGAATGGAATTGTGCGCCTGCGACGTAAACGGGAAACCTCCCAAGCATGGACCCTCCTTGCGATACCACCGAGGACGACAGGCAGGCGGTGGTCAGCCTGAACAGCCTCCACCGAACCAAGGGACGCAGCCTTGCTGCCGCGAATCAGGAACGGGAGGGTCCGCAAAACGAGGACTGGCAGTGTAAGCCAACTGAAGAAA
>JAYVOH010000270.1:0-9091 GCA_043758025.1 Verrucomicrobiota bacterium
CGCGATTTTTTGATCCTCAGCTAGCTGAGGATCAAAAAGCACGGCCCAACACCAAACCATAACCCAATCACCCGAAACACAAACTTTCGGACACGCCCATAAGTTCAAACCCTAACACGATTGGAATGCGCTTATCTTGGTTTTTTTGTAGTAAAATTGTAAGCCGCAGCGCCAGCAACCTTCGGTGCCAAGTGCCAAGGGAGCGCGAACACTCACGCCCGCGTTCTTCTTGCCCAGGCAGCTACGCTACCAAGATGATCAGGTGGCGGGCATGAGTGCCACGCGCTCCTCCCATCCTGCCTCACGCGACCTTGAGCACTGTTCTGAATGCGTGTCCCTTGGTGCGCAGTGCGATGATCTGATCCGCGCGGAGAGTATGCAGTCCGTAAGTGTGACCAGACTCATCGCAGAACTCGACTTCAAACGCATCGTCTGAGAGCACCTCGACCACCGCACCAACCTCGCCAGCGGCAAGTCCCAGCTCGGACAGGTCGCAGACGAGAGCCACGGTGTCGAGCAGTTCGATGTGAGAAATGGCAGGCATCAGGGATATTTAATCAGATAACACAAGGCAGGTCACAAGGCGAGGAAAGTCTTCGTCGTGACGCACGATCCAGGCAGAGCGAAGAATGGCAGTGCCATGTTTAGTCGAGACCGGAAAATCCACTGTGTAACGCTGGCCGAATTCGTCACGGCGACTGAGGACAAAGCTATGAACGAGCACGGCTTGCAAAAGAATCTCACGCAGCGCTTCCGCATTGTCTGCGGTGAGTTCCAAGGCACTCCGAAACACGCTGGACTTGTGCCGTCCGACAGGATGCGTCGGGTTGAGACTGTAATCTGCGAGCTTGCGGTTGTCGGTGAATGCGTGTTCGGCGTTTGGAAGAAGCACGTCTGCATTGTAGCACGTAAGGCAAGCGCGCGTCGCTTCGAGTGCGTCCCATTAAGCGGCATCTAGCCGCGGGAGTTGCTATCAGATTGGCAGCCACTGAGGCGAGCGACACAACGGATTTTGCGGGAGAAAGGTAACAGAAAAAATTTACGATCTCGCGATGGCGGACTGAACTTGTAGCCGGAGAGGAAGTTGTGCCGTATCATTCGGCAGCTATTCGTGCCAAATCATCAACCCCTCATTTCCTATGACCACTTCCTATACTTGGGCCACGCAGTTCCGTGCGCTCTTTGGCCGTTGCATTGACAAATACAAAAACGGTTCGTCTGATCTCGCCGCGTGGTTTGCGGCAGATGACTTGAAATTTCTTCAGTCAATTGGATGCAAGCCGCGCGAGCTTTTCGATTTTGTAGAAGATCATGTGAGAGCGGCGGGGGAGGAGCCGAGCGCGGAGACGGCACTGCTGGTAGCTGCGGCGCGAAGGGATTATTTTCTCGTTGAACAGAAGGGCGTGGCCAGCACGAACACCGTCCATCCCTCGGCGCTGCCCGCGAAGACGGCGGAGATGGCTGGCATCCCGTGGCTGCCTCGCATCATCGCCAAGGCCAATGCGAAATTGCGCGGCGAGATGGACCCGGACACCATGTTCGGTTGCTCCGGTGATTGCGCTTTCCTAAGCCAACATGGTATTCATCCCGCAGACTTTTTGCGCGTGGTGTGGGCGGCGCGAGGAGACAGCGGGAAGGTGCTGAGTTTTGTGAAAACGGGCAGCATGTAAAAGGTTCCCAAGCGCAAAGCCCAAGGATCAAGGAGGCCCCAAGAATCAATGTCAAGCTGATCCAAAGTCGGCCAAGTATCGCGAATTGGATGACGCCGCGTGGGATGAAAGCGGTATGTTGTTTCCTTTGATTTGGAGATTGGAGTTCCTTGACGCCTGATCTTTGATCCTTGATTTTTTGCATCACTGGCAAGTCGTCCGTTTGATGGTGTGCAGCCGGTTTTCATCCTCGGCCCGTGTGTTATCGAGAGCGAGGCTCCAAAGTCGTCTTATTGAGCGCACGGAATGCTTCAAGAGCTTCCTGGACAGCCTTGCGGTTTTCCTCGTTGCGGAATGGCGCTGAAGGATCGAGGGCGGTGGCCCATGACTTTTCAAATGAATCGAGATCGCCTAGTATTTGTCGGCGGAACAAATCGTGCACTAGTGCCGCGCAATTTTCCGGCCGGGTTTGCAGCCAAGCCACCAGAGCTTTGTGGCCGGCTTCGCCGCTGATCCCTGTAAGAATAGGGACGAGCAGCTTCACGGCCTCGCTTGTTGCAGGCTGGTCAACTAACCGGGCGGCCAGCGGCGGCACAGCCATGTTCTTGTTAATTTCTCGAAACGCTAATCTGGCCTCGGTCTTACGCTCCAAGTCCCGGTCATCAGTTGCCAACGCCGCAGAAAGAAGCAGGTCGATGCCGCTGGGTGCGCCGATTCGTGCCATCGCGTTGGCTGTGCTTCGGATCAGGGTTGGATTGCTCGTTTCCCGCCAGGTGCGCTCCAGCGCAGGGGAAAGTTCGGGTCCATCCTGGCCTCTTGTTCCCACCCCGGTCAGCGTGGCCGCCGATTCCCTGACCTCCGGGTCAGGGGCGGTGTTTGCCACCCGGAGCAATAAATCCACTGTTTCCTTGGTTGACGCTGACTTCAAAGCACTGATCAGCAGGTTCCTTTCAAAATCTGAGTTAGCACGGTTGGTCATGAATCCGTATAGTTGATCCATAAACTCTGGAGTAGGTTTTTTTAACTGAAAAATGTTCGACAAAACCGTTCTTAGCTGCATTTGCTTCAAGTCGTCATGTTCCAGCCGTTCCGCATCGAGCATGGCCTGAAAAATCAAGGGTAAATCCTGTTTCTTAATTTCATCCATTATAGCCATTCTTTCTAAAACCCCCATTTTAATAAATTGCTTACCAGAGCTAACTGCAGCATTCGAACCTGTATCCGTCGTAAGTTGCTGCGCTACTTTCGGATTATTATCTTGATCTCCAACAGCCATCGGCGACTGATCATATGGCTTGCTTCTATACCACCACAGGACGGTGGCAGCACCCAGCAGGACAGCGAGGCCGGTTAAGATTAAATGGCGTTTGTTTTTCATGGAAACCAATTGGGGGCGATGAGTCGGAGCTGGGATTTCAAATCATCAACTCGTTTCGGCGCGTCTGTGTGAACCACATCCACGTCTGTCACAATCCGGCGCAAGATTGTGTTTTGACCCGTGGCGGGCGCCGGGGCCGGAGGATATCCCGGTGCCGGGATTCCTGGCAACCCGGTGAAGTGCTGGTTGTCTTTCGGGATAAGACCATCACCCGGGAAGCTCGCCGGAGTGTTACCTGCCCCAAGGATATATTCCTCTGCAGCTTTCGAAAATTGCTCACCTATGTCATATGTCGTGTCATCAAAGGCTGAGTAACCTTTTACATCACCCAAGCTCAATATTCCCAAATTCACCTTGGAGTAAATGATTTCTCCATATACCACTTTTGATGGAAGATTGGCCACTTGCGCCGGGTCATTCAGGTTTCTGACCGCGTCGGAACGGTCAGACATGTCATTGATTACCGGGCGCCGGGCATCGAGAGGTGGTTTTTTGAAGAGATGCCATGCTTTAGGTTCGCGCAGGAAATCCACGGCCTCCCAATCGTCAGATGAACCCGGGGCACCTCGCTTGTGGTTATCCATTGCCAGCCATTCGTAAATCCGCCCCATTGGGCTACCTTTGTGAAGGGAGCTTGTTGTAAGGAACCCAACCACATGTTTTCTATTTTCGGATGATACGGATTGCCCGTCTTTGGAATATCCCTGCAAAAACTTGCGGCCGATCAGCCCCCCTCTGCTATGCCCGGCTAAAACAATCTTGGCGCTCGGGTGACGGGTGAGAATCATTGCAATCGCATCATCTACTTCCCGGGCCAGTTCATCGAATGACTCAAAATCACCACACTTGAGACTTGGAGTGAAGAGATATGATTCGGTTTTCCCTTCAACTCCGCCCGTTGCCGTGGCGACAGTGAGGTCTTCGAGTCCTTTCGTTGCAGTATTTTTAGTTTCAAAAAAGCCAAACTGCACGCGATAGCAACGCACCCCTCCTTTTCTAATCGGCCCAGGAACACGCTTAATAAAACTAGGGAATGTGACCGGTAGAATAGGGCGGAATTCTTCATCCAGAATATCAATACAATTCCCCACACTTCCAAAAGCATCGAGCACATATTCATTCCAAGTATCCGTATTGGAATTCATCCCATGCAGCAACAGGAGAACTCGCGGGGAAAGGGATAAGGGCAGTGAGATCTCAGCGATGGGAACGCCCCCTTTTTCTACAACGAGGACAAGGGGATTGGTCGTGGGCTTGCAGCCTTCGACCAAGATCACCCCCTCGTTGTTGTCCCGAATTCCCCGCAAGAAACTTTCCGAGAGATAGGCCCCAGCGGGCGTTATATTCGTCTTAATAGCGTGGACTGATCTACCAGTAAGTTCATAGCCATATCCACTAAACCCTCCAGTTTCACTATCTTTTAGATAGTTGAATGCCTTGTCACGTGACAGGTGAGTCTCGACAATGTTCACAGCGCCATCGGACTGCTTGAGTTTGTATCTAACAGACTGGCTGGCTGGAAATCTCATTGGTGGCAGGGCTTTCACACACTGCTGAATGTCGAGAAACACAGGAAAATAATCATCCAAGTCTTTCGCACCCTGCACGGTATCATGCATCCAGTCAGGCCGCTGAGATTCCCGAGTATCTACGTGCGTGTCATCATTATCATTGAGCCAGAAGTCCCATGGGTTTTCGTCGGTGACAATTCCCCAGTCACTATCGTTAATCTTGCCGTCCCTGTTGGCATCAACCAGCATGTTCATGGGCAGAAGGCACACATAGACGCTGACGCCGTCAACATCGACTTGGCCATTGTAAGTTTGGGTCAGGTTGGCGGTGTTGGCGTAGTCGAGTTTCAGGTTGTATTTGCGTCCGGGAGGCAGGGGGACGGGGAATTCCACATAGGACTTGGGGTTCCACAGGGCGGTGCCTTTGACTTCGTAGGTATGCTCGAACTTAGGCCCGGTGACGCCTGGGGCACGGGCGCTCTCGTCTTCCTGGACGCTGAGGGTAGCCTGGTCGTCCACCAAGATGGCGATGGAGGCGGGCAGCGCGACGCCCCTCATGTCCAGGGTGCCGGTGAAGGGGCGTTTTCGACTTGGGGTGAGGAGTAGCCCAGATTTCCGGAGCGGGAGCGGATGTCTTTTTCCATCACGGTGTTCCCACCGGGATTCACGGTGTAGTCCTTGTCCTTCCGTATTTGGGACAGGGTCCAGATTTCCAAGCTGCCATTGACCGGGGCCAATGACTTTGCGTAAGGGATGTCCCCGGTGGTGGTCACGGTCTGGGCCGACGTTTGGGATTGGATGCCCAACAGTAGCGCAAAACTGTATGCCAGGCCAGTGAGGACTTGGGATTTGGGCAGGCGGGGTGGGAACATGAGACTGTGCGCCTTTCAGGGTTTTTTCATGTCCGGGGCGGGAGCTTTGGATGCCGGTGCCTTGGGAGGTGGTGGATAGGCGGCGTTGAGCAGGGCGAGGTATTTCTGGTGTTCCTTGGGACCTGGCTGCTTGCCGTATAGGGTTTAAAAGAGCGCTTTGATGGCCAGGCCAGCGGAACCGGGGTCGGGACGCCGGTTTTCTCGCAGATGATACCAGTAGATGGTGTAGTGCAGCAGGCCGTTGCGCACACAGTGGTTGCCGACTTCGATTTGATTCAAGCGCATGAGGTTGTCCCACTGGGCGAAGGGCTTGACCCGCAGCGTCCATTTGAGGCAGTCAATGTAAGCGTCCGGGATCTCTGCGCTGGAGATGAGAGAGGGCAGGAAGTTCACGAGGCTTTCCGGGACATGCCGGGCAAACTCATTGGCCAGTGGCATGGCGATCTGTTGCACGGCGGGGATTTCCAGCTCCGCGCCCCGCTGGGCCCGTTCCGGGGTATCCTGCCCGGGGCTGGCGGCCGCGCGCGTGGTCTGCCCCAGCAGGAACAGGCCGTCGATGCGGTCCTGTGGGCTGCCGCAGGCGAAGATGTAGTCAACCGCCAGAAGCGATTCCAGCCAGCGCTTGGTGAACAGGGCGCGATCTCCCCTGGTCTGGTAATAGTTGCCGCGCGCCCAGGCGACTTTGCGGTCATGTTTTTCCAGGATTTCCTTGGCGCTGCCTTGGAAGACGGTTTCATCCACTTCCAGGGTGGTCTTGTCTTTTTCCAGGAGGCGCGCGACCCAAGGGTAGCGTTGCGCGAAGCGCGCACGGTGGGCTTTCATCCCGGCCACGTCCGCAAAGAGCGACACGGGGGAGGTGGACAAGAACTCGAAGCGCGTGACTTCGCCGCCGGTCTCAAAGATGCGGCGCTGGACATCGGTGGGGTTGTCCGGGAGGCGGTGGAAGGTTTCCAGATAATTCCAGAATGCCTGTTGCGCGGTGGTGATGAGGTCGCCAGCAGGTCTGGCCGGAAGCTGCGGGTTTGCCGTGTGAGCGCCGATGGGGAACTCATCGGTTTGCCGCGCCGGTTCAGGCTTCCTCTTGCAGCCAGTTAGTGCGAACAGGACAAGGGTCAGCAACAAGGTCCTGACGGCGGCGACGCTACGCGAGGATGCTGGGTGCGCTGGTATATCCCAAATTATCACATGCCGACTCTGGCTCAGCAGGGGCGCGGGGCAAGAAAAAGTGTAGGTTGAATCCAAAGACTGAGTGGTGCGGTTCGTGAAGAGTGGGCGGTGGAATTGAGCGCGGTGCGGCAACAGAATAATTGCGTTTTGCTTGTAGCATCACTAAGTTGAGTTTTCATCTTCACTCTTGTCGTCATTTTGTCCAGCCAGACATTTCCCAATCTACCCGTCATCGAGATCGGACACGGCGTCCGTTTTGACGGGGTGCGACCGGTATTCATTCTCGGCCCGTGCGTGATTGAGAGCGAAGCGTTCGTTCGGGAAATGGGGCAGCGGATCAAGGTCATCGCTGATGAGCTGAACGTGCAATGGATTTTCAAGGCTTCCTACGACAAGGCCAATCGCACCAGCATCAGCTCCTTCCGCGGGCTGGGATGCCAGGCCGGCTGCGAGTTGCTGGCGGACATCGGGCGCGAACTCGGGGTGCCGGTCACGACGGATGTTCATAGCCCGGAGCAGGCTACGCTGGCGGCGCGCTGGATTGATTTGCTGCAGATTCCCTCGTTCCTCTGTCGCCAGACGGATCTCATTTCCGCGGCTGGCGAAACGGGCCGCGCGGTGAATGTGAAGAAAGGACAATTCCTCGCGCCCTGGGACGTGAAGAATATCGCCCAAAAGCTTTCAGCAGCGGGCTGCACCAACTTCGTTTTTACTGAACGCGGCACCACAAACGGGTATCAGAATCTCGTGGCGGATATGAGGTCTTTATATTGGATGCGGGAGTTGGGTTATCGCGTGGTGATGGATGCCACGCACTCGGTGCAGCGGCCGGGCGGACTTGGTGGCACGACAGGCGGCGATGGCAAGCTGGCACCCGTGCTCGCGCGCGCGGCAGTGGCCGCCGGTTGCGATGGAGTGTTTATCGAGACCCACATTAATCCGGCGGAGGCATTCTCCGACGGCCCCAACCAAATTCCGCTCGCAGAGTTGGCCGCATTGTTGAAACAGTTGGTGGCCATCCATGAAATCACGAAAGCTTGAGTGCATGATGTTATTCCGTTCACTGCTTCCCACCGCGCTGACAATCGTGCTGGGTATCTGCGCGGACATTCAGGCGGCAGACAAGGAAACACCCAGCAAGCCAGGTCCCGACAAAGGCAAGCCATCCGAAACTCCGAGGAAGCCAGGGGACAAGCCCGATGCTCCAGCCGAAAGAGAGAAAGAGGCGCAGGGCCTGGGGTCGTTTGGCAAAGTATTGCCCCTCGGTCAAAAAAATCTCGACGTAAAGATTCCCTCGTTTAAAGACGGCAAGCCTGACTCTTTCGTCCGCGCAGGGTCGATGACGCGGGTTGACGAGAATCGCATGGACATGGAGAACACGGACATCCGGCTTTACGGCGAGACCAGCCAGAGTGATTTGCGCGTGCAGCTTCCGTCCTCCGTCTATGACATGAGCACGCAAGTGATGACCAGCGCGGAACGCAGCCGGATCAGCCGGGAGGATTTTCAGCTCGAGGGGGACACCTTGGTTTTTGACACGCGCTCGCGACAGGGCAAAATGACCGGCCACATCCACATGATCATTTACGATGCAGACAAACTCAGCAAAAAGCCTGATGCCGCAACTCCCGCCAGCGGGAAGCAGGCAGGCACCAGCGAAATTCCCGGAAAGAAATGACATGAAAAAAATCTCCTTGTTTGTATTCACGATGGCACTGTCTCATTTCGGGTGGGGCCAGTCCGCGGGTGATGGTATCCACGCCCATTCCTCGCGCGACGGCGGTGGATGCAGTTGACGAAACCGGGCGCGTGCTGAAAAAAGCCAGCGTCGCCGGTCGGGCTGAGACCGAGAGAGTTTCTCTGGATCAGGCCGGGATTGCCCGTCTAGATCAGGCCGTTGGGCAAACGCCCGGCACGCCGGAAAAGCGTTCGGGCATCACAGAACGAGCGCTCATCGAAGATGTGAATCGCAAGCTGGAACCGGCCCTGAGCCGCGTGGAGCCGGAAGGGCGCGCCCTTGTTGCCCAGAGCAGCGCTGCGCCGGCAATGCGCGCACCTGAATCCACCAGTGCCGCCGCCCAGCCGGTGAGGGCCAGGGCCGTTGACGAGGAGGGTGCGGCACCGATCCCGCTGGTTCGGGCCAAGCGCGACAGCGAGGCCGCTCCTCCCACCGCCCCCGGGGGCAAAACGGATGCGGCTGGCGACTCGCACATTGATATCGTTTGCCAAGGAGCGCTCTATTTTGATTCCGCCCAGTCCATGGCTGTGTTTACCGATGATGTGGTGGTCAATCATCCGCAATTTCATCTCACCAGTGATGAGCTGCAAGTTTACATGCTAAAAGAAGGCGAAACCAAACCCAAGGAAGTTCCCCCGCCCAAGCCACCTGTCCCGGGCGAAGCGCCCAAGCCGAAATCGGATACCAGCGTCAAGCAAGCCATTGCCACCGGGCGCAAGGTCGTCATCCAGAAGCGCTCTGAAACCGGCTGGGCGCTGGCACAACTTCGGCGGCAA
>JAYVOH010000271.1:0-9086 GCA_043758025.1 Verrucomicrobiota bacterium
CTATTCCCAACACGGGCGTCGCGGGTCGGATTGATAATTATATTTCGACTGTTGGCAATATCCACACAGAAGCGGCTGCAAATGTGATTCTTCAAAAAAGCCCGCTGGAGGATTACTTAAATGCATTTCATAGTTATCCAATCAAATGGTATCAAGAAACCGTGGATAGCGCCACGCCGGCACAAGCTGGGTATACCTACTCCATCATCAACTCCTCTCCGGCTATCCCAGCTGAGAATTCATTTTTTTACCAAACAGAACGAACGACATTTGGCCCGGACTTGGCGCTGACCTCCATAACAAAACAACAGGCCGATAGTTTAATTACGCAAAGAAATGTCTTTTTCAGCTTTTCAAATGAAGGGCTTGCGCTGACTTATGCAAAAGCCATTTTGCTGGGAGCGGACCTCATCAATGGTGCAGTTCAAATTGCAGGACATGCTGTGTTGAGTCTTGAACAGAAAATTGATCCAAATACTCAACTCCCCATTGCTGGTCTTACACTCGAACTACAAAAGCACTCCCCATCGTATGCCTGGCTTCCGATCACAATTCCGATTGGTGCGCAGACGATGCAGTTCGATCTCCAATTCAGTAACCTCAGTGCCGGGGACTGGCTGTCCGCAGGCATTAATGACACATTGCTGTTCGCTCTTGAATCCCAATATGTCGGCGATGGGATAAATGGCGCCTCCAGCCTTTTGGATGTATCACCATGGGCAGGGCAGAACGTGGATCTGTTTTTCGGACTCAATAACGTAGATGATTTGAATGTAGGCGGAACGATCACGGTTCATAACATCCAGTTTCAAGTAGCTGCCCCAGAACCATCAAGGATGGTTCTGATTGCCATAGGCATGGGTGCAACGCTATTTGTGCGCCGTCGTCCAATTCGCAAGATGAGTGCTGCTTGTGTGGCTGGATGAGTTCATCCGGGAGTAAATATCTAGAATCCACAGACGCGCCCCATCTTCTATCTCCTATCTCCCATCCTCACGCCGCCGCGAGGACTTCTTCCCGCCCGAGATATTCCGCCGCCAAGTCTTCCAGCTCCATGATGCTTTCCATTTTGCAGAAGCGCACGCGCAACTGCTTGCTGCCCGGAAGCCCCTGCGTGTAGGCCATCAGGCGATTGCGCATCGCGCGCATGATCTGAGATTCTGCCGCGCCCCAGCGCGAGCTTTGCAAGGAGAGCCGGCAATGACGCAGCATGAACTCGAATCGTTGCTCGACCGTGACCGGCGGCAGGTGCGAGCCGGTTTGCAGGAAATGTTTTGCCTCGCGGAAAATCCACGGATGACTCATGGCCGCGCGCCCGATCATCACGCCGCGAATGTTCGAGCGCGCCTTGCGCAAGGCGATGTCAGCGCCGCTGGCAAGGTCGCCATTGCCGATGACAGGAATCTTCACCGCGTCCGCCACTTGCGCGATCACATCCCAATCGGCATGCCCGGTGTAGCCCTGAGCACGCGTGCGTCCATGCACGGCGATCGCCTGGATGCCGGAGTCTTCGAGAATGCGGGCGACTTCGGGTGCGTTGATACTCTCATGATCCCAGCCGATGCGCATCTTCGCTGTCACTGGAACGGGCGAGCCTTTGACCAAGTCACGCGCCACGCTGGCGAGCAAAGGGCAGTCCTTCAGCAGCGAGGAACCGCCGTTCTTCGCGACCACTTTGTTCACCGGGCAGCCAAAGTTGATGTCGATAAAATCTGGACGCCTCCAGTCGATGATCTTGCGGGCCGCCTCGCCCATACGCGCGCCGTCCGCACCGAACAACTGCACGCCCAGCGGATGCTGCCCGTCATCGAACTCCGTGTATTTCCGCGTGCGATTATCCGCCTGCATGATGCCCTCGGCGGAGACGAATTCCGTGACCATCACGTCCGCGCCCAGTTCTTTGCAGAGCGAGCGGAAGACCATGTCCGTCACGCCCGCCATCGGCGCGAGATAAATCGGAAATCGGTCGGGTGCGAACCACGGAAGCATCCGGTCAATATGCGGGAAAAGCATCGAGTCTCAAGGCGCGCATTCTTCTTTCTGTCCATATTGAGTTTGATGCAATAGAGTCACAAAAGTGTTGGGGGCTGCCAGCCCCCATGATACGGGGCCAAGCTGGCCACCGACACCCTGTGACGCTGCGTCATGCTATTGCGCGAGTCGCAAGCATGCGCATTCTTCTTTCTATTTATTTCGCGATTTGTTTCAATAAACTGCCTCCCCGCGCGTCATGCTCACGCAATCCCATCATTTTATGAAAACTCACCGCTCGCTTCTTTTCGCTTTGCTCATGCTCGTTGGCATCCATCCCGTCGCCCGTCTGTCCGCCGCCGCGCCTGATGCCGACTTGGAAAAGACGCGCGCCCGCGCCCAGAACCTGGACAACCAAGGAAACCGAGCCGAGTCGCTAGTCCTTTATAAAAGGCTTTTGCAACGCGCCGATAATCACGGCATGAACCTCTCCGATGACTTGAACTTCTTAAAAGACTGTATGGCAAATCTCAATCGCTGGGAGGATCTCGATGCCTTGGTGGATGATACCGTGCAGCGTCATCCAGACGACTGGCAGCTTCTGAAAAAGGCGGGAGAAATTTACATCTATTCGGCACCGCATTACGGCCATGTGCAGAACAACATCTTTCAGCGTGGGGATGCGGAATCTTCGGGCCGCAGGGTAAGCTGTTTTCCTCAAGACCGCGCCCGCGGTCTCGGCTTCGTGCAGCGCGCCTTGCGAAAAATACTGGCCACGCCCAATGTGTCCGCTACGATTCGAGGATACGTCTTTAGCAACTGCGCGACGCATTTTATCACCGAGGTGGATGCGACGACGTTGCTGGGGCTCACCAACCTGGAACAACAACCGGATTATCTTACGGACGAGGAATCGCCGAATCCCTACTACGCACGTTACGGTTACCACCAGCAAATGCAGGCCACGCCCGTCGGCGCGGACGGCCTGCCCGTTTATCATCAATTGCCCGAATCATGGGAGGCGGCCAAGACCGATGGCGAGCGCTGGCGCTGGTTGCTGGCGCAGGCGGAGAAGACGGACGAACGCTCGGCCATCGAAGCGCGCCTCACCTTCGCGCAGTTCATGCAAACGCAGATTGGCGAGCAAACACTGGTGCAATGGCATCAACGCGGCGGCGCTACTGATCCCAAGGAACTGGCCGATGCTTTCCAAGTCTTGAAGACGCTGAAGGACGATGAGACCTACGCCCTGCTCGCCACGGGCGCGAAGCGCTTCGCCATGCCGGACGAGTTCAACTACATCAAACTTCTCTCCGGCATCGCGGACAACAAAGTGGACATAACCCGCACGGCTCAAGCACTCGGCGGACTCGCCCAGTGCTTCGAGAATCGACGTCAACTCGACCGCGCCGCAGAGCACTGGCAGCGCATCGTCGATCTGGGGCCGAATACCTATTACCCACAAAATGCGCATGATCGCCGTGCGCAAATTATGCAAAACTGGGGCCGCTTCGATGGCACCGATTCCCAAGTCGCGGGACAAAAACCCACGCTCGGCTTCGTCTTCCGCAATGCCACAGAGACAAAGTTCACCGCCCGGCGCGTCAACGTTTCCAAGCTCCTCGCGGACATCAAGGCTTACATGATAAGAGAACCGCACGACCCCGATTGGCAGCGAATCAACCTCAGCAATCTTGGCTACCGCCTCCTCGAAAAGGACGACAAAAAATACATCGGCGAAGAAGTTGCGAAGTGGAGCGTCGCGCTGGAACCCGCCGCCGGTCACGAGGAAAAGCGCGAGGAAGTCACAGTGCCACTCGAAGCCGCGGGCGCGTATTGGATCGAAGCGCAAACCACCGGAGGCAATCGCTGCCAAATCTTGCTCTGGCTGGCCGATACCAAGCTGGTGCGCAAATCCACGGGCGCGGGCGTGATGTATTTTGTGGCCGATGCGCTGACCGGCGCACCCGTCTCAGGCGCGACTGTCGAACTCCTCGGTTACCGCACGTAATACAAAAATCAAACGGGCAACAAGCGTCCTTATCAGGAGACGCACACGGAAACCTTCACCGGCAGCACCGACAAGAATGGCGTCCTGATGCATGATACAAATCAAAGCAAACATAGCCAACAGTGGCTCGGAGTCGCTACCACCAAGGAGGGGAACATGGCCTTCATCGGATTCAATGGAGTGTGGTGGCGTGCCTGGAATGCTGACACTTACCGCGGCGGAAACGATTACCTCATCACCGACCGCCCCGTCTATCGCCCTGAGCAGGAAGTGAAATTCAAAGCATGGCGTGCCCACACGTCTTACGAACAAGACGGACCGAACAACAACGCCGGACAGAAACTCTGGCTCATCATCAAGGATCAGCGTGGCACGAAAATCTACGATGAGCAGCATACGCTCGACAGCTACGGTGGACTCGACGGCGCGGTGAAGCTCGCCAAGGAAGCCGCGCTCGGCGTTTATACCGTCCTCTATTCTTACAACGATCCGAAGACAAAGAACCGCAGCGAATCCCGATTCGGCATGTTCCGCGTGGAGGAATACAAGAAGCCCGAGTTCGAGGTCACGGTCGATGCGCCAAAGGAACCCATCGCGCTCGGCGGAAAAATCACCGCCACCATAAAGGCCAAATATTACTTCGGCGCTCCAGTCACGAACGCGACTGTGAAATACAAAGTCACCCGCGCCACGCACACCACACGCTGGTTCCCAGTCGCGCGCTGGGACTGGCTTTACGGTCGCGGCTACTGGTGGTTCGCGCCGGACAGCCCGTGGTATCCCGGCTGGGAGCACTGGGGTTGCCTCGGCCCGATATGGTCGTGGTGGCGGATGCAACCGGAGCAGCCGGAGCTGGTCATGGAAAAGGAAGAGCGCATCGGCGCGGACGGCATGCTGAAAGTGGAGATTGATACCGCCACCGCCAAGGCGCAGCACGGCGATCTCGATCACGAGTATTCCATCACCGCAGACATCACGGATGAATCACGCCGCACCATCAGCGGCTCCGGCAGCGTCATCGCCGCGCGCGAACCGTTCAAGGTCTTCGTCGCGTTGGATCGCGGCTACTACGAAGTCGGCGGCACGATGGAGGCGCAGTTCCACACGCTCACACCCGATGGCAAAGGCATCGCGGGCAAAGGAAAGCTGCATCTGTTCGCGGTCACTTATGACAAGGAAGGCAAACCCACCGAGCGCGAAGTTTTCTCCGCCGATGTGGAGACCGATGCCTCAGGCCACGCGATGCAAAAGCACAGCGCGAGCGAAGCCGGACAATATCGCATCGCCTGCACCATCACGGATGCCCAGGGCCGCACGGCCGAGGGTGCGCAGTTGCTCGTCGTGCGCGGCGCGGGCTTTGATGGCCGGCAGTTCCGCTTCGGCGCGCTGGAGCTCATCACCGAGCGCAAGGAATACGCCATCGGCGAGGAGATCAAACTTCTCATCAACACCGAGCGCGCCAACAGCCACGTCGTGCTCTTCGAGCGCGCGTCGAACGGCCAGACCAGCGCCCCGCGCTTTCTCCATCTCGACGGCAAGAGCACCATCGTCTCGCTGCCCGTTACCTTGACGGACGCGCCCAATCGCTTCATCGAGGCCTTCACCATCAGCGACGGTCGCGTGCATCATCTCACGCGCGAAATCGCCGTGCCACCGCAGTCGCGCATCTTGAACCTCAGCGTCGAGACCGTCGCCAAGGCCAAGCCGCGCGAAAAAGCGACCGTGAAAATCAAACTCACCACCGAGGACGGCAAGCCCTACATCGGCAGCGCCGTGCTCACGATGTATGACAAGGCGCTCGAATACATCAGCGGCGGCTCCAACGTGCCCGACATCAAGAAACATTTCTGGGGCTGGAAACGTCATCACTATCTCCAGCCCATCGAGGAGTGGGGCTCGCGTTGCGAAAACCTCACGCACTCAGGAGAAACTCCCATGCAGCCCCTCGGGTTGTATTCGCTGGGCGGCGTGTATGCACCGCAATTGTATGGCAGACTCAGAAAGGCCGGATCAGGAAGTTGGGTTTTATCCGGAAACAACACCTACTATGGAGATACTACGATAAGCGCGGGTGTCATCAGTGGATGGAGTGTCGCTAGTGGTCAAAGCTTGGGTATGGGCGGCAGTCGTGGCTTTGGCAATGCACGAGATGGATTTGCGTTAGAAGCTGCAAGTGCGCCCGCATCCAGAGAATGGAGAATGAAATCCGAGTCCAAAAAGAGTGGCGACAAAGACGACTCGGGTCTGACCGCCGGAGAACCGGGCGAGCCAAACGCGCCCGAACCCATGATCCGCTCCGCGTTCGCCGACACCGCATTGTGGGTCGCCTCCATCAAGACCGGCGAAGACGGCACTGCCGAGGTCACGCTTGATCTGCCGGATAATCTCACCACCTGGAAACTGCGAAGCTGGGCCATGGGCGATGGCGCGCGCGTCGGCGAGGGCAGCGCGGAACTCATCACCAGCAAAGATGTCATCGTGCGTTTGCAAGCGCCGCGCTTCTTTGTCGAGCGCGATGAAGTCGTGCTCTCCGCGAACGTCCATAACTACCTCGACAAGGAACAGCACGTCACCGTGAAACTTGAACTCGAAGGTGAAAACCTCGCGCTCATGGACGGTGTGAAACCGGACGCCACCGCCACCGTGAAACCCAATGAAGAAACGCGCATCGACTGGCGCGCCAAGGTGCTGCGTGAAGGCACCGCCAAGATTCGCGTGAAGGCGCTCGCGCAGGGCGACTCGGACGCGATGGAGCTATCGCTGCCCGTGCATGTGCATGGCATGTTGCGCACGGAATCATGGAGCCTCGCGCTGCGCGGCGACCAGCCGAATGGTAAAATCGAATTCACCGTGCCGGAGCAGCGTCGCCCCGAACAGACCGTGCTCGAAGTTCGCGCCACACCTTCGCTCGCGTCCGCCATGGTGGATGCGCTGCCGTATCTCGCGGATTATCCGTATGGCTGCACGGAGCAAACTTTGAACCGCTTCCTGCCCTCGGTCATCACGCGCGGCGTGTTGAACGACATGGGACTCAAGCTCGCGGACATCGCCAAACGCCCGCAGAACAAGAGACCGCGCGACTTTGAAAAGAACCCGATCTTCAAGGAAGCCAAGCTCAATGACATGGTGCGCGTCGGCACCGAACGTCTCGCGAACATGCAGAATCGCGACGGCGGCTGGGGCTGGTTCTCCGGCGAACGCGAACAGTCCTATCCCCACACCACCGCAGTCGTCGTGCGCGGTTTGATGGTCGCGCAGAAGAACAACGTCGCCATCCCGCATGACACCATCTCGCGTGGCACGGGCTGGCTGAAAAGTTATCAGCAGCGTGAGTTAAAGAAACTCAACAACGCCCGCACGAAGACAGAACCCTGGAAGGACACCGTGGACAACGAGGACGCGCTCGTCTTCTCCGTGCTCGCCGAGACCGACGACTGGAACAAGGATATGGCCGCCTATCTGTATGAGAAGCGCGAAAACGTGAGCACGCAGTCCAAGGCGCTGCTCGGCATCGCGTTCGATCGCTTCGGCAAAAAAGAGCAGCGCGACATGCTGCTGCGCAACGTCGAGCAGTTTCTCGTGAAGGACGCCGAGAACCAGACCGCGCGCCTGCGTTTGCCGGGCGGCAACTATTGGTGGCGCTGGTATGGCAATGACCTCGAAACCACCGCGACTTATCTGAAGCTCCTTTGCAAAGTGGATCCGAAAGGCGCGACCGCATCCGGCGTGGCCAAGTTCCTCGTGAACAATCGCCGCAACGGCACTTACTGGAACTCCACGCGCGACACCGCACTGTGCATCGAGGCGCTCGCCGATTACATGCGCGCCAGCGGCGAGACCTCGAAGAACCTCGATGTGAGCTACGAACTCATGCTTGATGGAGTAAAGAAGCACGAGGCGAAATTCACCCGCGACACCTTGTTTGATGGCGACAACCGCTTTGTCCTCAGCGGCGAAGCTTTGACCGGTGGCAAGCACACGCTCGAACTTCGCAAGACCGGCGACGCCCCGCTATATTCCAGCGTCTGGGTCACCGCGTTCACCATGGAGGAGCACATCCCCGCCGCCGGACTCGAAGTGAAAGTGGCGCGCCATTATTGGAAGCTCACGCCCAAGGAAAAGAAAGTGAACGTCGCCAACTCCACCGGCAATCCTTTGCAGCAGCGCGTTGAAGCCTACGATCGCACGGAGATCAAGGACGGCGATACCGTGCGCAGCGGCGACATGATCGAGGCGGAGTTGATCGCCGAAAGCAAGAATGACTATGAATATCTTCTCATTGAAGACATGAAGCCCGCCGGCTTCGAAACCGTCAATGTGCGCAGCGGTTATGTCGGCGACACGCTGAACTCCTACCTCGAACTCCACGATGAACGCGCATCATTCTTCCTGCGCGAGCTGCCGTTAGGGAAACACTCACTCACCTATCGCCTCCGCGCGGAAGTGCCCGGAAGTTTCCACGCCCTGCCCGCGAAAGTCAGCGCCATGTATTCGCCGGAGCTGCGCGGCAACTCCGATGAGTTGCTGGTGAAGGTGGAGGAGAAGAAGTGAAGGGATGCATCTTATTTCGAATGAGGGTGTCGGTGATCGTGGCTGTCACCCCGCCGGGGTGACAGGTGTTTTTGATACCGTTCCGGTGGTGTCGCCCCGCAAAGCCGAGGCTCAACCACCGGCTATAATGCTGGCAAGCCGCTGGCTTGTAAAAGCCAGTTTGCCGTGCGCCCGCGACGTATTTCTTCCATGCCGGAGGCATCAAAGCATCCTAGCCGGTGGTTGAGCGGGGCGACACCACCGGTATCATATCACAAGAAACCCCCACCCCCAGCGGGGTGGAAGCCAATAGAATTGACCATCAAAACGCTGCTCACACCCAGCGCTAATTGCCGACATCCGCTAGATTGGGGATTGAGTTCATAACGATCAACAAGCCTCATTTTCAATATTTGCAGACTGATCCAATTCCGATATCTAAACAATCGAAGTCTACCAAGCGAAAACTCCCTTTCCTTGCGCCCGTCGCCGCTTTGCCGTAAGAAATGAATACCCCAATGCCCTCCTCCTTCGTCCATCTCCATTTGCACACGGAATACTCGCTGCTCGACGG
>JAYVOH010000272.1:0-9069 GCA_043758025.1 Verrucomicrobiota bacterium
AAGCAAAGGTGTGTCGTGGTCGATGTTGACGAATCGTGCTGCCATTGCTTCCGGTAGCATCAACGCCGTGCTTTGGCAAAGTCCGACAGGCTGCTAGAACGCACTCCCCGTGCTTGCCTTTTCACGACGGGAGCTTATTTTTCAGCATGAGTTCGTTGTCCTTGGAAATCGATAAACACCTGCCCACGTTGGAGCCGGAGGCTGCTTTGCATTTCGAGCGGGCGGTGCGGGAGATGCTGCTGCTGGCGCAGCGCAAAGGGACAGGCGGATCTATCGTCGGCAATGGAGCGCGGGGCAGCTATCGTCTGCCGTCCCGCAAGCTTGGAGCGCGCCCCGGCCTTGATCTGACCAGGCTCGCGCACGAGGACGAGGATTTGTAATGCAACGACGCTCCCGTGATACTGCTCGACGCCAATCTCTTGATCTACGCGGTCAATGCCGACACGCCGGATCACGAAAAAGCCAGGCTCTGGATGGAGGGAGCTTTATCGGGTCGCTTCGGAGCCGTGTTGTTTTCCTGGTTCACGCTGGTTGCCTTTGTTCGTATCGCGACCAATCCCAAAGCACTGAACAGTCCATTTTCACTTGAAGAAGCCTTGCGGATGATCGCTGACTGGCTTGCTTTGCCGGATGTGAGCATCGTCGGTCCGGGAGCGGAACACGCGCTGCATTTTCAAAATGCCTGCCGCGACACCAATGCTTCGGGTAATTTGGTCACTGACGCGCATCTTGCCGCCCTTGCCATCGAGCATGGATGCGAACTGGCTTCGTGCGACACCGACTTCGGCAAGTTCCCCGCTGTGCGCTGGATCAATCCGCTGGCATCCTGACTGAGTGCGTTCACGTTCCGCGTGTTTTCCATTGCCGCAGCAGAATGTAGAGCAGCATCGTCCCGGCAAACCACCATGGCCACCACGTCAGCGCGGTCGCGAACACCTGTGGGTCTTCATTTTTCAAGCCGAGCCGTCCTGAAAGAAACGCCGTCTGCCAGCCGAAGAGTAGGGTCAGCGTGCCATAGGCGAGGTTCATGGAGAGGCTCTTGAAGCTGAGCACGGTCGCGCGATGCTCGGAGTCGGTCAGGTCATTAAGGTAATGCGAGAGGAAGAACTGGAAGAAGCGCATCGACAGAAGGATCGGCGCGAGCAGCGCGACGCCGAACCATCCCGGCACCGGATGCGCCAGCACGATCAAGCCCCACGCCACCATGGCGATGACGACGAGGAAATTGAACTTTGCGCTGCGATGTTTCACGAGCCACTCCATCCAACTGCTGGTGAACAGTGCGATTAATGAACCGGCCACGGAGATCACGCCAAACCACGCCTCTTCGATTCCGATGAGGCGGTAGTAGTTGCTCCCCACCGTGTAGAAAAGCCGCACGATGCTGTCGAGCAGGAAGCCCAGCGTAAGCAACAGCAGCGGTGCCGGAGTGTTCCAAATCCATGAGGCCGCATGGCGGATGCCGCTCCAGCTGGTGCGTAGTTTCTCACGAAACGAGAATGCCGGCCCATCATGTTTCGCCTCGCGCAGGGCCAGTGCAACGGCGAGGCAGCCGAGTGCCGTGAGCACGCAGAGGTAGATGGGAAACTTCAACGTCGTCGTCTTGCTCAACGTCGTTCCGAAGAGCCAGCTCATTTTGGCGGAGTCATAGACGAAGGCGCCGATGAGGGCCGCCACAATGAATCCAACCGCCATCCAGCGGTTGAGTCGACCCATCACGCGAGGCCACATCGAAGCGCGTTCGTTTTGTGGAATTGAATCGTAGGCCAGCGCTTCATCGGCTCCGCTGGCGAAGGCTTCCGCGGCACCACTGAGAACGCGATTAATCAGAAATACATAAAACACCCACGGCCCGCCGACCGGCACGCAGGCGAACACGAGCATCTCCACGACCATGATGGACGCCGCGATAATCACCATGCGCCGCCGACCGATCACATCCGCCAGTGCACCGAGCGGCAGGTCGAGGCACACGATGCTGATGGCCCACACGACGTTCAGCAGCGCGAACTGCGACAGGTTCAGGCCGAAGTCGAGGAACAGGATCGTGTAAACCGGGTAGTAGAACCGGCAGTTGAACAGGATGCGGAACCAGACAAAGAGTGCGCAGTTGCGGGGCATGAAGTCTTTGTGATGGAAGATTTACATCTGGCAAGTTCTTGCGGGCAAATCTTTGCAATCCGCTGTCGCCCGCGCTTCATTACACTTTCATGTCCGATTCCACATCGCAAAAACTTCAACTCCACGACACCTTGACCCGCCAGACGCTGGCGGTCACGCCCGCCGATGGCAAAACGCTGCGTTTCTACTGCTGCGGCCCGACGGTTTATGGTCCCGCGCACATTGGGAATTTTCGCACGTTTATCGCCCAAGATGTGTTTCGTCGCGTCGTCGAGTTAAGCGGCACACCAACGCTGCATGTGAGGAACATCACCGATGTTGATGACAAGACGATCCGTGACTCGCAGAAGGCCGGGCGCACGCTGGTGGATTTCACTCAAGACTGGACGCGCCGTTTTCATGATGATTGCGCGGCGTTGAATTTATTTCCTCCCCATGTGGAACCGAAAGCCACGGACCATATCCCGCATCAGATCAAGATGATCGAGAGCCTCATCGCGCGCGATCATGCCTATAAAGCGGGCGATGGATCGGTCTATTTCCGCGTCTCGTCCTTTGCAGACTACGGAAAGCTTTCGCATTTGGAGGATCGCGAGCTGCGTCTCGGCGCGGCCCAGGGAGCGAACGACAGTGATGAATATAGCAAGGACGCGCTGGCGGATTTTGCTCTATGGAAAGCACACAAACCCGAGGACGGCGACAATGCGTGGGACAGTCCGTGGGGCAGGGGACGACCCGGCTGGCATCTCGAATGCAGCGCTATGTCGCTGGAATATCTCGGCATGGAATTCGATCTGCACGGCGGCGGCATTGATTTGATTTTTCCGCATCACGAAAACGAGATCGCGCAGAGCTGCTGCGCCACCGGCGGGCAATTCGCGCGTCACTGGATGCACGCCGCGCACTTGATGGTGGATGGCGGCAAGATGAGCAAGAGCCTGGGCAATCTCTACACGCTGGACGATCTGAAGCAGCGCGGATTCACGCCTGCGGAAGTGCGTTATACGCTCGTGAGTGGCCACTACCGCGGGCCGCTGAATTTTACACTGCACTCGCTCGACGCTGCGCGCGCTGCGCTGGCAAAGCTCGCGAAGTTCGCGATGCTGTTGCGGGAGAAAGCCCAAGGTGTTGGGGGCTGCCAGCCCCCGTCGCACGAAACTCTTTCCTCGGGGGCTGGCAGCCCCCAACACGAGTTTGCCGCTGCGTGGAGCGCACTGCTCGGCGACCTTAACGTGCCGGAGGCGCTCGGTTGTGTCTTCAGCGTCGTCAATAAGACCAAGGTTGCTGATCTCTCCGCTGCCGATGCAAAGTCGCACCTGCTCAATCTCCACTTCATCCTCGACGCCATCGGCATCGTGCTTCCCGAGTTGAAGGAAGAAGCTGTCACTGTGCCTGATGAAATCACCCAGCTCGCGCAACAGCGCTGGGCTGCGAAGCAATCAAAAGACTGGGCGAAAGCTGACGAACTGCGCAACCAGATCGAAGCCGCCGGCTGGATTGTCAAAGACAGCAAGGAAGGGTTTGTCGTGGTGCCGAAATGAATTTGCCAAGTCTATATGTAAAGTATATACTTTCTTATGAAGCCCAAAGCCAAGCCCAAGCCCCGTGCGGGTCGCCCTGCCCAGCGCAAGCCGGTGGCAGCGGGCTTACGGGCGAAGCTGTTCAAGAATGGCAGCAGCCAGGCGGTGCGGCTGCCGAAGGAGTTTCGCTTTCCCGGACATGAAGTCTTAATCCGGCGCGAGGGCAAGGCCGTGGTGCTGGAGCCGGTGGAGAAATTTGACTGGGACAAGTGGTGGAACAGCTGGACTGCGGCCGGGGATGACTTCATGCCCAATGGACGTGAGGATAACGACATCGTGCCACGGAATATCGATCTCGAATAGCGATGGACTGGATGCTGGATACGAACATTTGTTCCTACGTCATCAAACGGCGCTCGGAACTAGTGCTTCGGCGATTTCACCAGCATGATCACTCCACCATCTCCATATCCGCAATCACCAGTTATGAACTTTACGCAGGATGCGAGCGCAGCCCGAACCGTGAGCGGCTTTTTGAAAAAGTGAATGAGTTTTTGCGCCCGTTTCCTATTCTGCCATTTGAAGACAAGGACTCGCGTCAGGCTGCTCTCATTCGGGCCGTGCTCGAACGCGCTGGCACACCGATCAGTGCGTGTGACATTCTGCTCGCGGCTCACGCCATGAATCACAACCTCACCCTCGTCACGAACAACACTCGCGAATTCAAACGCGTGAAAGGATTGAAACTCGCCGATTGGTCGGTTTGATACTCATATGAACCTCCCTATCCGCCCCCGCCGCAACCGCCGCACGCCTGCCATTCGCAGTCTTGTGCGCGAGACTGAATTGACTGCGGGTCATTTGATTTATCCGTTGTTCCTTCACGCGGGCAAAGATGACCAGCCCATCGCTTCCATGCCGGGCTGCACGCGCTGGAGCCTTGAGGGTTTGGTGCAGGAAGCGGGTGAAGCTCATGCGCTGGGCATTCCGGCGGTGGTGCTGTTCCCGGCCATTGCGGACAAGCTGAAAACGCGCGATGCCAAGGAAGCATGGAATCCGAAAGGGCTGGTGCCGCGAGCGATCAAAATGCTGAAGTCGGCGCATCCGTCGCTGGCGGTTATCACTGATATTGCGCTTGATCCCTACAATGCTGACGGGCACGACGGTCTGGTTTCCGATGATGGGAAAATCTTGAACGACGAAACGGTGATCGCGCTCTGTAAACAAGCGCTCTGCCATGCGCGAGCCGGGGCAGACATCGTGGCACCGAGCGACATGATGGACGGTCGCGTGTCCGCTTTGCGCGCGGCACTGGATGCGGATGACTTCACGGATGTCTCCATCATGGCCTACACGGCCAAATATGCATCAGCGTTCTACGGCCCGTTCCGGGGCGCGCTCGATTCCGCGCCGCGTGCGGGAGATAAGATGACTTATCAAATGGACTGCGCCAATGTGCGTGAGGCCGAGCGTGAAGCCATTCTGGACGAAGACGAAGGCGCAGACATGCTCATGGTCAAGCCAGCGGGCGGTTATTTGGATGTGATCTACCGTTTGCGGCAGACGTCTCCGCTGCCCATCGCGGCCTATCAAGTGAGTGGTGAATATCTAATGATCAAAGCTGCTGCTGCCAGCGGATGGCTTGATGAAAAGAAGGTAGTTCTCGAAACCCTGACTGGAATCCGCCGTGCTGGTGCGGACATGATCCTGACATACTTTGCGAAAGATGTGGCGGGCTGGTTGTAGGCCGTTTGGGTCAAACGGCCAAAATTCGAAGTTCCGGCGTCTGGCACAGACGCCCCTACAAACGTAAAAAAGGCCGGAGCGTGCTGCTCCGGCCTTTGTGATTTTTGGATTCGTGTGCGAGAGGCTTACTTCAGCTTCACGGTGACTTTTTCCTTGGCTTCGATCTGCACGCCATCCACGCCCTTCAGGGCTTCAGCGGCATCAGCCGGAGACATGTCCTTGTTGTCAGCGGTCGCGGCAAATTTCTTCATGCCATCAGGGGTGGCGAGAACTTTGTCGAAGTTGATGTCCATCAAGGTAATGGTGTTGCCGTCCACATTCGTGGCGTCCGTGCTGGCGATACCATCGGCGGCGTTGATCTTGAAGGACATTTTCATTCCAGCCATCATGGGCTTCATCATGGCCATCTGCTGCTCCATTTGTTCCGGCGTTGGCTTTGGTGCCGCATCATCTTTCACTTCTGGCTTGGCCGCCTTCTTGTCGTGATTTTGTGTGATGGTCAACGTGCCGCCGCTGAAGGCGAAAGCCTGATCCTTCTTCTCTTCCTTCATGTCACCAGGCTCATATGAGAGCTTGTTCACATCCTTGAACGCATAGATTACTTTCGCACCTTCGCGACCGTCGGGCGCCTTGATTTCTTCGAGGCTTTTCACTGTGACGCCTTCTCCCATCTTTTTGGCTTTCTCAGCAGCTTTCTCTTTGGTGGGTAGGAGGCTCATATTCATTTCTCCTCCACCTTCCGCACCTTTAGGAGCAGAGCCCATCATGGCTTTCATTTGAGCGCTCATGAGCGTGGTTTCTTCCACCGTGCCGCTGCCATCTTTATTGATGGTAAGCACAGCGCTGAGTTCAAAACAGGATGAAAGCAGCAGCGTGACCGCAGCGGCACCAATTGAGGTAAGGAATTTTCTCATGGCGTTACGTTAAAAGGAGGCGGCTATCTTGCACAAGTGGAAAAAATGCAAAGTTTATAACCCCGAACAGGTGCCGTTAACTTGTTTTTTAGCCCAAGCCAAGGCGTCCTCTCTGGTCGTGAATGCACCTTCTAACTGTAGGTTCTGCGCCGTGGTCAGTAACTCTCCCAGACTGGGTCCAGGGGCCATGCCCAGCATGATGAGATCGTGGCCATTGATCAGCGGCTTCGGGATCAGGGGCTCAGGTTGCGAGGCGAACTCGGCCTGCTTCGCGCGGAGATAATGATAATTGTCCAGCATTCCGTGGCTGCTCGTGCAGTCCACCCGGTGCAGTTCCAGTTCGTCTTCAATGGTGGTCCGTGCGAGGAAGCGCTTGAGTTTGGAGACACGCATCTGCTGCACGTCTTTGAAGACCATGTGGTTCGCCACCGCCTCCACAGCGGGATCAATCACATGGTTGGAAAACTTGAGACGACGCAGAATGTTCCCGGTCATTAACGCGCCCAGACGGTCGTGTCCGTTGAAGCGGATGCGCCCATTCTCGTCCACCATGAAGGTCGCCGGTTTGGCGATGTCATGAAAAAGCACCGCGAGCACCAGTGGCAACGAGGCATCCGACGGCAGCAGTCCGAGCATGATGCGCGTGTGTTTGAAGACATCGCCCTCCGGATGAAATTGGGGCGGTTGTTCGCAGCCTTGCAGCACCAGAATTTCCGGGAGCACGGCCTTCATCAGCCCGCTTTCCATCAGCAGATCGAAACCCCGGACGCGATTCGCATGGATAAAAATTTTCTCCAGCTCCATGCGAATGCGTTCGGTGCTGACAGTCTTGATTTGCCCACTCAGTTTACAGACTGCGTCCCACGTCCGCTCTTCAATCTGAAATCCGAGCGTCGTGGCAAAGCGCACCGCACGCAGCAGCCGCAGATGATCCTCGCCAAATCGCGCCACCGGATCGCCGATGGCGCGGAGAATCTGCTTCTGCAAATCATCACGACCGCCCACGAAATCCAGCACCTCGTTTTTGAGTGGATCGAAGAACAGGCCGTTCACGGTGAAATCGCGCCGCTTCGCATCCTCCTCCGCATCGGTGAATTCCACGGAGTCCGGCCTTCGCGCGTCCGAGTATTTTCCATCGCGGCGAAAAGTGGCGACCTCGAAGGAGAATTCCCCGATGCGCACCACGATGACGCCGAAGTGTGCGCCTACCGCATAAGATTTTGGGAAGAGCCGCTGCACCTCATCGGGCCGCGCGCTGGAGGCGATGTCGTAGTCCTTCGGCTCCACACCCAGCAGCATGTCGCGCACGCAACCGCCCGCGAAGACGGCCTGGTGGCCGGCCTGCACGAGGGTCTTTACGATTTGAACTGCCGCCTGACGCATGAGCATCCGTAGCAGCCGATGGGCGCGCGCTCAAGCTGCGGCTTTCTACTGCGGAACAAAAGTCTTGAGCGCCGCAGCCGCTCTTCGGGGTGACGTAGTAGGCCTGCTTGCACTCCCGCGCTTGATTGATCGCTGGCGCTACAAACGACCACGACAACGATCCGCATGAGTTCAACAATCTCGTGAGCGATCCAAAGCAAGCCGCGACCGTGGCGGAGTTCAAGGCGCCCGTGAAGAAGAACTGGGCGAATGAATACCGGCCAGCGGCACAAGAGAAGCGTCAGAAAAAATGAGAGGGAAGCATCCCATTTCGTTTCTCGCTTGACCGCCGCCGGTCGAGAGGGACATTAGCGAACATATTTTAATACCCCACATATTCATGGAAGCACCATTCCGCACACTCGTCGGTTCCATCAGCATCCTCGGCCTTGCACTCGGCGCATCGCTCGCGTCCGCAGAGGACAAAGTGGATTTTGAAAAGCAAATCCTGCCTATCATCAAAGCTAAATGCTACAAATGCCACCAGTCGGAACACACAGATGAAACAGGCAAGGTTAAGAAGCCCAAGGGTGGCCTGATTTTGGACAGCGCTGTTGGCATCAAAAAAGGCGGCAAGGAGGACAAGGAAAAGGTCCTGCAAGCAGGCAAGGGCGCGGCCAGCACACTCTACACCGCCACCACGCTGCCGGAGAGCGATGACAAGGCCATGCCGCCAGAGGGCAAAGGCGACCGCGTGACCAAAGCGGAACAGGACTTGCTCAAGAAGTGGATTGATGAAGGCGCGAACTTTGGTGCTTGGAAGGGCAAGGAGTAGTGCGCAATTGGGGTGCAAAAACACCTTGCGCCCTGAGTCGCCCTCGATATTCTTTGCGTCCACCTTTTCCGAACTCCTACCACTAAACACATGTCCCAACATCGCAGTCTCAAAGCCGCCAGCGGTTCCGTTGGCTCCAAGCGCAGCGTCCTCAAGCGTGGCGAGCGCATCAAGCTCCTCAAGTCCCGCGGCTTGTGGAAGGAAGGCCGCAGCTTCTACAACTTGCCCAAGACCAAGGGCGAATAGCAGGACCGCGCCGCAACATTCATTCATCAACAGGCCGCGGTCTCACGGATCGCGGCTTTTCTTTTCACCCCAACCGGCCTCCGACGATGGACTTCCCGATTCGACTCAATCGCTATCTCAGCGCCTGCGGGCTCGGATCGCGGCGCGGTGCGGAAGCGCTCGTGCTCGAAGGACGTGTCTTGATCAACGGCAAGCCTTGCACCAACCTTGGCACCAAGGTCAATGCGGAAGACAGTGTCTCGGTGAATGGCCGCCCCACGCGTGTGAAGCAGGACATGGTCATCGCCTTGCACAAGCCCCGTGGCTATGTCTGCACGCGCGATGA
>JAYVOH010000273.1:0-3108 GCA_043758025.1 Verrucomicrobiota bacterium
CTGCCTGCAGTCCTGAACTCAATCCCATTGAGGGCCTATGGGATCAGCTGCGTGATGCGATTGCCAACAAGGTCTTCGCCACCCTCGACGCCCTCGAAGCGTTCCTTCGTCCTTTTTGGAGCGACGCCAACCGAATCTTCAGTCTGGTCTTGCATCCTTGGCTCAATGATCAAATAAACGCTTCCTCTGGACCCGTTTTGCTGATTTAAAGAGCTAAATGGTATCAGACATAGGTATGCAAGCAAAAATCCGATCAGTGCCAGACGGGGATTTAACGAGGCAAAGGGAACCGAGCAAATAAACAAGGGAAAGGATAGCAGCAGGGACATTTTGGATGCTGGTTGAATAAGAACCCGAAATGCTGCATCTCCTGCCAACATAATGGCAGCCACTTGGACGACAAGAGCTGTTGCCGCTGCCCAGAGCATGCAGCGGTAGGCGGTCACCGCAAAACTTTCGAACATGGAGTGAGTATATTTCTGATCACGATGTTTAGAAAGAGATTTGTCTACGTGGGGGACACCTCTCGCCTTGCAATCCCTGCTTCACCGCCTAGCGTCAGCGCATCAACATCATGCCAAAACTTACTCAGGAACAGGAACAGGCCGTCAGACAATGGGCCGCAGAAGGTGCAAACTTGAATGAGATTCAGGATCGCCTGAAACGCGAGCATGATCTCACGCTGACTTACTTTGATGCGCGAATGCTGGTGGTCGATCTTGGTTTGAAATTGCAGGAGAAGAAACGCGATACTCCCCCTGAGGAGAAGAAGGAGGCGGTGACGGATTCCATTCCTCCATCAGATACGGCTGATGATTTTTCTGATGCACCAATCGAGCCTGAGGTGATTCCTCCGCCAGCACCCGGTGGTGGTAGCGTGAAGATCAGCATTGATCAAATCGCGATTCCCGGAACCATGGCCAGCGGCAAGGTCACGTTCAGCGATGGCAAAACGGCCTCGTGGTATGTGGATCAGTCCGGTCGTCTCGGACTCAATGCGCCGGAACCCGGATATAAACCACCAGCGGGTGATATTCCGGTTTTCCAACGCGAACTCGATGTCGCTCTACAGCGTGCCGGATTGTGAATGAGCCGTGAATTGGCGAGCGGGCTGCGATTGCTGGAACCAGTCGGAAGCTATGAGGACTTGGCCTCTTCAAATCGCTTCCGCCAATAATCCAGCCGTTCTTTGACTTTGGATTCCATGCCGTTGCCACTGGGCTCATAGTAAATTTTCCCTTCGGGCAGATAGGCTTGCGGGATGTAGCCTTCTTCAGAATCGTGGGAGTATTTGTAATCCATTTCCGCCGCAGAAGTGCCGGAGGCGGCGGCGAGTTTTTTTCGCGTCTTGGTGCGCAGATGCGGAGGCACGGTGAGGGTGCGCCCATGCTTCACGTCATCGAGCGCCTTGTTAATGGCGAGATAGGCGCGGTTGCTCTTGGGTGAAGTGGCAATGTAGATTGCGGCGTGGGCGAGGGGAATGCGCGCCTCCGGCATCCCGACAAACTCCACGGCCTGCTGAGCGGCAATGGCCACCCGCAGTGCGTTGGAATCGGCCAGGCCCACGTCCTCGCTGGCGCAGATCACGATGCGTCGCGCGATGAAACGGATGTCCTCGCCGGCGTAAAGCATCTTCGCCAGCCAGTAAATCGCGGCGTCGGGGTCGGAACCGCGCATGGATTTGATGAACGCGCTGATGGTGTCGTGGTGCGCGTCGCCGTCGCCGTCATAGACCACGGTTTTTTGCTGGGCGCTTTCTTCCGCGACGGCCAGATCAACCACAATGCGCCCCTCTGCGTCTGGTGGCGTGGTGATCGCGGCAAGTTCGAGCGCATTGAGACACTTGCGCGCATCGCCGTCGCTGATGGTGGCCAGATGGCGTTTCGCTTCAGGAGTTAACACAACATTCGTCGCGCCCAGTCCGCGCTCTTTGTCCGCGACCGCCTGGGCCATCAGCTTTTCCAAATCCTCAATGCCCAGCGGCTCCAGCGTGAAAATTTGTGAGCGGCTCACCAAAGGGCTGTTGATATAGAAATAGGGATTGTGCGTCGTCGCTCCGATGAAGCGCAGCGTGCCGCGCTCCAGATGCGGCAGCAGCACATCCTGCTGCGCCTTGTTGAAGCGGTGGATTTCATCGACGAACAAAATCGTCGTCTGGCCATTCAGGCGTTGCACTTTCTCGGCGGTCTCGGCGGCGGCGCGGATGTCGGCGACATTGCTTTCCACTCCGCTCAAGGTGACGAAACGGGCCTTGGTTTCCTGCGAGATGATATGGGCCAGCGTGGTTTTTCCCACGCCGGGCGGTCCGTAAAAAATGAGCGATGAGAAACGGTCGGCCTCGATGGCGCGACGCAAAAGTTTACCTGCGCCGATGATGTGTCCCTGTCCGGAATACTCCGCCAGCGAGCGCGGTCTCATGCGTGCGGCGAGCGGAGCGGACGCGGAGAGACCGCGCAATTTACTCGCAGGTGCTGCCTCGGTGCTGCCAAACAGTTCATCCATAGCCGTGAAGCTAGCAGGCTCTTAAGAAACGCCAAGCGTTCTGCTCGCACTGGCACGGGAACTCCGCCGTTACAGTGCAGAAGGAAAATGCCACTCTGCGCCATAAACTGCTGCCGCTCATCACCGTCATTAATGCTGGCATCTAATGGCCAGGGCTTCATCCGCTACCGCGTGCTCGAGTCCAAGAGCAACCACTACAAGGTCGAGCATTAGGAGAACGGGGGCGGCTCCCTCACCACCGCCTCCAACATCGAGTTCACCGTGGAGAAGCGGGAGATTCGCAAGGACGGTAAGCAGGTTACAGTGCGGGTGTGCGGGTGGTTTCCGTCACTTCCAAAAAAGATAGTGATCTCACCAGTAAGGTGTCGAGTCTAGGTCAGATGGTTCAACTGGAAAGTGGTGGCCATATTTCACGACAGTCGCATGCACTACTGAGTTGAACCATTGTGGAGCGCCGGGACTGACAGAAACGCTATCGATGAGTTGATCAACATCCATCAGCGGGGGGATTTTTCTTTCCGTTAAATCGTTAAGATTTCAGCGGTCTGGTTGACAGGCATTTGATAAGAGAAAGCGATCCCCCTTGCAAGCCCTGATTGCTCTTGC
>JAYVOH010000274.1:0-8998 GCA_043758025.1 Verrucomicrobiota bacterium
TCCACTCCTCCCTCAACTACAAAACCCCCAACCACTTCGAGGCCGATCTCGCCCTCGCTAACTAAATCTCTTTTGGTCCAAATATCCGTGGCATCTCAACGACCTTTGAAGCCACGCCACCAAATCCGTTTAAAGAACGACGAACAAAAAGTTCTGCGGTCAGAGTCATTCATGTTCCAGCCATGCACCAAAATTATTGCTTCGTCAGATTCATCTTTAGCGGGCTTAAATTCTGTTCTCCCGGGCCAAGTGATCTTTTCGTAGTCTGTGCTGGGTCTAGATGGTTCATGGTTAATGTAGTTAGGAGGATTTGGATATGGCTTTGGAGGGGTTCCATTTACACTTTCGAACATTTCTAGCGCATCAACCAAATCAAGCCATACACCAGGCCCTTCAAAGATCTCGGTGCCATTATTCAAAAAGACCAAGCAGAGTTGTCCTTTGCCCTTGCCTGACCCTTCAAACAACAGTCGGACTTGTAAGTAGGACTGCGCGTCTTCAGTGGAATGGGTCAGTATCAAATTCGACAATCTCACTGCCGATGTATTCTCTATGGAAGCCATGCCATCTTTACCGAAGACCTCTTGTTCTCGCATTTCAGTATCTGCTTTGCTGAGGTTCCAAAGATATTCCTTTGATTCGTTAATTGCACCTGCAACCCTAAACACTTTCACACCAGGACAAGCTCCCGAGATGTTCTTCCATTTCAGGCCAATGGAAGCCTTTCCGTGAAGATGCATATTCCAAATTTCCTTTGGTATGGTGAGTTTAAGCATGTTGAAATCCTCGAGATCACGGGTGTTGTTAATTCTGCCGCTTTTATAGTCTGGGGTAGTGCCTTCATCTTCCTTTTCTGTTTCTGTCTTGTCGGAGTCATTGTTAATCCAAAACCGAAGTGGACTTTCCTGTGAAGCGTGTTCCCCTGGCGCGATAGTGCCATCCCTGTTGGCGTCCACAGCTAAGTCAATGGGCAGGACACACAAGACCACCGAAATGCCATCCAGATCATTGACACCTGGTTTATACCAAGTTTGAGAGTAGTGAAGTTTGATGTCGTAGGTTTTGCCAGAAACGAACACGCCGGGCCACGGTCTCGCTCCTTTTGAAATATCATGTCCCTGACCATATTCTTTCAACCACGGCTCGGCTGTGTTGTCGATTGTCATGTCGCACCCGTCATCAGACACCAAGGTCATCAGGCAGATGAACGACTGTCCGTTTTTGGCTTCCGGCAAGGTTAGCGTTCCATCGTAGGACTTGCCAATGGCGGTGCCTTGGGTGGCCTCCGTGTTTTTCACCATAAGGATGCCCTTTTTTGCGAGTTCAACCGCCTCTTGATATTTTGCATAGCTTTGCGTCTGCACCACAGTGCTGGCAAAGGCTCCAGTAACGTTGGCCAAAGGGGGACCTTGGGCTTGGAGCAATGTTCCCGAGCCATGAATAAAAATGCAGGCGGCGATCAAACTCGCTCCAGACACGGAACTCATGGAGAATTTTCTGAAAAGCATTGTGTTCATGGGCGGGGTTTGGGCTTGTCTCCAGAGTTGGTTGCTTTCTTTTTCTTGGCCTTCTCTGTTGCTTCCTGTTTGGCTTTGGCATCCGCGATCCATTTGTCAAAATACTTCCGGCATGGGGCGAGGTTACCATCGGTTCGCAGCATTGCCGCCTCTGCGCGGGCTAGGTCGTAACGGCCCGTTGAGAGATAAATTACCGCGACGTTATAATGAACATCGTCCCAGTCATGACCTTCTCCCGGCCTTATGAATCGCGGCGCGAGAACCTTAAGTAACTGAATGGCGCACTCCGTGTTCGCCTGGCCTCCAAGGGCTTGAGCCTCCTGTGCTGCTTTATTGGCAAGGCTCAACACTGTATCACTTGAAAAGCGTTCAGTCGGCGGCTCAAGCGCGGCCAGGAGTTCACTCAGCCAGCCGCGCCGGACCAGATGCGTCAGCCAGCTGCTGGAGTGGGCTGCAAACTGTTTATCCGTAGCATGATTGCCCGTGTTAAGCATATCACAGATATAGAGCACGATCCTTCGCGCCATATTGCGGCGGATTTTCGGTGTATCCGCAGCAGCATCTCCATATTCCATCAAACAGCCTGCGATGAACTGCCATTTTGCGCGTCGCTCATCGCTAACCAGTTCCGCATCACAAACAGCCAGGACCACACGCAGGCGGGCGCACATGCCGGGCCAGTCCTTCGCTTCGTCAAGATAAGTGTATGCCGTCGTTTCCGGCACATAACCCGTGGTGGTAAGCGAGAATGGCGGGGCAGTGGCGTAACCTTTGGCCTTGTCCAGATAAGCCATGACACGGACTCGAATGTCTGAAGCATTGAAGGAATAATTGGATGCCAAAGTTTTCAAATAATCGATGTCCACATTTGTCTTGCGCCATTCGCGGTCAAACATGACTTGAAACTCAGTAGGTTCCTTGGTTGACCCACTCGGGCTTTCGCCGGACTGCGCCCGGAGAATGCCGCATGAGAAAATCACCAACATGGCAAGCTTTAGCCATGCTCTGGAGCATACCAGGAAATTTCCGCAGTTTGTGAGACAATTCATTTCAATGTTCTCCAATGCTTTAGAATGGAAATGGGCAGCGCTTATTTGGTTACAGGCAAGCAACAAATGGGAGATGACAATGTGCCTCACTGAGGATAGCCAGCTTCGTTCATCTCCACCTTGAACCTGCCGCGATGCCCCTGCATGGTGCGCCATGTCCGCAACTCTGCCAGCAGCACCGCCGCGCGTTCTCGTCGCGGATGTGAATCTATCCAACCGCCGCCTCATCCGCGAGGCGCTCACGGCTTTCCGTCATTGCGAGGTGGATGATGCCGCCTCTGCCGAGCATGCCTACGAGCGCGCAATTCAGCGCGAGTATGCGCTCTTTATTTTCGCCATCAACTTGCCGGACATGAGCGGGGCCATGCTGGACCGCCTCCTGGCGCGGGTGTATCCACGACTTCACGCGGGATCATTGACCGCACCGGCGATCATCTATCTGACGCGCCCCGAGGAATCCGCCGCCTTTCATGAAATACAACGCGATGCCCGCGTGCGCGGCTCCGTGCCTCTGCCCTTGAATCTGGATGCCCTGCTCAATGTCACGGGCACGGCGTTGCCAACAAAATCACCTTAACCTCCGGCCTTGAAACCACTCGTAAAAATCTGCGGCGTCACTCAGCAAGATCAGGCCGGACAAATCGCCGCGCTCGGTGCTGATTTGATTGGGGTCAATTTCTGGCCGCAATCGAAGCGTTACCTGCCGCCCGCCAATGCCTTGTGGCTGGCGGATCTGCCCCACAGCATCCAGGTGGTGGGTGTCTTCGTGAATCCCGATCCCTTCGAGCTGGAGGAGCTGGCGGAGTCCGGGCTGGTTTCCATGTTCCAGCTTCACGGTGACGAATCGCCGGACTTCTGTGAGCGGCTTATCGGACGAGGTCTCAAGATCATCAAGGCCGTTCAGGTGCGCGATGCGGACTCGCTCAAACGCATCGCCGATTACCCGGTGACAGATATCCTGCTCGATGCCTATCACCCCGGACAGCGCGGCGGCATCGGCGAAACTTTCCCATGGAGGCTTGCGCTGGAATTCAAAGCTCTTTATCCCGAACGACGGCTCTGGCTCGCAGGCGGATTGACGCCGGAGAATGTTACTGAAGCCGTGAAGGGCGTGCAGCCTTATGCCGTAGATGTCGCCAGCGGCGTGGAGGACGCCACACCGGGCGTGAAGAATCTGGAGAAGGTCGCGCACTTCATACAGGGCGCTCGCATTCCTGGCTGAGTATTTAGTTGAAACTAAATGAAAAGCTTTGAGCTTCCCTATTTTTATATAAACAACTCCATGAAACGCTCGCTCACATTTCTTGCCATCGGCTTATTATCACGGCTCCTCCACGCTACCGATAACGAGCCGCCATCAGGCTTTACGGCACTGTGGAATGGCAAAGACTTGAGCGGGTTTTTCGGCTGGGGCACACGTGATCTGCGTGAGATGCTGGCAATAAAACCCGAGGAACTGGCGACATATAAAAAGGAGTCAATTGAGGGGCGGAGCAAAAATTCTGAGGAAAGCGTGAAGGCTCACTGGCGCGTGGAGAACGAAGAACTCGTCAATGACGGCAAAGGTCTCTACCTCACCACGGACAGAGACTACGGCAACATCGAGTTGTTCGTGGATTACAAAATGCAGCCCCTCGGCGACAGCGGCATCTACCTGCGTGGTGTGCCTCAAGTGCAAATTTGGGACTATACCGAGAAAGAGAAATTCAAACTCGGCGCGGACAAAGGCTCCGGCGGCTTGTGGAACAACGACAAAGACTCCCCCGGCAAAGACCCGCTCCTGCTGGCGGACAAACCCTTCGGCGAATGGAATCATCTTCGCATTCTTATGATCGGTTCCCGCGTCAGTGTCTGGCTCAATGAAAAGCAGGTTGTCGATCATGCCATTCTGGAAAACTACTTTGACAAGAAGCTGCCCAAAGAACAACGCCGCCCCATTCTGCCACGCGGCCCCATCCAGCTCCAGACTCACGGCAGCGAGATCCGTTGGAAAAATATCTATCTCCGGGAGATCGGCAGCGATGAAGCCTGCAAAATTCTCGCCGGCAAAGGCCACGAAGGTTACGAGTCCATCTGGAATGGCAAAGACTTCGAGGGCTGGATCATGGACAACGGCACCAGATCACCCGGTGATGTCATGAAGGTCGAAGACGACCACATCGTCTGGCTGCGGGACAAGGACGGCACGCCCTATTGGAACAACGAGCTGAAAGACTTCCAGGCCCGCGTTGAATTCAAGCTCCCACCCGGCGGCAACAACGGTCTCGCCATCCGCTATCCCGGCAATGGCAACACCGCTTACGATGGAATGACAGAACTTCAGGTGCTTGACGACAACTACGAAAAAGTAAAAGGAAAGATCGATCCCCGCCAGGTCCACGGCTCCGCCTACGGCATGGTAGCCGCCGCGCGCGGTTACCAGCATCCCATTGGCGAATGGAACTTTGAGGAAGTCACCGTCAAAGGCTCCACCATCAAGGTCGAACTCAACGGCACCGTCATTCTCGACTGCGACCTTTCCAAAGTGGACATGGCCACCGTCATGGCCAAGGCTAAACACCCCGGCAAAAACCGCACCAGCGGCTACTTCGGTCTGGCCGGTCACGACGATCCCGTGCAGTTCAAGGATTTGCTGATCAAGAAACTGTGAACCTGCACCATGAAGCGCGCCTTCCTCGTCTTACTGTTGGCCGCCATCTCCGGTTTCAGTCGGGCCGATGAAGTCCAGCATCACGGCGTCCTCTTTGAGCAGTGGGTGCGCGACACTTTTTTCAACGGCTACAAGCCGAAAAGCTACACTCAGAAATGGGACGTGCCCGCTGAGTTCAACAAAGAGCACGGCGGCATTCCCGCGAATCCCAAGGCCATCAAATACGGCGCGCCGGTGGACATGGGCGATGCCTTGCGGCAGTTCAGTGTCGCGGAAAAAGGCGAACGGTTTCTGCTCATCCTCGGCTTCTGGGTGCAGGACGGAAAAAATAAAAAGTGGGTCAATGCCGTCGCCGCAGAGGTCACGCCCGAGCAATACCGCGCCTTGTGGGAACCCGTCACCCGCGAGGACTTGGAGAAGCTGGATGCCGTGGTGAAAAACAAATCACTCAGCCTCGAAGAAGCCCGCGACGAAGCCCAGAAGATCAAGCGCCGCATCCCCTTCACAAAAGCCATCATGCAAGTGAACCCCAAGATTGACGCCCATCAGCGAAGACTGCAATGCAGCATCTCCTTCGGCAACTTTTTCCACTTCCTCGCGCCCAAGGCTGACTCCACGAAACAGGAAAAGCCGGAGATATGGGGCGTTCGTCTGCCGGACGAGTTCGAGTCTGCACCGAGGAAATTGCATAAGAAATCGTAGCAGCCGATGTGAAAAAGCTCTCACTCGATCAATCCTCCTCACGTCGACTGCAATGGGCCTTCAAAGCTCATCTAACCAAGCGATCATTCATCGACAGCGTCGTTGCAAAAATGTGTAAAAATCAATTCTTGAGTTGTAACACACCTGTGCTTCTACACATTTGGCTAAATACTCACCGCTCATTCTAACTGTTCATGCCTGATTTCTTCCGAGAAGCCCAAGTCGCCAAGGCTACCGAAGCCTATATGAGGTGGTATGAGGAATTGGCTGGTCAAGCCACTCACCCACTGCTTCAGAGCAACATTTACCGCAATAGTTTGAGACATGGCCGCACCTGAAACTCATCCGCTCGAACACATCGTTACCATCCGGCGTCTGCTGGAGCATTACGAAGAGGGTTTCGCGTTCATCAAAGAACTCATTCAAAACGCCGACGACGCTCGCAAGGATGATAAACCGGTGAGGCTCCGGCTCCAGTGGTATAAGCCGGAACCAGATAGCGCCTTCGAGAACCCGCTACTTCGCGGACCGGCATTGCTTGTGATCAATGACGGCCCGTTCTCCAAGAAAGACCGCGACGGATTGATGCGCATGGGCATGGGCAGCAAAGCGGGAGACAATGAACGAATTGGAAGGTTTGGCCTCGGGATGAAAGCGGTGTTCCACGTCTGTGAAGCATTCTTCTTCCTGGAGAGTGGGAATGACCCCACATTGCGGGAACTGTTTTGTCCGTGGCTTCCTCCACAGTATCAAGAATGGCAGATTACTGGTGACCATCGAGACTGGGATCGCATGGGTGATGTGGTGAAGAAGATTGCTCCTGAGTTCCAACAATGGTTCGCCGTCTGGATTCCTTTGCGCCGCCGCGACCTCGTAACGAACAACAATCCGATTGTTGAAGGCACTGACGCCTTTCCCGGCGATTCAAGCACCTGCCCGGAAAGTCTGCGCAAAGCCATCGAACACAAAACACCCAGCCTTGGTGAAGCGTTGATCTTTCTGAAACGACTTCGGAACGTCACCTTTCACAACGGGATCGATGCTCTCGAATTCATTCACGATCCAGAAGAAGCCCAGGTTTCACCAGCGGTCCGCTACTACCAAAGTAACATCCAACCGTCGTCGGAGCTGGCAGAAGAATGGAAGGGCAAGGCATCGTGGCCCAAGGTTTTTGAAATCACTGAGACAGGGGAACGGTCAGTCCCCGATAAGGCAAAGTGGGAGGCATCGGTTGCTGTGACTGCGTCGAAAACCGTCGCAGGAGCGACAGGTGCTATCAGGCTTTTCTGGAATGTCTTTCTTCCAGTCGGCAACAGACCAAATCTGGAAGATCGACTGCCGTCTTTAGGGTATGATCTCCACTTGTTTCTTCACGGCTATTTCTTCCTGAGCGAAGACCGGACCTCAGTGTATGGAGCCGCTGATGGCTTTCGGGATGCCCGCGAAGATGATCCGAAGCGGATTAAGATTGCATGGAACAAGGAGCTGGCGACCTCTCGCAATGGATTGTTGCCCCTCATTCCCTCAGCATTGGAAAGCTGCTTCAAGGGTGAAGGCTTTACCGATGATCAAATTGAAGCCGTCGTCACCTGTCTCCGAAAATCGGAATGGTTCAAAACTTACCGCAAGCCGGTTTGCCAAACTCAGTCATTCGCACGCTCACTGAACGCTGGCGCTTGGCGGTGGCAGATTCTCGATTCAGCGCAGAGCACGCTGGTTTTTCCACGATTGGACTTCGCACTCGCCGACGTGGAGCGGGTTGTCGCTTCATTGTTGCAGAACGCTGGCTTGAATCGGACTATTCTTGTTGCGGGGAGCGCAGTGCTCACGGCGCATGACCTGACCGCGAATTGGAATGTCCAAGACCTTGAGTGGTTCTGCCATGCCATTCAGAAGGATGCGCTGGCTGCACATCCTGATACCCGGAAGTATCTGACGAGGCTCCTATCGAGCCGCGATCAGCTTGCGGCGAAGAATCCCAATCTGTGGGATGGCCTGCCGATTTACGAGGTGGCACCGATTTGTGCGATGCTGAAAGTGGTCTCGGCTTCTGATCTCCGTGGTTACGCCGAACAGGAACATCTGTTCACAGGAGGCGATACCGAGTTGAAGGAGTGCTTCAAGGATGCGTGCCCCAAAGCCCAAGCATGGTTTATGGTCGGCTCAGTTCCGCCGGGAATCTCGGCTCGCCATTTCGATACGAAAGCCGCCGCAAAGCTGGTTCTCGAACAAACTGAACAGGGAGGGACACAGACACGAATCGCGCTGATTGCACAGTTGCTTGCTGACGCATCGGATGAGTCGGTCAAGCAGGCGATCCGTTTCTTGATCCACGGCAACCCTGGCCATCGCCGCGCTGGCGGAACGATCTACCTTCGTCTGGCTGGAAACGATTCCACAGCAAAGTGGAACAACGTCATTCACACGGTGCTCGACCATCAGAAGCGATCATGGCAGTTGGTGGACTCTTCGTTTGCGCCTGGAATCAACGATGATCAGAAATGCACATTAGACCTCCGAATGTGCGGTGCTGAATCCTTCCGCAAACTCTGTGGCGGGGTCAATGCCGATGTCGCTACCCTGCAGCTTGCCCCCTTCCACGACTTCCTGCTCACGCACCTGAACGAAGGCACGCACTCCGACCCGGACGCGGACAACAAGTTGCTTCGGAGATTGCTGATTCACCAATACGGCGAGAATCAATTCACCACTCTTGATGACGATGTCTGGCTGGCACCAGAGGCGACGGAATCTCTGCCAGACGAATTGGCGGAGGCATGGCGTGAGCTTTGCCAGAACGCGAAGATCGTAAAGCGCAGCACTGCCCCGAATGTTGGGACGAGGCAGCAGGAGTTGTTCAAACCGAATATCCTCACACACAACGGCATCATCAGGCTGGCCTGCAAGCAGACGGGACCATCACGGTTCGCCAAGTTAATTCTGCATTATCTAGGGCCTATCGGGAACCCCGAGAAAGAGACCTCCACAGCCCTCCGCACGGCTTCCTGGATGCCGTTGACGAGAGGCGGAACCTCTACGCTGGGCAATCTGCTTTGGCTGGAAGGTGCCGAGAAACCCTT
>JAYVOH010000275.1:0-8996 GCA_043758025.1 Verrucomicrobiota bacterium
GCAGGAGCATTTCCTCTGCGCCAGCATCAACGGTGCGAACGAGATTCTGAACATCCGCGTGGTGTCCATCGGCCTGATCGACCGCAGCCCCGTGCATCCCCGCGAGGACTTCGCCGACGCTCTCTCCGACCGCGCCTCCGCCGTCATCGTCGCCCACAATCACCCCAGCGGCGGACTCGAACCATCGCCCAGCGACATCGAGATCACCACACAACTCAAAGCCGCCGGAGCCATCGTCGGCATCGACCTGCTCGACCATATCATCTTCAACCGGACGGGCTATTACAGCTTCTTGGAAGCGGGGACACTGTAGTGCCGCAAGCGGGCGAACCAGTTCAAGGTCGCCACCCACCCCTTCAAGATCGTGATCGTGCGTGACATGTGGCCGGGGCAAATGACGAATGAGGAATGTCGAACTGACTGAATTTCGTAATTCGCACTTCTGCATTCGCACTTTCCTCCATCCCCGCCGGACAGGAGCACATCCTCGATTTGAGCGCCAACGGCGCGGCACATGCCAGCCCAGGGCACCGCCCTGGGTATGCGTCCCTATGAGATCAAAGCCCTGAAGGGGCGGCACAACCGTTGTCTCGCCCTTTCAGGCCTTGGGATGTTCTTGGCGATCGATCCCAGGGCGTTGCCCTGGGCTGGCATATCTCGCCCCTTCGGGGCTGACCGCGCCATCAGCACGATGCAGGTCATCGAAGAGCTGATCAAACTCGCGAAGGACCTCGACGCCGCCACGAAGGCAGGCAGGGAGATGGGCCTAACGGATGACGAGAAGGCTTTCTACGACGCCCTCGCCGCGAATGATTCCGCCGTAACTGCGATGGGCGATGCGAAACTGAAAGTGATCGCTGCGGAGTTGATCACCCAAGTGAAGAAGATCGTGACCATCGACTGGACGCTCCGCGAAAGTGCGCGGGCCAAGATCAAGGTCATGGTGAAACGTATCCTGAACAAACACGGCTACCCGCCGGACCTTCAAGAGGAAGCTGTGAAGACTGTGCTGGCGCAGGCCGAGCTGCTGTGTGCGGAGTGGGTGTAAGCATCACCCCAATCTGTCCCTCCCCGTCAAAACGGGGAAATGGTGCGCGATGCAGGGTTCGAACCTGCGACCCCTACCATGTCAAGGTAATGCTCTACCACTGAGCTAATCGCGCGAATGAGTCGGAAAATCGACAGCCAAGTGAATACACGCACCGGAGAATGCCGCAAGAGGATTTTACCGTTATGCGCTAGGCGGCGGCCAGCTTTGCAGCCTCCTGAACTTCACCGGGAGAGACGCCGCGCAGCTCGAATACTCGCACAATGGTATCCTCAATGAGGTTGTTCGGACAGGATGCACCCGCTGTTATTCCTACCACGACCGGGCCGGTGCCGGAGAGCTTGCTTGAGTAACTGGTCTGCTCGGATTTTGAATGCAGATCAAAGTGAACGATCTCCGTGAAACTCTTGAGACAGTCGGCCGTGCGAATGAAAAAGGTCGGCAGTTCCTTCTCCCCGATTTCGACCAGATGCGTGGTGTTGGAGCTGTTGTAACCGCCAACGACGAGAAGCACATCCATGGGCTTGCGCAGCATGTCGAAAAGTGAATCCTGCCGCTCCTGGGTGGCTCCGCAGATGGTATCGAAGACCTGAAAGTTCTTCTTCGCGATTTCGGGGCCATCGCGATCCACGATGGCTTGCTGCACACGGCGCTGCAATTCCTCGGTTTCAGACTTGAGCATGGTGGTCTGATTGGCCACGCCAACCCGCGCCAGCTGGATATCGGGATCAAATCCGTCGGACATTGACCCAGCAAAGCGTTGGAGAAATTCTTCGCGATTTCCGCCATGCCGGATGTATTCGCATACGTAATCCACATCTGCCAGCGTGAGCACCACCAGGAAGTGGCCCTTGCCGTCCTCGCCCATGGCGCGGCTGGATGTGGCACGGGTTTCTTCATGCGAAGCTTTGCCGTGAATGATGGAAGTGAAACCTTGCTTCGCATAACCACGAACCCGCTTCCAGACACTCATCACGTCTCCACAGGTGGTGTCCACAATCAAACAACCGCGCTGGCTGATGAGATTCATGATGCGCGTTTCCGCGCCGAAAGCGGGCACGATGACCACGTCTTCCGGTTCCACTTGCGCGGCGATCTCATCGTGCTGGCTGATGGGAATGCGAATGATGCCCATTTCCGTAAGCTGGCGATTGACCTCGGGGTTGTGAATGATTTCACCCAGCAGATAAACTTTGCGATCCGCAAATACTTTGCGCGCGGCATACGCAAGATCAATCGCACGCTCGACGCCGTAGCAAAATCCAAAGTCCTTCGCGAGGCGGATGGTGGTGTTTCCAACCGTGAGAACTCCACCAGCGCGGCGCAGATTTTCCACCAGCACGCTGCGATAGTGAGTCTCCACCTCCGCCTGAACGCGCGCCATCACCTCCGGCGTGCGGACATTCACGCGGCGGGACTTGGTTTCAGTGGCGGACATTCAACAAATGGTTACGGCGGCTCAATCGACATAGATGGCACCTTTATACTTGGCGTCTTCGAAAACCTGATTGCTCATCATGTAAGAATTCGGAGGATTGGCCAGACTGGTATCATCAAGCACTGGAAGGCTGGCGCCGATGGTGGCGTCTTCTGGCTGCGAACTGGAAACATTGACGGGAGTGCCGATGCTCACGAGATTGAAGAACTTGGCGGCCGCCATCTTGGGCATGCGGATGCAGCCGTGGGTGCAAGGGTAAGGTTTGACAAAGCCCCAGTGGAACCCATAGGCGGGAGCAAACTCGCACCAGTTCGGCATCGGATACTCGCCGTATGAATGCGATCGGCGGTTGAAGGTCTTGGCATAAATCTTGTGATTGCCGGGAGGTGTCGGATGCTGCGCGTCACCAACAGAACACGGTGTGGCCAGCAAGACGCGATTGCCTTCGACCACATAGATGCGCTGCTTGGAGGTGCTTACTTTTACGCGAACGTTGCGAGGATTCTGCGGGCGATGCGCCGGCGGATCGTAATTGATTGAGTATTGCCCGCTTTGGCTGCCCATCATATTGCAACTGTTCAGCGTCAGCATCATCAGTGGCAGAGCGGCGAATGCGGCCACTTGGCGCAGGGTCATTTTGAATCGGTTCATGCGAACTGTTCTTATCATGCGCCGGGCGTTTCTCCAACGCTTTCTTCATTGCCCATCTGCGTCATTTGAGATTAACATGGCTGCATGAAATTATGGCTCCTCTTTTCAACACTGGTCTTCGTCGCCGCCTTGCCGGGTGCGGACAAGCCAGTTGAAATCATCCTCTTTGACGGCAAGTCGCTCAACGACTGGCAGGTCGTGGAAGCTGGAGGCAGTGGGAAAGTGGAAGTGAAGGATGGGCAACTGTTGCTAGGAACTGGCGAAAGCCTGACCGGGGCTGTTTTCAAAAACACAGGGAAAATTCCGGTGACTAACTATGAAATTACCTTGGAGGCCCAGCGGCTCGACGGCAGTGATTTTTTCTGCGGTCTGACCTTTCCGGTCGGCAACCTCAAAACCTGCGCCACCCTGGTCTGTGGCGGTTGGAGCGGCAGCGTGACGGGCATCAGTTGCATCGACGGATTGGACGCATCTGAAAACTCCACCAGCCAGTATCGGAAATGGGGGGATAAAAAATGGCACCACATCAAGGTGCGCGTCACGCCAGAGGCCATCACCGTCTGGGCCAATGAAGAGAAGATCATCGAAGCAGAAATCACCGGGCGAAAGATCGGCCTGCGCTCCGGACCCATTGAAGATTTTGCACCACTGTCTCTGACCACGTATCAGACATCTGCGGCGATTCGGAATGTGAAACTGACTCCGATACCAGAGAAGAAATAGTTGCCCTCAACGTTCCGCGCCACCGGTTGCTGGCGGGGCGGCTTCCGGCTCAAATTTCCTGACAGTGCCGCTTTTGATGTTAACCCCGGTTCCGATTTTGATTTTTCCAGCTACGTTGCTGACTTTGCCACGGAATTTTTCCGGCACCGCATTGTGATCCGCCTCATTATTCAGATCGCCAGCATAGATTTCCTGACCTGAAGGATCTTTGATCTTCACTGTTCGCTTTCCGTTGGATTGATTTATTTCAACCGTTCCATCGGCATCGGTAACGCTGATCATGCTTTGGGCATTGATATCAGGGTAGATTGAAAAGGCCTGCGCCCGGGCTGAACTGGAATTTTCTCCAGCCCTTGATGCGTTCCTATTGTTTTTGATTTCGACTTCAATCTGACTATCCAATTCCTTGCGCTTTTGCTCCAATTTCTTTTTGGGTTCATCCCAGTTCTGCTGAATCCCCGCAGAACCAGCCTTTCCAGAATTCCCTCCCGTGCTGAATTTCAAAATCTCTGGCAGAAGGTTTTCCATGACTCCCTGCTGCAACATCTTGTCGAGGTCTTGCACTTGAACCGAAACACCGGGCGCTCCATTAATGGAAAAAAGTGCCTTGCCGACTTCGGGGGCATCATGCTCGCCGAGGGTAACTTCCATGTTTTGCTCCTTCCCGCCAGTCAGCACCACCAGCGTGACTTTGGTCCCCTTCCCCGCCGCTTTCACAAGGACAGCAAGCTGCTCCTGGGCGCAGAGCATCTGATCGTTGAATTTTTTCAAGACATCATACTTCTTGATCCCTGCTTTTTCCGCAGGGCTGTCTTTGGCCACCATATCGACGCTCAAACCCATGCCTTCCGACAAATTTATCTGCGCCCGGAGTTGCGGGGACAGTGGTGAAGTGGCGACACCGAGATACGGGGTCTTTGCTGCTTTGCCACCCTGGTCGCCTTGCACCGTTACCGAGAGGGCCAGCGGTCCGGCTTTAAATTCAGTGGCGGAAGTCCAGGATTCAGGATCAGCCTTGCCGGATTCTTCAGCGAGAACACGCCCGACCGATAAAACCAGTGCGACCAAGATTGTGCTCAGATTGGATTTCATGATGTGTTTGTTAACAGGGTTTAAAAAGGCGGATCAATGCAGTTTCACAGGAACCAGAATGACATCTTCGCGCGGCACCTGAACCAGCACCGTGCCGTCGTTTGATTGACGGCGTTCGATGACCTGGCGATGAAGCAGGCGGGCGGGCGTGTTGCCGCCGATCAGTTGCACGCCACCGTCCAGCCATGCGGCAGGCTCCTCCGTGACCCGCGTCGCAGAGACCACCGGTGAAGCGGGTTGCTCCGCTTTCTTGATATGCGCTGGTCCGAATTGAATCAGAAGCATCCAGACCGCGACCGCGCCGCCGGCAGTCCAGAGCAGACGCTCTCCCAGCCATGCGGAAAACGAGAACCGTGCGGTTGGGGGCTGCGGCAATGCGGCGGCAATGCGCCCCTCAAGAGAAAGTGAGGGCAATGCAGGCCGAAGTCCGCGCAGTTTGTTTTCGAATTCAGGATCGTTCATGGCATTCCTCCGGCAGCAGTTTCTTTAATGCAGCGAGCGCATAGCGGTGACGTGCAGCAATGGTATTGATGTTCTCGTCCAGCGTTTCCGCTATTTCCGCAAAGGTCATTTCGCCCCAAATTCTCAGCATCACCACCTCCCGCTGCTCCTCGGGGAGTTTCGCGAGCACGCGCTGCATTTGTTCCGCGCGCTCCCGCTCCTGAATCGTGTCCGCATCCCACCAGCAGTCATCTGCATCCAGCATGACCGCCTCCTCACGCTTGGCGCGGCGGCCCCTGGAGCGGAGCATATCCAAGGCGGCACTGCGAACCGCCGCATAGAGCAGGGGCACATCGTCATCACGAGGATGCGGTTTGTGCTTCCAAAATTTCACAAACCCCGATTGGACTGCGTCCTCAGCATCGGCGCGCTCTGGAAGCCAGTGCCTGACAAAGAGCAGAAGGCGCGCGGCATGTGCGGCATACCAGGAGCGCCAGTCAGATGCGTTGGAAAAATGAGCGGCCATTCAACTGATAAACGACAACCGAAGGATGCTTTGTGTGCAAAGAAAAATGATTCCCGATAATAAATCACTGGCCCGCCCGGCCCACACCGATGCCGATCTCCGCTGTCGGTTCGTCCGTATCGCTCATTGGCACCCCTGTCGGCCTTCCCCCTTCGTCCTTCAAGTTCTTGCCTACGGAGTAGATCAAACCCCGGGAGGCGTTGTAACGCACCGGCTCTCCCGAGAACGGATCAAGCGGAAGGGCTGACAGATATTTCGGCACCAAATCCTCCAGCCGGGCCGGCAGCCGCATTTCCTGCTGCACAAAACGCCGGACTCCAAAGAGTGCCAGCACGACCGCATGACGCGCGCGTTCGAGGGCGTTGCGATCGGGCAGTGACGTATAAATGCGGATTCGTGTGGCATAATAGTCAGCTCCGGAGCGATTGGAACTGCCGATGATGCCGCCCGAGTTGGCGCGACGTTGCAGCCGGGCCTCGATCTGGTCTGTGCGCGTGAATACAATATGTGACGTGTGGTTTTTCAGTTCGTGAAAACTCTCGGCAAACAATCTCAATGTGGCGAGCGGCTTGAAGAAAAAGCGCGAACCGGAGCGCGCAGGCAAATAGCCGGGAGGCAGCGGAGGCTCGCCCTCCGGAGCGCCAAGAAGAAGCTTTCGTTCAAATGAGTAAAAACCATTCATGGCTTCATTGAGGCGTTCCACGCTCAACGACCAGGGCTTGAACTCCTGCTCCTGAAGCCTGCTCAATTTTGCCTCACCCAACTGCGTGCGCGCCAGCAACCTGGCCAGCATGATTGTCCCATGTTCATGAATTTCCAGGGCGCGATCCATGAATGATGGCCAGGCATCAAGCCGCTCCAGCAGACAGCCCAACACCACGAGATCCATTGCGGAGAGAAAGGCCGCCTCCTCCTGTCCACGCCGGGCCAGATGCACGACCTCCGCTTCTTTGAGCCGGATTACGTTCTGCCATGAATAATCTGCGCCAAAGTCCTCAATCTTCCACAACATGCTGCGGGGATCCCATTCATCCTGCTTCTCCTCCAGCAGATCGCTAAGATTATCCAGAACTTTGCCGTGTGTTTCCAGCAAAGCGCCGAGTTTTTCGATGTCCGCCTCCCAGGGTGCATTAGCAGCTGCGGCATTGTCGGGCATCATGGCAGCGGCGGCGAGCATGGCCTTCATGCGCACCGGCGCGGACATGTCCTGGGCCTGCTCGGTAAAAATGGGATTCACCAGATCGTCATCCCACGGGGGCGGCTCGTCCTTAAGATAAATCAGCGTTAGCCCCAGAAAAGACAGCACGACCAGAAGCAGCAAGGTGAGAACGCGCGGTGAATGCCATCTTGAATCGGGACGAAACACGTTCCCTGGTTTCGCATGGGTTTCGGACACAGCATCAGCCGGATTTGCGGCGGACCATTGTCCTGCCGGGGCTTGAGTGCGACGCGCCTTTTCCTCCATGATCAGGCCATGATGACACGCTCCTTCGCGCGTGCAACCAATGCGATGATTCCTGACTCATCGGCGCATTGAACAACTCCTGGCCATCAAGGGCCGATGAAGACGATGGGGCCATCCTGGGACTTCTGCGGCACGCCGCCCTGCTTCTCCAGGCTCAAGGCGAACTTCGACATCTCGGATACCTCTACCGCCGGTTTGAATGTCACCGTGGCAAAACCGCGCTGGTCCACCTTGATGACACCGGCGCTTACGGGCGCACCGGGCGTTTTTTTGTCCAGAACCCAAAGCTGATAATCTTTGTTCGAAGGCGCAGGGGGCAGCTTGTCGAGCTTGAGCTTTCCTTCCTTCTTTTCGGAGTCCCAGATGACAAGGACGACCCCCTCTTCATATCGCTTGCTCACCGAACGCAACACCACCGCCTCCATGCGCGCGACCTGACCGGCCTCATTTAGGCGAGTGATTTTCGCTCTGAGTTCACTTTTGACGTGAGCGAGTTCATGGTCAGCTTCGATGAGGCTGCTGCTCAAAGTATCGTTGATTTCTCTGGCTTTCGCTGCTTCGCTTTTGGCGGAAGTTTCGCTCTCACTCAGGGAGACGATTTTCGAACTGAGACTTTGGCTGGCATTCCACAATCCAACGGCGGCAATGGCCAGTCCGGCTGCGGCAGCCCAGGCCAGCCATGGATTGCGGAAAATGCGCAAGGGCGTGGATATGGCCGCCATATTGGCCCTTCTCCGCTGTTTCAATGCGGTCAACAATTCACGCCGGCACTCCGGCGGAGGTGTCTGCTCCGGCAGGAGAAACGAGATCTTGGCTGCGGATTCTTCCAGCTCGGCCACGCATTCACGCAACCGAGAATCGCTTCGCATCTCACTCTCCAGAATGCGTGACTCATGTGGGTCGAGCATGTGGAGTGCATGAAGTGCAGCCTGTTCTTCCTGATGTTCCGTCATGATTCTCCTCCCCCCAGGGTGTCGCGCAACCGGAGCAGGCCGCGGCGTATATTTGTCTTTACCGTGCCGAGTGGCTGGCCGAAAAATTCCGCAAGCTGCAAATGAGTGAATCCGCGGAGGAATGCCCACTCAATGCATTTGCGCTGTTCATCAGGGAGTGATTTCATCGCCCGTCGCACAGCCGCGGCATCATCGGCCCTGGCGGCGACTTGATCCCCCGCCTCGGGATTAACGCGATCAACCTCAATCAGATCATGGGCCACCATGTCCGCGAGCTTCAGACGCCGACGACGCGAACGCAATCGGTCGATGGCCTTGTGGCGAAAGATCATGACCGACCATGTGCAGGCCTTGCTTTTCAAAGGATCAAAATTCGACGCCTTCTCCCACAAATAGAGAAAGCCTTCCTGGAGGGCGTCACGCGCATCCTGCTCATCCTCCAAAATGCGAAGCGCCAGCGCATAGAGACGCCCGGAAAAGCGATCGTAGAGCGCGGCAAAAGCTGCGTCATCGCCCGCTGCCACCCTTTGCAAAATAGATTCGTCCGTCTCTTTTTCCATGCGATTCAAAGACCAATGATTTTCAAGCTCACCGGCCAGTGGCAAACCAGGAACGAAATCAACTGACAGTGAAAAGCGAGACACATATCATGTTGCGCA
>JAYVOH010000276.1:0-8989 GCA_043758025.1 Verrucomicrobiota bacterium
CAGGACTTAGTTCAATGGATACGGCATGACGCATGCCCACACCTTAACACATCAAGTGCAACTAGTTTGTTATACTATTTCACGCGCACTACACTAGAACGAGTTGATATTGACCCTTTGGTGTAGCCGGCGGGAGTAACTTATAAACAAGGAGTGCGAGATCACATTCCTCGCGGGGCACCGCTGGAATCTTCGGCAGCGTGGCGAAAAAGGTTTCGTCAATAGCCACTGCGGATTTCTTCTTCCATGCGTGGATAATGCCGCCTTTGAAAAGAAGCTGCGGGGCGAGGCGCTTGCGGGAAGATGAGAGGAAGTCGGGGCGGGGGTAATTTGCTTCTTGAGTCCAGTCCATTTTGGCGCGCTTGGCAGGGTCGGCCATGTAGTGCGCGAAAGGATTGCGAACATTGCCGGAGATATAGACTGCCTGCACCTCCAGTGCGCCAAAATCATAAACGAGCCCTTTTTCATCATAGGCGCAGAGAACCACATCAATGTTTCCGGCGGAGCCGCCGTCTGAGTCCTTCAGACGGACCTCAGTGAGCGCGGTCCAGTTTGTGCCGGACGGAAAAAAGAAGTCGGCGGCGTGATCTGCGATGAGCCAGTCTTGACGAAAACGCACCGGACAGGTTATGGCGATTTCTTTGCCGTGAATTACGCTGCAAACGCCAAGGGGTCTTGGGCTTTGTCCTTCGTGCAGTTGGGAACTTTGTTATTGAAGGGGCATAAGCGTTTCGTGCGATGGCGCACTGCGGAGGCTCCGTTAGCCGCAGGGGGGAAGCCGAAGACCTCGGCAAGTGGATGTTTTTCTGGTCGCACGTTCGACATTGAGCACGGTTACTCCTTGAGAGTCAGTTTGGCGAATCCGAAGTGTAGATTATGGTAGAACCGTAATAGCGGTGACATTTCATCAGGCACCATGGCGCTATAGGACTGGTTTTCAGAAGGTGATGACTTCATTCGAGAGCTTTACAAGAAGAGCCGGTCGGTCGCCAAGATGTGCTGGGCGGCGTCACAGTTGAACTTTTCGTAAGCTCCAAGAGGGGTGTGTCATCTCCTAGGTGATCCACTCGGAATTCGGCGTCAGGAGGCCATGTATCCTTGTCACCCGATGACACAGGGCAGATTATTTTCAATCACTTCCGCTAGCGACGTGCAGAGAACGCCCTCATGATGCAAGGCGAATGGCGGAATGGAAAATACACTTCTGGGACTGGGATGCGCCGGTGCTGGTGAAGGCTGTGGCAGAACTCACCCGTGACTGGAACGGGGGTGCGCTCGATCTTTCGCAGAGCGTCATCATTGTTCCATCGGCAGAAGCATCTCGCCGCTTGCGTGAGGCCCTGGCTGTTGCCGCTTCGGAGTGCGATGGCGCGGTCATCGCGCCGCATGTCTGGCATCCTGAACTGGCGTTGACACAAAGCGTGAGTCATGCTCGCATCGCTTCCACGCTCTCTGAAAAGCTTGCATGGTCGCGCGCGCTCATGGAGGCGAATCTGGCCGCGCTTCCCGGCTTGCTCCCAAATCCGCCCGAGGATAAATCCCCGGTCTGGGCGGCTTCAGTGGCAAAGACTTTGCATGGTCTGAGGCACACGCTGGGGGCGGGTGGACTCTTGATCAAGGATGTGGGGCCATTGGTTGTCGGAATGGACCATGATTTGCGCTGGCATGATCTGGCGAAACTGGAAGATGCTTATCTGAATATCATCAGCCGCTGGAACAAGGAGGACATGCAGGAAGCAAAGCGTGTCGCGGCGAGTATGGCGGAACTTCCCGAAGGAGTTGAGCGTGTGGTGGTGTTTGCTGTTCCCGATGCACCGGAATTGTTTCGTCGCTGGCTGAAAGGTGTTTCCGCGTCGCTAAGTGTGGAGATTTTTGTCCACGCCCCAGAAAACAAGCGTGCAGGCTTCGATCAGTATGGTGCTCCTGCGGTATCGGCATGGGGTGACGTCGCCGGTGTGGTGCTTCCATTGACTGAAGGACAAATGCATCGTGCCGCCGGGCCGGAAGATCAGGCTCGCCACGCGGCAATACTGCTTCAGAAATTAGCGGCACAAGGATGCAATCTCGCAGTTGGCTCGGCTGATCCGGCACTCAACAGCGTGCTGGCGGGAACCTTTAACTCTGGCGGTGCCCGGATTTACAATCCTGCGGGCCGTGCAGCGCGGCAGCATGTTATGGTGCAGGTGTTACGGGACGGATGGCGGGCGAAACACCAGCCGGCCTGGCGCGCATGGCTGCCATTTCTCCGGCATCACGATGTGCTCGCTGCGGTTGGCTCCGAGACTGGAACACCACCGGCAGCAATACTGGAAATGATCGACGACTTTCACGCGAAACATCTGCCTGCGACGCTGGAAGATGCTCTGACGCTGAGCCAGTCGAACGGGGATTTCAAAGAACTTCACACAGCACTGTCGATCATCACCACTCGCAGTGAACTCTGGACGCAATCTTCATCCGCCGATGGAGTCCGCTCCTTTTTGGAATGGATTTATGGCTCGCGCGAATTTGATACTTCAGCTGAGAGCGACCGGCATTTTGGCGACCTGTTCAGTATTGCGATTCATCTCGCCGGAGAAGTGGATGTCATGGGTGAAGGTGAAGCATGGTTTGGCCTGGCACTGGAAGCGTTGGAGGAAACGCCGCTGGGTGATGTGCATGGAGAGGTCGATCTGGTGTTGCACGGCTGGCTGGAACTTTTGTGGGAACCGGCGCGCGGGCTGGTCATCGCCGGATTTAATGACGAGCAAGTTCCCGGGGTCGTGACGGTGGATCCATTCCTGCCGGATCATGTGCGCGAGAAACTGGGACTTTCCTGTCAGGCGCGACGCAGGGCGCGAGACACCTATTTGCTGCGCGCCATGTATGAGCAACGCCGCGCGGATGAGGGTCTGCATGTCATCTTTGGCCATGTGAATTCAGAGGGTGATGTGTTGCGCCCTTCCCGGTTGTTGCTGGATTGCGCTGAAAAAAATCTGCCGTCGCGCGTGAAATATCTTTTCCCTGATGAGCTTGCCCATGCGCCGACTATCGCGCGCCCGGCACGCACCATGGCATTCACTCTCCAGCCTGAACTTGCATCCTGGAAGCAAAAATCAGTTTCGCCGTCTGATCTCAAATCCTATCTGGTGTGTCCGTTTCGATTCTATCTGGCGAAGGTGCTGCGGCTCAAAGAAGTGGACAGTGGGCAGCGTGAGCTTTCAGCGGCCGACATCGGCAACATCACCCATGAAGTCTTGAGAGCTTTTGCGACGGGCGGGGCATTGAAGGATTCTCGTCATGCCGGAGATATTGCGGACTGGCTCGTGTCTGAACTGGAGCAGCGAATGATAGCCGCCTATGGCGAACAGCCTTTGTTTTCCGTTGCCTTGCAGATGGAGTCCATGCGCCAGCGCTTGCGAAAATTTGCCGGGGTTCAGGCAGGCTTGATAGAGGAAGGATGGCGGATCATTGCGGCGGAGGAGCGGATCACTCCAGATTGGAGCATTAAGATTGGCGATGTTATCCTAAGTGGAAAAATCGACCGCGTAGACCGGAATGAAAAAACCGGTGCGATCCGCGTCATCGATTACAAAACTTCCGCATCAGAACGTGGGCCAGTTGGCGGACATGTCAGGAAGGCCAGCATGGGTGATCTGGAAAATGAGTTGATGCAATGGCAGTGTTTCGATGATGCGCATGGCAAACCGCAGCGCTGGGTGGACTTGCAACTTCCGCTCTACGCGCTGGCAGCAACCGTGAAGTGGCCGGATGCCAGCGCAGTGGATGCAGCTTACATTTGTCTCCCGGCAACAGTGGAGGGCATTGGTTTGAAAGAATGGAAACGCGATGCGAAGTCCGGCGCCACATGGAACGATGAATTGCTGGCTTCCGCGAAATGGTGCGCTGAGGAAGCGGTGCGGCGCATGAGCGCTGGCTTATTCTGGCCACCTGCGGAAGACGTGGCCTACGACGAATACGCAGATTTGTTGCTCGGCGATGCCCTTGCTTCCGTGAGCGAACCAAAAGCATGGAGGCCAATGCCATGAAGTCCCTGCAAAACGAAATCATCCGTGCGTCCGCCGGTTCCGGCAAAACATGGTGCCTGGTGCGGCGCTATCTCTGGCTGCTGGCAAACGGCGCAGAGCCGGAGCGCATCGCGGCCATGACCTTTACCCGTAAAGCGGCTGGAGAATTCTTTGAGCGCATTCTGCAAAAGCTCGCGGAGATCGCCATGGAACCGGCGCTGGCGAAAGATTATGTGCCAGAGATCACCGGTGATAAGGCACTGGTGCTGTTGCGAAAAATTTTGCGCAGAATGGACCGGCTGCGCTTGGGCACGATCGACAGCTTCTTTGCCATGATGGTGCAGTGTCTGCCGTTCGAGCTGGGTCTGACCGGCCAGGCCGCGCTTATGGGGGAGGAAGACGCGACACAGGCCCGCGAGGACGTGCTCGATGAATTGCTCCTTGCCGTCACGCGGTTGTCCCAGAAGGATGCTCTCGATGAATTGCGCGAAGCCTGGAAAGACGCGAGCCGTGGCAACGAACAAAACAAGCCGGCTGACACCCTGCTGAAATGGATCGGGCAACTGCATAATCTTTTTGTCGAGTGCCCCACGCGGGATCAATGGGGCGGCGAGGCTATGATCTGGCCTGAGGGGTGCGAGAAGCTCGCCCTGGCCGAAGCCGACATGGGCGACCTGGTTGCGAAACTCGATGGCGCACTGGACATGGGCGCATTCGACAAACGCGCGCCGGGGAAATGGAAGGAATTTTTAGAGGAAGCGGAAACGCGTCATGATGCCGACAGGATTGCGAAGACCACGATCGAATACATGCTGAAGGAAGAACGCGGCGAGCACGCGCGCCTGCGCATGGGGAGCGTGGAATGGATGATGTGGAAACGCACGACGTTGGATGCGAAATCCTGCTCGGCCCTGGCTGACGTGCTGGATGCCATCGTCGCCCGCACCTTGCGGGTGCATGGCCGGCGTAGCGTGGCGCAGTTTAATGTGATGCGGCTTTATGAAGGGATTTACCACAGGCTGGTTCGCTCGCCGGGGCGGCTGGTATTCAGTGATCTGGGCTGGTTGCTTTCCGGGCGTTTGCGCGCGGCGGATCAGAATGTGAAAGACTGGGATACGCAGTGGGAACAGATGCGCACGGCCTTGGAGTTTCGCATGGACTCGAGATATGATCATTGGTTGCTCGATGAATTTCAGGATACCAGTGAGCGTCAGTGGGAAGTGCTTTCTCCCTTGCTGGAGGAAGCGCGACAGGATGCCGGGGAGGAGCGCAGTGTTTTCCTCGTGGGTGATTTGAAGCAGAGCATTTATCTCTGGCGACAGGCGGAACCGGAGTTGTTCAAGCATGTGGAAAGAGCGTGGGATGATGGGCGTTTGAATTTGAAACCGCTCAATGAATCCTATCGGTCATGCCCTGAAGTTTTGTCGCTGGTAAACACGCTCTTTTTGGGTGCGGATGAGGAACTGGGAAAACGTTTTCCCGGCGTGTGCGATTTATGGAACTTCGACGGGCATCTTTGCTCGGGGGAAGTTGCTTCGCTGCAAGGTCATGCGGCCTTGCTCCTGGCGCCGCGAGATGAGGACACTGATGATGATCCCGCCTCATCCACCGTGGCGGCATTGATTGAAAAAATTCAACCCCTTTCGCGCGGAATCACCTGCGGAGTGCTGGTGCGGAAGAATGAAACGGCGCGCGTCCTGTCTGCGGAATTGCGGCGGCGGCTTCCCGGCATGGAAGTGATTTGTGAGAGCATGGAAGCTGTCACCCTGGACAATCCTGCGACGCTGGCGTTGCTGAGTTTGTTTCAACTCGCCGCGCATCCGGGCGATTCCAAAGCATGGAAACATCTGCTGATGACACCATTGGGCGAGGGATTGCGCGCCGAAAGGATGACCTCTGGCCGCCTCGGTGCCTTGATTCGCGGAGCAGTGGCGGCGGATGGATTTCTTGCGGTTGCCCGTGAATGGACTGAGCGGCTGAAAGACGCACACGCGGGGTGTGATTCATTTACCGTGCGACGGCTGGCGCAGTTTTTTGAATTCGCGGCGCAGTTTGATGAGACTGGCAGCCGGGATGCAGATGTCTTTTTGCGACTCGCCAAGGAACACAAAGTGCGTGAAGACACGGCTCATGCCAAGGCCATTCAGGTGATGACCATTCACCAGAGCAAGGGTTTGGAATTTGACGTGGTCATCATGCCAGAGTTGCAGGGCGACGCATTGGATAATGTGGCGCGCAATCGCATGTTTGTCTCACGCGGCCAGCGCGGACAGGTGCAGTGGATTCTCGACAAGCCCGAAACCTGCGTGGTGCAGCATGATGAAACGCTGGCCCAGGCATTGAGTCGTGAGAAGGCGCGAGCGGCCTTTGAGGGGCTGTGCCGGCTGTATGTTGGAGTGACGCGCGCGCGGCTGGGGCTGTATCTCATCATCGCCGAGGGCGAGCGCAATTGCTCAAACAATGAGGCGGACATTCTGAGGGCGCGACTCGTAGGGACCGCGCAACCTTCGTATGAACTGAATGGTGCGAGATGTGGTTCACTCTGGGAAACCGGGGAGCGGGAGTGGTTTGAGAAATTCGAGATGCCGCATGCAAAAATTGAGTTCACTCCTGCCGATGGTTCAGTTGAGACTCTGGGATCGATGATCCGTGAGGTAAATCGAAGTATCGCGCGACGCACACCGTCCAGTGAAGAATCATTCCGCATCCGTGGTGCCGACTTACTCTCGCCCGGCCGCGAGCATGGACGCAAGATGGGACTGCTGGTGCATGAGTTGCTGGCATGTGTGGAATGGTTCGATGGCAACGTGGCGGCATTGGAATTGCGCTGGCAGGATCTGCAACTGCATGAACAGCCGGAATATGAAATGGCGATGAGGCAGGTGTTGCGCGTGCTGCAAGCCAAGGAAGCCGGAGCATGGTTCAGGCAGACATCCGCATCGTATTCGGTATGGATCGAACGCAAGTTCGACATGCTTCATGAGGGCGACTGGATCAGCGGCGAACCGGATCGCGTGGTCTTGGAGCGTGATCCCGATGGCGGCTGGAAGAACGCGGTGATTCTTGATTTCAAGACGGACTCGATTGGCGATGAAGCTTCAATGGCTGCGAAAGCCCAAGGCTATGCGCCACAGCTTGCGCTTTATAAGAAGGCCGTCGCGCGTCTCGCCGGGCTGGATGCCGCGAGTATCCGAACCGCGTTGATCTTCACGGATGGAGCTGTGGTGCGATGGCTGGAAACTGAATGAGGTCTGCGCGATCACGTGTCCCTCAACGGAACCACTTTGCGGTCGAGCTGATGCACCGCGTGGATGTGCCGCACGGTTCCGCTGCGCGAACGCATGAGGAGCGAATGGGTCTCCGCGCGGTGACCGATGAGTTTCACGCCAGGCAGCAGGGGACTGTCGCTGATACCAGTGGCGCAGAAGAGCGCACTCTCACCGATGACCAGATCGTCCGAATGAAACACCCGATCCAATTCAGATGCGGCGATCATGTCCGCTACTTCTGAGCGATGTATTTCGTCATGGAACCACATGCGCAATTGCATGTCGCCGCCGAGACATTTCAAGGCTGCTGCGGCAAGCACGCCTTCGGGCGATCCGCCGATGCCGACATACAAGTCCACGCCGGAGTCATGCCACGAGGGCGCAACTGCGGCGGCAATATCGCCATCAGTGATCATGCGCAAGGCCGCACCCGCCGCCCGCACTTGCTTGACGAAATCCGCGTGCCTCGGGCGATCCATCGTAACCACGACCACATCGCGCTCATGCTTGTCGAGCGCCTTGGCGACAATCGTGATGACTTCGCCAATCGGCATGTCCAACAGGCAGGGATTGCCCATTTCTTGAATGGCATTTTTCACTAGGGGGCCGTAGGCGATTTTGTGTGAATAGAAGCTGGGCACGTTCACCATGGTGCTGGGGGTGCCATCTGGCACCTGTGCAGCAGCGATGACCGAGATGGCATTGGGCATCCCCTTGGCGATGTTTGAAGTCCCGTCGATTGGATCGAGAGCGATGCTGAAGCGCGGCGAACCTGATTTCCAAGTGCCGAGATGTTCACCGATAAAAATGCCGGGCGCGTTGTCCTTGATGCCTTCGCCGATCACGACTTCGCCACGGATGTCGAGAATATCGAAGACACCGCGAATGGCGGCGCACGCAGCGGCATCCGCGAGTTCCTTCTCGCCGCGTCCCAGCCACGTAATCGCTTTCAGTGCCGCGTTCTCAGTGGCGCGGACGAATTCAAACTCCAGCACCCGCTCAAGATCGAGGGCGCTGCGCAAGGGGGGGAGCTGGGAGGGGGCATTCATCTGATGCAGATGATGATGGAAAATGCGGTGCTGCGCAACATTTGTGTGCGATGACGGCCGGATGTATGCATAGAAAAAATCACAAATGCCAAGAGTGGGTCTCCACAGTCATGTTTCGCCGAGCAGAGAGTGACCGCATGAATATTTTTTCATTGTCACTCCATAAAATGCTTGCCAATGCAATGTGAAATGTCAGCATTCGTGAATGTTAAGATAGTCAAACAAAACATCAATACCACCGCCATGAAAAAAATTCTAATAATCATGTTTGTTGCGGCTAACATTATCAGCAAACGCGCGGCAGCTGCAGATCAGACAATTACTGGAAACCTCACTGTTAACGGAACAGCGGACATCCAGGGGAACGTTGCCAATATAGGCTCATGGGCCGGAGATGCTTCACACCCCGGTATTACATTCGGTTATTTTGAAACCAACGGAGCTTCAGCAATCACGCTCGATGCCAGTCGCAACACCAATGACTGGTTTTGGCGGCACAATACGGCAACTGGAATGATCAACGGTATGAGGCTCGACAATGCTCATCGTCTGATTTTATTTGGAGGCGATGGAACGAGGGGGAATTTTTCTTTCCGTTAAATCGTTAAGATTTCAGCGGTCTGGTTGACAGGCATTTGATAAGAGAAAGCGATCCCCCTTGCAA
>JAYVOH010000277.1:0-8981 GCA_043758025.1 Verrucomicrobiota bacterium
TCAGGACCTAGTTCAATGGATACGGCATGACGCATGCCCACACCTTAACACATCAAGTGCAACTAGTTTGTTATACTATTTCACGCGCACTACACTAGGTGTGCCCTTTCATCTGCGCATGGAACTTGCCGTAGAGGAATGGAGCAATGACAATGAGTTGTGAACTACGCAACAGGACAAAATACGCCATGAGAGAGCAGCGACAACGTTTCAAATCTGCACATGTGTTGAATCTGGAGAAACTACTGTAGAGAGTCAACATGCCCGTAAATTAATGGCAATTTAAACCCTGAGTCTTGCCGGCACGAAGCTTTCCTCGTCCAATGTGTTCAAAAAACTTCAACAAAACTGAAAAAAGGTCTTGCAAGACTTGCTGGGATCATTATTCTCCGCCCCCACAATCTCGGCCCCGTTTCGACGGGGTGGTATAAAAGGCCCGCTTCGGCGGGTCTTCCTATCGGAAGCAGCCCCGGACAAGCAGCGCAACCCAAAAGGGTGACGTGTCTTTCCGTGTCTCGACTGAGCGAGCGTGAAATCATTCAAGACCGTTATGCCCACCATCAATCAACTTGTAAGACATGGCCGCCAGACCAAGGCGTCCAAATCCAAGTCCCCAGCCCTTGCCATCTGCCCGCAACGCCGCGGTGTCTGTCTGCAAGTCATGACCCGCACCCCCAAGAAGCCTAACTCCGCGCTTCGCAAAGTGGCCAAGGTTCGCCTTACCAACGGGTTCGAGGTTATCGCTTACATTGGTGGTGAAGGTCACAACCTGCAGGAGCACTCAATCGTGCTGGTGCGCGGTGGACGAGTAAAGGATTTGCCGGGTGTTCGCTATCACATTGTGCGTGGAACCCTGGATTGCCTTGGTGTTGATGCCCGCCGCCGTGGTCGTTCCAAGTATGGTGCCAAGCGTCCGAAAGCCGGAGCCGCCAAAGCTGGCGACAAGAAATAATTTACCGACCCTCTGAATTCCATCATTCAAGCATTATGGCCCGCAGAAAAAGAGTTTACGAAAAACCGATTCACAAGGACTCGCGCTTTGACAGCGAACTTGTAGCGCATTTGATCAGCAAAATCATGATCAGCGGCAAAAAGTCCCTGGCTGAGCGCATTGTTTATGCCGCGATTGATCTCCTTAATGAAAAAAGCGATGCGGTTGATCCTCTTGAATTGCTGAATCGCGCTGTCGAGAACACCAAGCCACGCGTGGAAGTGAAGGCCCGCCGAGTCGGTGGTGCGACCTATCAAGTGCCGCTTGAAGTTGCTCCTGGTCGCTCCGAGGCGCTCGCGATGCGTTGGTTAATTGGATACGCCCGCGGACGAAAGGGGACTCCCATGCACCGTGCGCTGGCCAATGAATTGAAGGATGCGTCCACGAATCAGGGCAATGCCGTCCGCAAACGTGATGATGTTCACAAGCAGGCCCAGGCCAACCGCGCCTTTGCGCATTTCCGCTGGTAATATTTTTCTAATCTAAAGTCCTCATTACAGAGTTACGTCCCATGGCAGGCAACCCCAATTCACCAAACCGCGAGTATCCGCTTGAGCGCACGCGCAACATCGGCATCTGCGCCCACATTGATGCGGGCAAGACAACGTTGACCGAGCGTATCCTGTTTTATACGGGCATGATCCACAAGATCGGTGAAGTGCATGATGGCGCGGCCACCACGGACTGGATGGAGCAGGAAAAAGAGCGCGGTATCACAATTACCTCCGCCGCAGTCACGACTCGTTGGAAGCAGCTGCCTGAAAAAGGTATTTATAAGTTGAGCGAAGGTCAGGATATGCGCGTCAACATCATTGATACGCCCGGTCACGTGGATTTCACGGCGGAAGTAGAACGCTCATTGCGCGTTCTGGATGGAGCCATTTTTGTGCTTTGCGGCGTGGCTGGAGTGCAGCCGCAGTCAGAGACTGTCTATCGCCAGGCGGAAAAATACGGCGTGCCTCGCATCGCTTTCGTCAACAAGATGGATCGCACGGGCGCGAACTTCGCCAATGTCGTTACCGATATTCGCGCCAAGCTCGGAGCCAATGCCTGGCCGATTCTGATTCCCATTGGCGCTGAAGATTACCTCAGTGGGCAGATCGACGTCATCAATAAAAAAGCAGTCATCTTCAACGATGACGACAAATTCGGTTCAACCTTCACGGTTCGCGAGCTTGAGGGTGGGGAAATTACCCAGGCGGACAATGCTTATACCGGCCTTTTGGAAGAGCTTTGCAATTTGGATGACGAGATTGGGACCATGTTCCTTGAGGAAAAACCCATCTCGGTTCAAGACGTGAAAGCAGCTCTGCGTCGCGCCGTCATCCTGAACAAGATCATCCCGGTGGTGGGTGGTTCAGCCTTCAAAAACAAGGGTGTCCAATATCTGATTGATTCGGTCATTGATTATCTTCCCGGCCCTCTCGACATTCCGCCGGCAAAAGGTCAGGACCCTGATGATGGAAGCATTCTTATTGAAGCGCATCCGGATGACAATGCCAAGTTCGTCTCGCTGGCCTTCAAGCTTTGGAGCGACAAGTTCGTCGGCAAACTGGTCTTCTTCCGCGTCTATTCAGGCTGCGTCAAGAAGGGTGATGTCGTTTACAATCCCCGCACCCGCCGCTCCGAGCGCGTGGGGCGTCTTATCCAGATCCAAGCGAACCAGCACACGGATATAGATTGCTGCTACGCTGGCGACATCGCCGCCATGGTGGGCATCAAGAACGTCACGACTGGCGACACGCTTGCCGAGGAAGATTACGATATTCTTCTTGAGCCGCCGTCATTCCCTGAGCCTGTTATCTCCATGGCTGTTGAGCCCAAGGCGAAGGGCGATCAGGAAAAAATGGGTAATGCTCTCCAGCGCCTGTCTGATGAGGACCCGACTTTCGTGGTTCGCACCGACGAGGAGACAGGTCAGGTCATCATCGCGGGCATGGGTGAGTTGCACTTGGAAATCTTGCGTGACCGCATGCTGCGCGAATTCAAGGTGGACACCAACGCGGGGAAACCTCAAATCGCCTACCGCGAAACGCTCACGCTGGCTGCAGATGGCGAGGGCAAACTGGTCAAGCAATCTGGTGGTCGCGGCCAATATGGTCACGTTATTTTGAAAGTCACACCAAGTGAGCGCGGTAAGGGTTTCACAGTTGAGAACAAGGTTGTCGGCGGAACCATCCCCAAGGAATATATCAACGCCTGTAAGGCTGGTGTCAAAGAAGCCATGGTGAACGGCATCATTGCTGGCTATGAAGTCGTGGATATTCACGTGGACTTGATTGATGGATCCAGCCACGATGTTGATTCCAATGAAAACGCTTTCAAGATGGCTGCTATTTTTGCTGTCAAGGATGCTCTGAAAAAGGCCAAGTGCATCATGATGGAGCCCATCATGGCGGTTGAAGCCAACACACCCGAGCAATATCAGGGCGACATCATGGGTGACATTAACCGTCGCCGCGGAAAAATCACTTCGATCGACAGCCGCAACGGACTGAGCATCGTCAAGGCTGAGGTTCCACTCGCCGAGATGTTCGGTTACAGCACCACCATCCGCACGCTTTCAAGCGGACGTGCATCCTATTCAATGCAGCCATCCCACTTCGAACAGGTGCCGCAGCAGATTGTTGATCAGATTGTAGAGCAACGCACCGGCAAGAAATAAACCCTTTATCGCGGAAACCTAACATCATGCAAAACCAGAAGATTCGCATTCGCCTTCGTGCATTCGACTACCGTGTGCTGGACAAGTCCACCGCTGAGATTGTTGAAACCGCCAAGCGCACCGGGGCCAAGGTGGCCGGCCCCATTCCATTGCCTACGCGCATTGAAAAATTCACCGTTAACCGGTCTCCGCACGTGGACAAGAAATCCATGGACCAGTTTGAAATCCGGACTCACAAGAGGCTGCTGGACATCGTTGATCCTACCGCCCGCACGGTGGATGAACTAAAAAAACTAAACCTTCCGTCCGGAGTGGACATCACCATCCGCATCTAAACGCGACTCCAAGAAAGAGGAAACATCATGAGCTTAGGATTGATTGGCAAAAAAGTGGGCATGACCCGCATCTACATCAACGACGGTGAGGCTGTCCCCGTGACCGTCATTCAGGTGGCGGGCAATGAAGTTGTGCAGTTGAAGCGCAAGGAGAAGGACGGTTACAGTGCCGTTCAGCTTGGTTTCAATGAGAAGAAGGAATCTCGCGTGACCAAGCCGATGCTGGGGCATTTCAAGAAGCACAACGTCACGCCAAAATATAAGTTGCTTGAGTTCCGCCTTCCCGAAGACCTTCTTCCCGAGGCAGGCGCCAAATTCGGCCCTGAACTTTTTGAGAAGGGATCGTTTGTCGATGTTATCGGCACCACCAAAGGCAAGGGCTTTCAGGGTGTGGTCAAGCGTTACCGTTTCCGTGGTCAGCCTGCCTCGCATGGCTCCATGATGCATCGCCGCCCTGGTTCCATCGGTTGCCGAAGCACCCCTGGTTTGGTTTGGAAAAATCAGAAGATGCCTGGCCACATGGGTGACGTCCGTCGCACCACACAGAACCTGGAAGTCATTCAAAGCCGGCATGAAGACGGCGTGTTGCTGATCAAAGGCTGCATTCCTGGAGCCAATAACAGTTATGTCATTGTTAGGCCGGCAAAGAAGAAAACCGCAGCGAAGACGAAGTAGTGCAACGAATAAATTTCTAAACCATGGTCGCAAAAAAATTAACACTTGAGGACGCGAAAGCTGCAAACCTCAACCTCACTGAAGGAGACAAGGGACAGCACGCACTCTATCTTGCTATCGTTGCCTATCAGGCGAACCGGCGCAGTGGGACAGCCTGCACCAAGTCGCGGGCCGAAGTCTCCGGCAGCGGTAAGAAGCCGTGGAACCAAAAGGGGACGGGACGCGCCCGAATTGGCAGCATCCGTGCACCGCATTGGCGTGGCGGCGGTGTTGTCTTTGGTCCCAAGCCAAGAGATTACTCAAAAAAGACCCCAATCAAAGTCAAGCGCCTCGCGTTCAGGGCGGCAATTACGGCACGAATCAATGATGGAGACATCATGGTGATCCCGGCCCTGGAAATTGCAGACGGCAAAACGAAGACATTCATCAAAACGCTGGTTACACTTACCGATTCCAAGAAGACTCTCTTCATTGCCGATCAGTATGATGATCTAACTACGCGCTCCTCAGGCAATATTCAGGGCGTCAAGCTGTTGCTTGCGAAGGATGTAAATGGCGAAAACCTCCTGAATTACGAGAAAATCATTATCATCGGGAACGCTCTACAAACTCTTTCCCATAGAACTGCCTGACATGCAAGACATCTACCAAGTAATTAAAACCGTCAGACTCAGTGAGAAGGCAACCCTGCTCAGTGAAAAATACAACCAATACGTATTTGTGGTTGATCGCGAAGCCAACAAGAATGAGATCCGCGATGCAGTCGAAAAGTTGTTTGGCAAAAAAGTGCTTGGTGTCAGCACCATGCAAATGAGCGGCAAAAAACGCCGTCGCGCCAATTCAGCCGTGGGTCGCACTTCTCATTGGAAGAAAGCCATCGTCCGGCTCAAGGAAGGCGATAAAATTGAACTCGCCTGATAATTTAGCCAAGCAAATCTCGCACCTCAAAGCATATGGCCCTTAAGACCTTCAGACCAACGACTCCCTCGAACCGCTATAAACAGTGGCCTTCATTCGAGGAGATTACCAAAAGCAAGCCTGAGAAAAGCTTGACCGTCTCCATCAAAAAGAGTGGCGGGCGCAACAACACTGGCAGAATCACCTGTCGCCACATTGGCGGCGGACATAAGCGACGCTATCGTTTGGTGGATTTTAAGAGAGTTCGCCATAATGATCCTGCGAAAGTGGTGGCCATCGAATACGACCCGAACCGCAGCGCACGTATTGCACTCATTCAATACAATGACGGCCAGAAAAGCTATATACTGGCTCCGGCTAATTTGCAGGTTGGTGCCACCGTGATGTCAGGTGACAAAGCTGCGCCTGAAACGGGCAATGCCCTTCCACTTAAACTCATTCCTTTGGGCCAGCAAATTCATAATATTGAACTTCAACCCGGCCGTGGTGGCCAGTTGGCCCGCTCCGCAGGTCAGTCTGCCATTCTATCCAACCGTGAAGGTGATTACGCGCTTGTGAAGCTGCCTTCCGGTGAAATCCGCAAGATTCTCGGAATATGCTACGCCACGGTCGGACAGGTTGGCAACGTTGAGCATATGAATGTTGTCAGTGGCAAAGCCGGGCGCACGCGCTGGCTTGGCGTTCGTCCTACCGTTCGCGGTATGTGCATGAACCCGATTGATCACCCCAATGGTGGTGGTGAAGGGCGTTCAAAATCAGGAGGTGGTCGCCAGCATCTGCTAAGTCCATGGGGACATGCGAAGGGTGAAAAAACTCGCAAGAAGAAAAAATATTCCGACCGGCTGATCATCCAGCATCGCAATGCAAAGAAAGACTGACGCAAAAATTAGCTCGCAACAATCATGGGACGCTCACTTAAAAAAGGACCTTTTGTAAACCAGAAACTGCTCTGGAAAATCGACAAGCTCAACGAGGCAGGTGCCAAAAAGCCGATCAAGACTTGGGCTCGCGCCTCTATGATCACGCCGGACTTTGTCGGGCACACCTTCCAGGTTCATAATGGCCGGGATTTTGTCAGTGTTTATGTCAGTGAAAATATGGTGGGTCACAGGCTCGGTGAGTTTTCACCCACCCGAGTCTTCAAGGCTCATGGCGCTCACACTGCCAAGGTTACCAAGTAACATCCCGATTCTTTCTCCTCTCAATACTTTGAAAATGTCTTCACATATGTTGAAATCTTCTACTTTTGCGCTTTTTATGGCTGCGGGAGTCCTGGGTTCTCATGTGCAGGGACAGACCGACGACAAAATAGAGATCAGGGAATTGAAGGCCACCTTGCAAATCTCTGCGGCGAAGATACAGGATTTGGAGACAAAGGCCGCCAATGATAAGGGACAGGTCAATGCGCAAAAAGAAAGCCTCGCCGCTGCCAATCTTGATTGCCAGCAAGCCAGGGAAAATTTTGACAAACTGAGGCTGCAGAACGAAGGACTTGGGATTGCGGCGCTGGACAATTCAAACTCCAGCCTGCGGCAGGGACTGCTCTCTGCTCTTAGTGACTTGCGCATATTGGAGCAGCAAAAACGTTTACTCTCAGAAGCGTTGATCAGTCTCTCGGAGACTGCTCTCTCTTATGCCAAAAGCAATCCCCAAGGTGATTCATCTGCAGGGAAAATAGAATTGGACAAGGCCCTGGCTACTGCCGAAAAAGCGTTAGGTGTCCACGGAAAAAAAAGTGTTGATTCCAATCAAGATAACAACAACGACTTGCACAACGCACGTATCGTCAGCATCAAGGAAGAGATGGGCATTGCCGTCCTCAATGTCGGCTTCCGTCAGGGTGTCCGACCGGGCATGCCCTTCTCCATCTTTCGTGAGGACAAGCCCGTAGCCCATGCACTGATTGTTGACGTGCGCCAGGGCATATGCGCCGCCGTGTTGAGTGATCTGGTCAGTAAGGATGAACCTGTAAAAATCGGAGATACCGGCCGTGTCGAAACATCAAAAGGTTAACAAAAGAACAGTCATGGAAGTCAAAGCAATTCATAAATACGCCCGCATCTCTGACCAAAAGGCCAGGGAAGTCACGCGAGCCATTACGGGAATGCCCGTCTCTCATGCGCTGAATGTCCTCAATTTCACGCCAAAAAAAGCTGCAATGCTTATCGGCAAGGTTTTGCGCTCGGCGATTGCCAATGCCGAGAACAATCATGAACTCGATGCGGATGACTTGTTCATCAAAAGCGCGGTTGCCACCAAGGGCCCCATTCTTCATCGCATCATGCCTCGCGCCCGAGGATCAGCCGGCGCTATCAAGAAGCGCATGAGTCACATCACTGTGATTCTCGCTGAGAAAGAGGCTGACACCAAGGAAGAAGCAGAGGCCACCAGCGGGAATGTGGCTCCAGTATCCAAGAAAAAGGCGGCACGACGCGCCCGTAAAAAATAATCCGAAAGAACGAAACACGAGATCACATAACATATGGGACAGAAAGTTAATCCAATCGTATTCCGCCTCGCCGTCACCAAGGACTGGCGCTCCAAGTGGTTTGCACCTGACAAGGAATACACAGAATTCCTTCACAGCGATCTCGCGGTGAGAAAATATCTCAAAGACAAGCTATCGACTGCTGCGCTTGCCAAGATTGTCATCGAGCGTGCATGGAATCTGGTCCGTGTCACTCTCCACACCGCCCGCCCAGGGCTGGTAATTGGTCGCAAGGGCCAGGAAATCGAAGTGATGAGCGCAGAGATTTCCAAAATGTGTGGCGGCAAGCAGGTCAAGATCGACATTCTTGAAATCAAACAGCCTGAACTTGATGCGCAGCTTGTCGCGGAGTCTGTGGCCACACAGCTTGAACGTCGAATTTCATTCCGTCGGGCCATGAAGCGCGCAGTTCAGACGGCCATGGACATGGGAGCCGAGGGAATTCGTATTCGTTGCGCCGGCCGCTTGGGTGGGGCTGACATCGCCCGTGCAGAACAATATCGTCAGGGCAAAGTCCCTCTCCAGACGTTGCGCATTCCCATTGATTATGGATTCACGGAAGCAAAGACGGTTTATGGTCTCATAGGCGTCAAATGCTGGTTGAACCGCAAACCGGAAGTCGAAGGCGAACAGCAGCCCCAACGTCGTCCGGCAGGACGTCGTTCAGGAGATCGCGAGCGGCAAATGCAAGGCTAACTCATTCTATCAACCCCCTTAAACCTTAGGAGATACCCCAATGGCACTTTTGCCCAGCAGAGTAAAATATCGCAAGGCGCACCGCGGAAGTCGTGCAGGTAATGCCACGACTGGAAACAAAGTGAGTTTCGGTGAGTATGGACTTCAGACACTTGACCGAGGCTGGATCAAAAACAACCAGATCGAAGCTTGTCGAGTCGCGATAACGCGTCA
>JAYVOH010000278.1:0-22861 GCA_043758025.1 Verrucomicrobiota bacterium
TATGAAGCTCGCCTCTGAAGCCGCCAAGCAAGGCGACGGGAATCGCAGCCTCCCAGCTTTCACTTACCTTGGTCACCATCTCACCCTTGGCCTGCGAAATTTGGCCGCGTCTCGTTTGGAACTGCTCAAGCTTTTCAGGATCAACAGCGCCCATCGTGCTGAGTTTATCCTCAACTTCCCCAAGTTCTGCATGGGTCTCCCGCTCATTGAGCTCAAGCGCGCATAAATCCTTGCGGAGTGCTTGAAGCGTCCCTTCTGCCGTTACGATTCGCCCTGAAATTTCGGCTAGCTTTGTAGAAGCACTTGCGCCGGCTTTGGAATCGAAAACCTTGGGGATTTTTTGTTGGATCAGTTGCCGCAAGTCACCTTCGAGTTCGCCATAGGTCCACAAACCAAGGATGCGACTTATGCCTTCAACGATGTCATCCTGACCAAGATTGAAATTCTGACTGCGTTCGGCATCGAAAAAGAAAAACCGCGCCAGATGTCGCGGCAGGAATGAGTCCCTGAGCTTCTGCATCACTGATTCATCATCAATTCGCTCGTTGCTCTCGGACTTAAATGCATATGATGTCCAAATGGCTTCAGAATTCTGGCGATGCCGAATCTCACGCACCAGTGTGGCTTTCCTGGCACCGGCACCCTTCGCGTCCCGCTGTGAAATGGTGATCGAAAAAGCAGTAGTCTCCTGACCTTCCGCTGCTGCCTTTCTGTTCAAAGCTCGGTCAAACATGAAGCGGGTGGCATCATTACCGGTCTCCACATTCTTCAAATCACCAATTCCGGTCTTGCCTACAACCGCCAGATACAATGCCCGTAGCAAGTGTGTCTTCCCAGCACCATTCCGTCCACCTACGAGGATGCCGCACTTTTCATCCACGGCGGTAAAGTCGATCGTGTGCTCTCCATAGTATGGCCCAAAATTCTTCAGGGTAAGGCTGTCAATTGAGACTTCAGGCATTGGCTAGACCTCCACGGTTGAAGATTCTGTTTCAGCGAGGTCATCCTTCAAAATGTTCAGAAGGTCATCCGGCAAGCCCATTGCGCGATGGCTCTCAGAATACTCCTCCACCTTGGCGAGCATTCGTCGCAGAATATCGGCTGAGATGCCTTTTTCAGCGGCGACTTCCTCCTGCAATTCGCGGAGACGGTTGGCTTCTTTGAGGTCTATCATGTGGACTCCTTTCAGCTTGTTGACAATGCGGGCCACGCCGCGCCCGTCATCGGGGTCGCGGGCGGCTTTCCAGAACTTTTGAATGAGCAGTAATTCTTCTTCACTGATGAGTTCCAGGCCGTTTTCTTCCTGAAGTTTGAGCAGGCGGCGCAGCAGTTCGCGGCGTCCGGCGATGTTCATGGGGCCAGGGCCTTCCGCGCCGTTCATGCGCTTCATATCGCGCCAGCCGTTGTCGGGATTGCGGAATTCCATGAGCGTGTCACGGAAGGCCAAGAGATGTTCCATGCGCTCGTCACCGCTTTCGAGGAGTCCTTCGCTGGCCTTGTCCCGTTCCACGACGGTGCAGGTCCAGCAGCCGAAGCGGGAGTTTCCGCAGCTCGGCGTTGATTTATCCACGACGAGTGGGCACTCGCCCCCGGAGGCGTTCGCGTAGAGCTTGTAGAGTGCGCGGTTGTCGCTGCCCCACGGGTTCGACTTTTGCAGGAGGTAGGCCCAGACTTCCTCGGTGGTGAGAAATTCAATAGGATTGCTGATCCACACGTTCGGCATGTCTTCATGACGACGCAGGCCATTGCGCATCTCCCGGTTGGCCATGGAATGACCACGACTAATGCTTTCATTCCGTCGTGCGCCGAGCAGAAGAATGGCCTCGCTCCATTTGCCGTTCTGCATCCGGCGCTTCACGAAGTCGGTGACGGGGTCAATCTTGAGCCGCTGCGTGCACCAGCGGAAAGTGCGGTTCGGTGGCGGATAGCCACGCCCGATGATGTTTACCCAAAAGGACTGCTCTGGTGGCGGGCGCAGAAGATGGGCTTCGATATTCAGATCCTCGTTTTGGGAAACTTTCCGCATACGAGAGAGGTTGCCCTCAATTAGTTCGACAATGGCAGGGATTTCGACCCGCGTGTCTGTGCAGAGGAACGAGATGGGCTTGATCCGCTGCTCCTTGGGCAAAGACTGAACGGCCTCGAAAATCAGAGAGGCCACCATGGTGCTGTCCTTCCCCCCACTGTAGCCCACTAGCCACGGGCGAGGGTCGTCAATATACAACTCTCGCGGATGGCTGCGAACTTGTTGATGCCGCTTAGAGGCGCGGGTGCTGTTTCTTGAATCGTTTCCAAGCGTAGATAATGATTGGAGATTGGCTCTTATGCAACGTCTCGTTGCGAAGGAGCAGCTTTGCGCGTCATCGTGCTGACGCAAGCGAAGACCCGGAAAATATCTGGTCATTCTCCGGCAAGTGCCACTACAAGCACACTGGCATCTGCACGCAGAGGTCGTGAGACTTGGCAAATACCCTGCGATGTGCTATCAATCAAGCGTGAGTGCTGTTGAAACTGCCTTGGCTAAGGTTCGTCATCTTGATGAACCCGCCGCTTTGCGTTTGCTGGCATGGATTGAAACACACACCGCATCCAAAGTGACCAATGCCCGACCTAAGGGCGCAATGGCCATGCTCGGCTTCGCGCGGAAATTTCATCCGAAACCGCATACCACCACAGACTGGATCAAGGAGCTTCGCGCGGGAGATGACATCTGATGGCTTGGGTCGTTGACACCTGCGTCCCGATTGACATTGCCGATGCTGACCCGCATTTCGGCGTTGCATCCGCCCAGTTTCTCGACTCGAAACGTCCATCTGGACTGTTGATCTGCCCAGTCACATTTGTCGAACTCGCGCCATGGAAACTTCGTGATTGAATCAACCAGCGATCACAAAAGATTCCCCTCACTTTTCTCTTATCCCTTACCACTTATCCCTTCTTCCATCCATGCGCCTCCGTTCCTTCCAAGGTCTCGTTCCAGTTCCTGACAAAGCATCCGCCGTGGCCGCTGTGCCTTATGATGTGGTCAATCGCGAGGAGTCGAAAGCACTCGCTGAGGGCAATCCCCTGAGCCTGCTGCATGTGGATCGCGCGGAGATCGATCTGCCGGACTCGGTGGATGCCTACGATGCCCAAGTGTATTCGAAGGCAGTCGAGAATTTCCAGAAACTTCAGAGCGGAGGTGTGCTGGTGCGTGAGGCTGCGCCGACCATGTATCTTTACCGTCAAGTCATGGGCAGTCACGCGCAGACCGGACTTGTCGCCGTGTGCCACATTGAGGACTACGAGAACGACATCATCCGCAAACACGAGAAGACGCGGAAGGTGAAAGAAGACGACCGCACGCGCTTGGTGGATGCACTCAGTGCCAACACAGGGCCTATCTTTCTGACGTATCGCGATCACGCGGGCGTGCTGGCTTTGACGAAGCAACATGAGAACCACGATGCTCCCACCTATGATTTCACCGCGCCCGATGGCATCCGGCATCAGGTGTGGCGACTGCCTGCGGAAACCTGCGCGAAGATCACCGCACTTTTTGAAAACGAAATTCCCCTCGCCTATGTCGCCGACGGCCATCATCGCAGCGCCAGCGCCGCGCGCGTGGGCAAGGAGCGCCGCGAAAAAAATCCGCACCACACCGGCACGGAGAACTACAACTGGTTCCTCAACGTGCTCTTCCCCGCGAGCGAACTAAAAATCCTGCCATATAATCGCGTCGTGCGTGACCTCAACGGGAACAGTGCAGAATCGTTTCTGCAAAAACTTCCCGGCATCTTTGAAGTGACGCCCAATGGAATAAAGGAACCAACGAAGCCGGGCCAGTGCTGCATGTTGCTTGGAACTCAGTGGTATCAGCTCGATATGACCATCGCCGGCAGGGATGCCGGCGCTCCCATCTCGCCTGTGGATGCGCTCGACGTGGAGATTCTTCAGTCGCGCTTGCTCGCCCCCGTGCTCGGCATTGATGATCCGCGCACCAGTGAGCGCATTGATTTCATTGGTGGCATTCGCGGCGTGGTTGAATTGGAAAAACTGGTGGGCAACGGAAAATTCGCCGTGGCCTTCAGCATGTATCCCACCACTGTGAAGCAGCTCATGGACATCGCTGACGCCGGACAAATCATGCCACCCAAGAGCACTTGGTTCGAGCCCAAGCTGCGCAGCGGCTTGTTCATCCACAGCCTGGACTGAGCCCGGTTCGGCGATGTTGCACGCTTGCCCGATGGCCCGGATTGTGCTGGTTTGAACGCTGTGCGCCCTGCCTACCCACCCCGTCCATGATTGCCGTCTTGCTCGTTGTTTTTCTTCTGCTGCTGGGGCTGGCGGCCGGTTTTTCCGCCTTGGAGACGGCCTTGCTGGCGCTTCGTGAACAGCAGGGTGCCTGGCGGCAACGCTCGGAGTCGGGCACCCAGACCGGCGGCATTAAGCTGCATCCCTTGGAGTTTCTCCATGAGGCGCTGCTCGCAGGCTCGGCGTTGAACATCGTGCTGGCCTCGCTCGGATTTTATTTCGTCACCGGCCCGTTACGCACTCTTGGTTGGAATCCGTGGTTGAGCGCTGCACTCATTTTTACACCAGGATTTGTCTTCATTGAATTGCTCCCAAAAACTTTCGCGCTGCGATGCCCGGAGCGCGCCGTGCGCTGGACTCTGCCCGCACTCACGTTCCTGCGCTTCATCATCTCGCCCGTCACCTCAGCCTTCACCACCGCAGGCAACAAGCTTCTCGCCTGGTTCACGCCGAAAAAAATCAAGCCAAGGCTGGGAATGGATTTTGCGGAGCTGGAAACGCTCATCGAAATGCGCGAGGAACAAGGCGCGATTACGGTGGACGATTCGGCGATACTTCAGGAGATCATCCACCTGGGAGCGCTTTCGGTAAAGGACTGCATGACGCCGCGCGTGGACTTGCCTTTGATGCCACACGATGCGAGCGACGACGAAGCCGCGCGGATGCTGGAGGGCGCGCGATCGCGCTTCGTCCCGGTGTTCGATGAAAAAGCCGACGCCATCATCGCCTTGGTGGACACGGAGGCGTGGCGTCTGGCGCGACGCCCTGCGTGGCAGAAAATTTCGCGCGATCCGGTGCTCGCGCCGGAGACCATGCCGGCCTTGGAAGCACTGCGGCAACATCTGCCCGATACCGCCTCTGCCGTGGTTATCGTGGATGAATACGGCGGATTCGAGGGTTTGCTCGTCCGGAGTAACATCGTCGAGCGCATGATCGCCAAAGTCGCGCCCGCACAGAATTCCGAGCCATCCATCCAGTCGCTCGGTCATGGCCGCTATCTGGTGAGCGGCTACACGCGAGTGGATGAAGTCAATCGTGAGCTGGATCTGGAACTCGACCCCGAAGGCATCGACACCTTCAGCGGTCTTGTCTTCAACCGCTTCGGCTATCTTCCCAAACCAGGTGAAATCCTCGACCTTGAAGGTGTTTCCATCAAAGTAAAACGCATCGCGCGCAATCGCATTCAACAGTTGGAACTGCTCATCAAAAAAGAAACCATGGGAGATGTGAAACCATGATGTGGTTGTGTTTCATCCTCTTTTTTGGATCGGCTTTCCTGCTCGCTGGAATTGAAAGCGCGCTGCTCTCCGTAAGTCGGGTGCGCGCGCGTCATGCTGCGTCGGAAGGCGACCGCGCCGCAGAAAAACTCGCCGTGTTGCTCGATCATCGCCACCACCTGCTCCGGGCAGCGATGGCCACGCATCACACATTTTCCATCGCCGCTTTCCTCGCGCTGGCCGTCATCTGCCACCGACATTTCGGAGCGTGGGGCATTGTCATCTCCGTCATCATTGCGCTGCCCTTGTTCCTAATTGTGCTGGAGCTGGCGCCAAAAAATCTCTGGCGGCTTTTTCCGTTCCGTATGTTGCGACGCTGCACCGGCGTTCTCAGCGCCCTCATGCTGCTGGCAAAACCCTGGCGCTGGCTTGCGGACAAAACCCAGCCACAGGTCCAGACCCCTGCCGCCATACAATCCCAGCCGAATGGTGTGACCGCCCTGGCGGAAAACATCAGCGCCTTGAAACTGCTTCCCGCCAACGCCTCCGCCTTGCTAACAATTTATGCCGCGTTCCGCAATCTTAACGCGCGTGATATCGCCGATCCACTCACGGCAACGAGCGCCATGCCCGCCGAATATCCCCTGGCTTCAGCAATGCAGATAGCCATGCAAAGCCAGCGCCGGCATCATCCCGTTCTTGGCGAGGACGGGGCCATCATCGGCTGTCTCGATGCCGCAAATCTCTCGCCTGACATGCCGCGCGATCGCGTGGTGAGCCAGTTCGCGCAACCCTTGCCGCACGGCCACGCCTCTGATTCAGCACTGCGCTGCTTGCAAACGCTCCGCAAATCAGGCTCTCCGCTCATGCTGGTTTATGATGCTAACAACCAACCTGCGGGCTTGATCTGGCTGGATTCACTTCTGGCCCTGCTGCTTGATGGTGTGAAAAACCACAAGATCATTTGCACGCCGACCAAAACGCTTCCGTCTGCGCCGCATCAGGCGTGATCTCCCAGACGGAGCACGAAGCTTCGTCATCTCGCAGTTCGCGTGAATCGGTGAACAACCGGTAATCCGTTCCCCACATCCGCGCCCAGGCCTCAAATGTAATCGTGTGCGGATTTTCCATCACGCGCTGCGCATCGGCAGGCATATGCTTGAGCCAGCTCACCTGTGAAAAAATTTTCCCACCGCCGTTGTTGATGACGACGATGCGACGCTTCGACGCCGGAAGCTGCGACAATATCCAAGGCGCATTCATGTCATAAAGCGCGCTCAAGTCACCCACGATGAGCCAGGCTTCTTGCGCATCTGCGGAAACGCCAAGCCATGTGGAGACTAGGCCATCGATGCCGTTCGCACCGCGATTGGCGTAAAATGCAGTCCCTTGTTTGGGCTTGTCCGCAGAGAGATTCCATTCGCGAATGGGAAGGCTGTTGCCGAGAAACACCGTCGCGCCAGCGGGAATGACACGGGAGAGATGCCGCATCCATGCAGGCTCGGAGTTGGGATGATTTTCGAGGATATGATCAAGATCACCACCCGCCGCAGGCTTGGCTGAATCCGAAATCCGAAATCCGAAATCCGAAATCGAGAGCGCCTCCCACGGCAGTGTCGCGACATTCACAGTCCGCCCCAGGCCGCGAAACGACGCGCGCGAAACATTCAGCACCCGCACTTCAGCGCGCGAATCCAAATCGCGCCACCAACGCCATGACGGGACTGCGCCAATGCGAAGAACACGCTGAGGATTGATCTGTCGAAAACACTTCTCACCACCGTGCTGCAACAAATGCTCTAACGGCACGCAGCCGCGCAGATTTGATGTCGCCTCTGCCACAACCGGCGCACCGAGACGCCGGAGAAAATCACTCGCAAGCGGAACATCATCAGGATGCAATCCCGCCACCGTGACTAACAGGGTGCCCTCGCCATTGATGAAATCATGCCAGCATGCGCGTTCACCCTCGTTCAGAACTGCCGCCGGTTGCGGGGCGTTCATTACTTTGATAAATAACAAATCTCCCTGCGGCGCGAGACACTCTTCCAAGCAAACATTGAGATGCGCCGGGCCATTGCGCCCCCTCAGATTTATTTCATGGCCTTCATTCAGCAAGTCGCACTCCAGTTCAACCGTTGGCGCGTAGATTCCAAAAATATCCCGTTGCTCAATTGCCTGCGGCGCGCCGCTGCCGCGATAGCGTGAAGGACGATCCGCCGTGATGGCGACCAGCGGGAGATTTTGATAATACGCTTCGACTATCGCCGGCAGTAGTTCCGCGACCGCCGTGCCGGATGTGGTCAGCACTGCAACAGGCTTGCGCGATTCCATCACGCGCCCCAGAGCAAAGTAGGAAGCGCTCCGCTCGTCGAAGAAATGATATATTTTGTATTCTGAAATTTGAGTGGAGGCAGCGCGCGTCGTCAGCGTCTCGATGATCGGCGCATTGCGCGCTCCGGCGCACACGCAAAACTCCGTCACGCCCAGCGCGTCGAGTTGCTCAAAGAGAGAACGAATGGCGATGGCATTGCTGGTTGCACTCATAAGGAGTTCAGATACCGAGGAGTTTCGCCACCGCTTCGCGCTTCTGCCGCAGCTCGCGCCATTCGTGATCAAAGGCACTGCCAGCCACGATGCCACAGCCGCAAGGCAGTGAGACTTCATCTCCGCGCCAGGACACGCCACGGATGGCAACGGCGCAGTGAAACGCGCCCTCTGTCTTGAATCCAAATGGCGCGCCGAAAAACTCGGGGACATCGAGCTGCCTGCGGTATTCCATGAGCTTTTTCAGCGCCGATTCATCGCGCGGCAGACAGCCCACGGCGGGCGTAGGATGCAGACGTCTGATGCACGCGCCTTCATCTTCAAAGGGCGGATGCAATTCTGCCGCGAACCGGGTGCGAAAGTGCGTCAGGCTCCCGGCAATGCTCACCTCGCGCGGCTGACGTTGCACGGTGGCCACTTGGCAAAGCGAGTCCTCCAGAAAACGGGCCACGAGTTCATGCTCCTCGATCTCTTTGACATCACTGGCGAAATCTTCTGCGCCCGATGGCTTCGCTGTGCCTGCCAGTGCCATGGTTTCGAGATGCGCTCCTGTTTGCTGGAGCAGCAGCTCGGGAGTCGCGCCAAGAAATCCCGCGCCATTCCGAATGCGCGCATAGCCCCAGAATCCTGTCGGCGCGTTGAACACACTGAGCAGCAGGCAGGCCATGTTCCCCTCCACCAACCGGCCCTTCTCGGTAAGCACGGGAACCATTTTGCGCAGGCGATGGGCCAGCACATCTTTGCGAATACGGCGGAATACCATTTTGAACCACTGTGTCTCAGGCATCTGCCACTGGATGTGTGGCGGCTGCAATGACTGAAGATGCGCCTCAAGTTCGGACGCGGCTTTGATTACTATCAGCCGTGTCGGGGTCTTCCATGGCTTCGCATCGGACAGCGTGAAATCATTGACATAGAAAGCCGCGCCTCCGGGCACCGTTTCTGCCTCGGCGAACGGTCCTTCTCCAATCCATGCGCGACCGTCCGGCAGCCTGAAAAATGCGATATCCATCTTTACTCAATTCGTGCCGCACAGTGCATGGGACGCCGACAAACGCAAATGAAGGGCCGCGTCAATCCCGTGGGCAGGTGAGCCAGCGGCTTGTCTAACTTCGAGATGCCGACATGGGCACCATTCACTGCAGCGGCTGACCAGATGCCGACACACGGAGTAAGCCAGGGAAATGATAACAAGCAAACTGCGCTGACAAACATGGCGCGACGAAGTCTTTCCGTTTACATGGTTCAAGGCTGATGGTTTGCGGCTGTTTGTGCAAGGATGGATTTCGTCCGTCCGCGCAGCATGATGAAGCCCAGGGCAGCCATCGCCATTGCGATAAATTGATAGCCGCTGAGGCCTAGGAAAACTCTCGGAGTGTCGCGCATGAACTCGTGGAGAAAGCGAAACAAGCCATAAGTAATGAGGTAGAGAAAGAAGAGCCGGTCGCGCAACATTCCGTAACGTTGCAACAGCAGAATCGTGATGAGAACGACGATCTGAAATGCACCCTCAACAGCTGGCGCAGGCCAGCGTGGGATTCCTGCCACATCGCGTGCAGCGAACACTCCAGCTGTAGGAATGCCCAGGCAACAGCCGTTCAAATAGCAACCGATACGGCCCAGCAGGATGCCGATGGGCATGATCACGGCAAAATTATCGCCAGTCGATGCCTTGTGACCGAGGAGATGCTTGGCTCCTTCCACCCCCGCATAACCGCCGAGCAAACCGCCGAGCACTGATTTGCCCGAGGCCCAGCGCAGCCAGCGATCCGGTTGCTGCCAATCAAGCCCTCCTTCAGCGATCAAGTAGGCAATTTTGGCACCGGCAAACCCGCCTGCCAGCGCACCAAGATAAATGAGCAGCAAGTCGCTTTGCCCATTGGAACGCCGATACCAAAACACGGCACCGATAAGAATGCCCGTCGCCATCAGCGCAGCATACGCACCGCTGCCCGGAATGAACTGATGCTGTGGCGATGAGTTCACAACGTAACTTTTGTGTCGGGGAAGCCCGAGTAATACCGGCAGAAAGAATCAAGCTGCCCATCGGGCCGGATGACATGCGTGCAGCAGCGGTCGATGCGATCCTGATCCCAAGTCCACGCATCCATGAAAGGCTTCACCATGATGCGGAAGGCATTGCTCTCCGTGGCTTCAAGCGTTCTGAGCAGGTCGCCCAGCTCGGTGTTGTCACAGCCGCAACGCGCGAGGTCGGCCAGCGTGTAGTGGATCTTGTCGTGCAGGAAGCCTTGCAGCTTGGAGAAATCAAGGAAGTCACTGACCGGCCAGACCTTGCTGCCGCGCCGCATGAGATAACCGATGGTCGCACAGTTAGGATCGCCACAGGGCAGTGGAGTGAAGTCTTGGAAGCGGATTAGATCGTGCGATTGCTCCACGAGTGAGATGAGAATGTCGGCGGTGTTGAGCCGGTCAAAGTGGGTGGACAGCCCCTGCCCACTTTCAATCTGCAAGATCGGCAGTGGCTGCCGACCCACTTGTCCTCTCCCGCTGCCAAAGACCGGCTGCAAGGTAATGCCCTGAATAATTTCGTGCCCGAGACCAAAGCGCACCGCGTCACCGAGGCTGGCGATGTTGTCATGCGTCACGGTCATGGCCAGGGTGATCGGAAGCTTTGCCGCAGCGCAATTCTCAATCGCGCGCAGCTTCATCTCGCGAAGGTCAGCACCGCGGAGTTCCTTCTGACCGGCGCTCTGCGTGCCGTCGAACTGCAAATAAAGTTGGATGCCATCGCCGGCAAACGCATCCATGATCTGCCGGGCGAACTGTGGGTCTTTCGCGAGCAACACGCCGTTGGTGTTGAGCAGCACAAAATCAATCTTGGGATGCTGTTTGAGCCACGCGCACAGCTCGAACAACTGCGGATGCATTGTTGGCTCGCCGCCGCTGAGTTGGAGGATTTCAATGCCGCCCTTGCGGTCGATAACACCTTGCACGCGCGCTTTGATTTCATCGAGCGGCACCGCATCCACCTTCGGGCCGATGCCAACTGGCGAGTCGGCGTAACAAGTTGGACAGGCCAGATTGCAAGAATTCACAATCTCGATCAGCGCGAGACAGGTGGAAAGCGTCTCGATGGGATTGTCTCCCCTACCCGCTGCATTTTTTCCGAGGGTGCCAGCCGTCTCACCATCAGCCGAGCAACACGATCCACCGGCACAACACGATCCATTACGATTTTTCTCATCACCGAGCGCCAGCCAATAGAATCGCGCATCACTCGCGAGGCACGCGCTGAACTCTCCATGCACAGCGCACTCGCGTTCGAGAAAGACCTTGCCATCGCGCTTCACCACGCTGGCCGGACAAGGCGCGTAACAGGCGGGGCAGCGCGAAGTGGTCTGTTTTAATGTGCAGCTGTTATCAAGCGTTCCTGTCATTTGTTATTTTTTCTATATCTGACTATTCCTAATACATGGTCAGGAGCAGCAATTTTACCATTGCGCATCATATAACTGTGACTTGACGAAAGAATAACTCATGGAAAATTGGAAGTCCATTGCAGCCGAGTCAAGTGCTCACTTCCGAGTGCTTGAGCGGGGGAACCGAACTCCCTGAGGAAACTCAGGGGCGGGGCTAACGGGGCAGGTAACTGCTCGCAGGGGGATCTTCCAGTCCCCAGCCCGACAGCTAACCTCGCAGGCGAGACTGGAAGGGCAAACGGGGCAACTTCATCCGAAGCAGCCACAGTTCCCTTTGAACAAGCAGAGGAACGGACGCGCAGGCGGACGCTCCCATGCCCACCAAAGACCCATGAACAACAACGGCAAAGGAAACTGGCTCAAGAACATCTTTATCGGCAAGGCACGCGACATCGGCGACCACAGCATCTTTCATAAAATGTCCCTGGTGGCCGTGCTGGCCTGGGTGGGACTGGGGGCGGACGGTTTGTCCTCTTCATGCTACGGCCCGGAGGAGACGATGAAGGCGCTGATCTCGCATCCGGCACTGGCGCTCTTCGTCGCCCTGGCGTGTGTGGTGACCATCGCGATCATTTGCGTGAGTTACTCGCAGATCATCGAGTTGTTTCCCGGCGGCGGCGGCGGCTATCTCGTCGCGAGCAAGCTGCTCTCGCCCAACGCCGGTGTTGTCAGTGGTTGCGCACTGCTCGTTGACTATGTGCTGACGATCGCGATTTCCATCGCGGCGGGAGCGGATGCGCTCTTCTCCGTGCTACCTGCCGCTTGGCTGCCGTGGAAGCTCTCCGTCGCATTTGTTGCCACGCTGGTGCTGACAATCCTCAACCTCCGCGGCGTGAAGGAATCCGTCATCGTGTGGGCACCGATCTTCTTCGTGTTCCTCGGCACGCACAGCTTCGCCATTATCTATGGCTTCTTCACGCACATCGGAAATCTTCCCGAGATCGCGACCGCAACGATGCAGGACGTTCACACCGCGCACTCGGAACTCGGCTGGTGGAAGGTCGGCGCGCTGCTGCTCACCGCTTACAGTCTTGGCGCGGGCAGCTACACCGGCATCGAAGCCGTCTCGAATGGCCTGCCCATGTTGCGCGAGCCACGCGTCGCCACGGGCAAGCGCACGATGCTCTACATGGGCGTCTCGCTGGCCTTCATGGTCGGCGGTTTGCTGATGATGTATCAGCTCTATCATTCGCTGCCGAAGGAAGGCGTCACGCTCAATGCCATCCTCTTCGGTCAGATGACCGCCGGCTGGCCGCACTGGCTCTCCAGTTCTTTCGTGTGGGTTTCCATGTTCTCCGCCGCAGCGCTGCTCTTCATCGCCGCGCAGACGGGCTTCCTTGACGGCCCGCGTGTGCTTTCGAACATGGCACTCGACCGCTGGTTCCCCACGCGCTTCGCCACACTGAGTGACCGCTTCGTCGCACAGAACGGCATTTTGCTCATGGGGGCGGCATCTCTCATTCTCATCTGGACCACGAAAGGCTCCGTGGACTTCCTCGTCGTGCTCTACTCGATCAATGTGTTCGTCACATTCTCGCTCAGCCAGCTCGGCATGGTCGTGCATTGGAAGAACGAGCACGCCGAGGAACCGAAGTGGAAGCGCAAGCTATTTATCAACCTCCTCGGCTTCGCCCTCACGGCCACGATTCTCGTCTCGCTCAGCATCATCAAATTCCACGAAGGCGGTTGGATCACCATCCTCGTCACCGGCACGCTCATCGGTCTCGCCTTCCTCATCAAGCGCCATTACCAGCACGCGCGCGAACAGCTCACGCGTCTTGATGACCTGCTCGACGTCTTCACGGTTCCGCAGGACGTAATGCTCAAGGATGCGCCCGCTTGCGACCCCGGTGCGAAGACTGCGGTCGTTTTCGTCAACGGATTCAATGGCCTCGGCGTCCACACCGTCCTCGGCATCCAGCGCATGTTCCCCGGTGTCTTCAAGAACTTCATCTTTGCCGAGATCGGAGTCGTCGATGCCGGCAACTTCAAGGGTGCGGAGGAAATTGGAAATTTACAATCCGCCGTCGCGCGCGAGACGCAGCGATACGCCGCTTACATGAAGGCCCACGGCATCCACGCCGAGGCCGTTTACGAGATCGGCACCGAGATCGTCTCCACTGCGAGCGACCTCGCGCAGAAGCTCACGAAGAAATATCCCAATACCATCTTCTTCGGCGGCCAGCTCGTCTTCAAGAAAGAAACTTACTTCACCCGGCTGCTGCATAACTTCGCCGTCTTCGTCCTGCAGCGCGAATTTTTCAAACAAGGAATGCCCTTCTTCGTCCTCCCGATCCGGGTATAAGGCAGCTCATATTTTCAATTCAAGCTGGAGGCCCAGTTCGATGACCACCGCCTGGAGTAGAATGGCTGTCCCAGCCATAAAGCACAACCGCTCCTTTCCGCTCCCACGCGAAAGGAAATTGAGGCCTGCTCACAGTTCCAATTGGATCCCCAGTTCAATGACCTGCCGTGATGGAAGATGGAAGTAACCGGTGGCGGGGCGCGCAAGCCGGGAGAGCAAGACAAAGAGCTTCTTGCGCCACTGGGCCATTTTGCCGGTGCCATCAGTAAGAAGCAGTTCGCGGCTTTGATAGAAGCTGATGTCGGCTTGCTTTACGATGCCGCGGGAGTCGAGGGCCGTTTTGAGATCGCGCTGCACCTCGGGCGACTCCGAGAAGCCGTAATGAAGGACGACGCGGAAGAAGTCGCCCAGAAACTCGGTGATCTCGATGCGTTTGTCGTCAGAGATGTAGGGCACCTCCTCGAACTTGACTGAGAGAATGACGGCCTGCTCATGAAGCACCTTGTTGTGTTTCAAGTGATGAAGCAGAACCAGAGGAAGACCTTCAGCTGAGGAAGAAAGAAAGACCCCGATGCCGCGCACACGGGGGATATGACCGGCCTTGATCTCATCCACAATGACATTGACCGGCACCCTGTTACGCAGCACGCGCTTCATCAGCAGCGCACGCCCGTCGCGCCAAGTGCGCATGATGATCCAGACACCAGCGGCGACCAGCAGCGTGAACCATGCGCCCTCACGCAATTTGCTCAGGCCGCCAATGACATAGAAAATCTCAATGGAGAGGAACAACCCGCACAAAGCCAGTGACTGCCAGATGGCCCATTGCCAAAGCTTGCGGGAAAGGAGGATGAGCATGACCGTGGTGATCATCATGTTCATCGAGACAGAAAGACCATAGGCGTGTGCCAGATTTTCTGATTTCTTGAAACCCGCAACGAGGCCGATGCAAAAAATCATGAGCAGAAAATTAATCTGCGGCAGGTAAATTTGTCCGCGCATGTCCGGCGATGTATGCACGATCTTGAGTCGTGGCATAAAACCGAGTTGCACCCCCTGCTGGCTGAGGGAGAAAACCCCGGTAATCATCGCCTGCGAGGCAATGATGGTGGCCAGCGTGGCCAAGATTACCATGGGGAGCAACAGTCCTGGAGGAACCATGTTGAAAAACGGTTCGCCTGCTGCCTTCGGGTCATGCAAAAGCAACGCGCCCTGGCCGAGATAGTTCAGCGCCAGCGCCGGATAGGCCGCCACAAACCAGGAGCGCTTCATCGCCGTGCGTCCGAAATGTCCGATGTCCGCATAAAGGGCCTCGCCCCCCGTGACGGCGAGCAAGACGGTTCCCATGATGTGCATCGAATGCGCGCGTTCCACCCAGAGAAATTTCCAGCCGTAATGGGGCGACAGTGCGCGCAGGATCGACAACTCCTGCGAGAGATGCGTGAGGCCGAGCACCGCCAGCATGGCGAACCACACGAGCATGATCGGCCCGAATCCTTTGCCAATGCGCTCGGTGCCGTGTCGTTGCACTAGAAATAGCCCAAACAAGATCACCGCCGCGCTCACCGGTGGAATCCACTCGGGCAGATCCGGATTGATCACTTTCAAGCCTTCCACGGCCGACAAGACAGAGATCGCCGGGGTGATGATGCCGTCACCATAAAGCAATGCGGCGCCAAGAATGGCGAAGACTGTCAGCACGGTGATGGCACCCTTCTTTAATTTGGCCTCCGGTTTCCGCAAAAGCGAATAAAGCGAGAACACGCCGCCCTCGCCTTGATTGGTCGCGCGCGTCAGAACAATGAGATACTTGAGGGTGACGATGATCGTCAGCGACCAGATCATCAATGACACAGGGCCGAGAACCGTCAGATCGTCTGCCGGATTGAATCGCTCGCGAATCGTTTCACGCAGCGCGTAAATCGGGCTGGTGCCGATGTCCCCATAGACCACCCCGAGCGCCAGCAACGCCAGTGTCCAACTCGAAGATTTTGATGATGTCATTGAGGATGTTCTGCGGAACCGGCCGCAGCACGCTTCATGGCGGGCGATACAGACGCATTCAGTGCGGGGTCGTGCAAGTGAGAATGGCGATTCTCAAAGGCGGGTGACGCCCGCCATTCTTTTTGCACCTTCACTACGGCAAATCATTCAATGACAGGCACTGGGGCAACTTTTTCCACTAGGGGGAACGCGACTTCCTGCAAGGGCCTGGTCGCTTCGACGCCAGGCTCGACCACGGGTTCCGGCACGGTAGGCCCGGCTTCTGCCATGGGTTCAGTTTCACGGGTGCTCACCGCAGGAGTGTTTTTTACCAGCATCTGCCGCAACCGCAGCGCAACCAACTCTGCCTTGTCACCTTGACCTCGTGGAAAGCAAAACTGCGCGCCCGAACTCGCAGCGGCAAGAATCACATTCTCGCTGAGGAATTTCGATTCCACCGCGATCTGCGCGCCGTCGAGCGGCACCTTGAACAGCCGCCCGCGCCATCCTTTATTGACGGCAAAATAAATGCAATCTGATTTCAATGGGGCAATCAAAGTGCCGTCGAGATTTGCCGACAGACCCCGGATGCCTTTGGCTTTGCCGGAAAGACAGCGCGTCGTCCATGCCACATCGGATTCCGTAAGCCCGGCGAATAGCCTCAACAAATCCAAAGTCTCCCCCGTGATCTCGCGCTTCAATTCCAGTGGCAAGTCCACCGAGTCCGTGCGCCCGGGCATCTTCAGCTTGTGCCATCCCAGCCAGATCGTGCTGCGTGTCATGCGCCACATGCGGGGAAAGATCAGCCACAACACCACGATCAATCCCGAGAAAACCACCAGCGCAATCACGGGATTGAAAAGCGTGAGCGCAACGCCACCCGCTACCGCCGCATCCTCCGCCACACTCATCGCCACATTCGTCACCGGCTCCGGTGAATGATTGATCAGCAGCCGCGTGCCCGCCTTCGCCCCATGCGTGGTCAGAGTGGCTCCGCCCGCTAGAAGTGCCGCAACGACCTGCATATAAACCGGCATGTGTCCCAGAGCCTGAAGCGCCAGCAAAGTGCCGCCGACCGGTCGGATGAAAGTGTGCAGCGCGTCCCACAGCGAGTCCACCAGCGGTATCTTGTCCGCAAAAAACTGAAGCAAGAATAACACCCCGGCTACCGCGATGACCCAAGTGTGGCCCAGCACGGCCAGCGATTCATAGCGCTCCGCGAGATGCAGGATATCAAAGCGGACCGCGATGCCCACCAGCAAGGTCGTGAGATATAAGTTGACCCCTGACAGCGATGCCAGACCGAGCGCGACTCCGAGTTGCGGAAGAATGTCCATGCCGGGAGTTTAACATGTTTTGTTGATTTGGCGATTCATCGTCCGGGTTGATCCGGATTTTTCTTATCCGCTGATCCCTGCTCCTGTTTCGATTTAAGCTTGGCAAGTTCTTGTATCGAATAGCCGAGTGGCCATGAGAGCGTCAGAATGATCGCCAGCAGAACCATGATGGAGTCCATGAGGAACATGGCCGGACGCTCTGAAAACCGGTAGAAGCTGGACCCCCGCTGCATGTAGCCAGTCCTGATGGAATAAACGGCAATGGAAAGGAAGGCACCGCCAACCATCCCACTGAGCACCGCGCCCGGCATGATAGACCAGAAAGAAAGTCCTGACTTCCATCCCCATATCCCGCAAGGAACGGTGAACAATTCGAACGCGAGCATGTAGAGCAACACACGCATAAACGTAGGTCTGGAGCTCATTGTTAACGGAACCATTTGAAGATTCGCCCGAAGAACCCCGGTTTCTTCTCACCGCGATTCTCCTCAGAACCTGCGCCGCCGTGAACGGTGCAGTAATCATGGGGCACCAGTTCCGGCGGCAGATCCTCATCGTAAGCATCTCCCTGCGCGGCGCAGGCACTGGTCGCGAGACGGCCACTGACACGGCAGATGGTGGTCCTGGTGATCACCTGACCCGCAGCTGGCACATCTGATTTGTAGTCATGAGCGAGCGCTGAATTCATGACATCCACCCAGATGGGCAACGAAAGTTTTGCGCCGTAGCCGCCTTCCAAAATCGTCTGCGGTGTATCGAACCCCACCCACACACCGCAAGTAACCTCGCGCGTGTAACCGGCAAACCATGCGTCTTTGAAATCATTCGTGGTGCCCGTTTTACCGCCGGCTTTTTCCTTGAATCCGAATTCGTTCCGCGCTGAGGCTGCCGTGCCTTCGCTCATCACCCGCTCCAGCAGACGGCCGGTGATCTGCGCTACTGCGGGCGGCAGCACATCATTCTCCAGAACGGGCGTGGAATAAATCAATGCGCCCTGCTCTGATTGAATCCGCTGGATGAGATACGGCCTGCAACGCACCCCGCGATTGGGAAAAATGCTCATCGCTCCGGTCAGCGATTTGAGTGTCGCCCCGGTGTTACCGATATAAATCTGCGGCGAAACATTTTCCACCGTGCCCAGTCCGGCGTCGCGCAATAATCCGAGAACCGCGTCCATTCCCGCGTAATTGCCCACGCGCACGGTCATCGCATTGCGACTGTGAATCAAACCAACGGCCGCTGGAACGAAGCCGAGAAATTTTCCATCCGAATTCTCCGGGCTCCACAGACCATTGTAACCTTTCAACTCGCCTGGACGAATCGGCGCATCTTCCACCATCGTGCCCGGCATCATGCCATGCATGAAGGCCGCAGCATAAATAAAGGGCTTGATCGTGGAACCAATCTGCCGCCCCGCCTGCAACGCACGATCATAGCGGCTTTGCCGATAATCGCGACCACCGACTACGGCGAGGATGCCACCCGTGCGATTATCCAGCGCGATCGTCGCGCCCTGTAAATAAGGGGTGCGCGGCGGCTCGGTGACGCCGTCCCATTGCGTGTCGAATTTTGCCTTGGTCGCGTGAGGATAACCGGGTTTGCCTTCCACTTCACGCAGGCGTTTCTCCAGCGACTGCTCGGCGGCGGCTTGCAAATCACGATCCAGCGTGGTGTGAATGATAAGGCCGCCATCTTCAATATCCTGCTCATCGAGCACCAGATCGAGATCGCGGCGCACAGCTTCCATCATGTAATTTTCCTGCGTGTGATACACCGGCTGCGCAGCCACGGCCATGTCCTCACGCTTCGCGGCATCAGCCTCCGCCTGCGTGATGTATTTTTTCAGAACCATGCGGTCGAGCACCGTGTCGCGCTCCAGCAATGCGCCCCGCCAGTTGCGCAAGGGCGAGAACCGGTTCGGGCTGCGGATGATGCCCGCGAGCAAGGCGCCCTCGCCCGGTGAAAGCTGGTCCGCGCTCTTGCCGAAATAGGCTTTGCTCGCGCGCTCGATGCCATACAGGCCGGAGCCGAAGAAGATGCGGTTCACATAGAGTTCAATAATCTCGTCCTTGGTTTTCGCCGCCTCGATGCGACGCGCGAGCATGACCTCGACGATCTTGCGATGCATCGTCTTCACGCCCAGATCATCGAAGCTGTTCCGCGCCAGTTGCATCGTCAGCGTGCTCGCGCCCTGCATGGCTTTGCTCTCTTTAATATCGCGCAAAATGGCCCGCGCCACGCCGATGTAATCCACGCCGCCGTGATCGTAGAATCGCGCATCCTCACGCGCGAGCAGTGCCTTGATAAAATTTTGCGATACTTTTTCCAGCGGAACCACCACGCGGTTCTCACCGTGCAGACGTCCGATCTCGCGCCCCTTGCGATCCAGCACGATGGAGCGCTGCTTCATCTGGCCGAGCTTCGCGATATCATAGCCATCAGCCACATGACCGAAGAGGATCATCAGCACTCCACCCGCCGCAGCGACCACCAGCGCGACGAAGATTAGCAGCAAAAACAAAATGCGCCCCCAGCGGCGGCGACGCGGCGGAGTGTGGTGTTCTGCGAGGGGAAACTGTGTCATGAAAATCTTTAGTCCGCTTAATGCGGCGTGATTGCAAGTGATGAGACGCTTCCCGTTTCCCGTTTTCGGCTCTTGCGTGAGCCGTTATTCAGGTTGAATGCCTTTCTTGAGAGAATCTTCCATGCAGCCTTCATCAATACCATCATCCGTAATCGCTTTGATTCAATCTGCCCTCGATGAGGACATCAAGGGTGGCGACGTCACATCAGAGTTTTTTGTATCTGCCGACGCCGTCAGCTCATCGCGCATCGTAGCGCGCGAGCCGGGGATAATGAGCGGAGTCGCAGTCGCGGCGCGGGTGTTCCATGAAGTGGATGCGCGTTTGATCGTGAGCGCTGAACTGCCCGACGGCACGCCCTTTGCCGCTGGCGACACCCTCATGCGCATCACCGGCCCCACGCGCGGCATTCTCAGCGCGGAGCGTGTTGCGCTGAACTTTATGCAAAGGCTCTGCGCCATCGCCACACAAACCAATCACTATGTGGATGCAGTGAAACCTTATAACGTGAAGGTTCTCGACACGCGCAAGACCACTCCCGGTTGGCGCTGGCTGGAGAAGATGGCCGTGCGAGCGGGTGGCGGCACGAATCATCGCATGAGTCTGAACGATCAGGTCATGGTGAAGGACAACCACCTGCTGGCCGATGACAAACTCGAAGACCTGCAACATGCGATCAACTGCGTGAAGTCCGCCCGGCCCGGCATCAAGGTGGAACTGGAAGCCGACACGCTGGAGCAAGTCTTACGATTCCTCTCGCTTGAAGGCGTGGATATGATCCTGCTCGACAACATGAAGCCTGCACAATTGCGTGAAGCAGTCGCCCTGGTGAAGGGGCGCGTCTTTCTCGAAGCCAGCGGCGGCATCACGCTGGATACAATCAATGCCGTGGCCGCCACCGGCGTGAACGCCATCTCTATCGGCGCACTGACGCACACCGTCCGGGCGCTGGATTTGTCGTTGGAACTGGAGGAGAAAACAAACTCGGGGCGGGCCGTCTCTTTGCCTGCATGAGATTGCATCCTGTTCATTTCCAATTTGCCAAGCGCCCCGGCCCATGAAAACTTCACGGTCTTCCCCATTCATCCATCTTTAACTTCCAACCCAATAACATCATGGCCAGAACCGTCACTCTTTTCTCCGGCCAGTGGGCCGATCTCCCGCTGCCGACCTTTTTGAAGAAAGCCAAGTCGTTCGGATACGACGGCGTGGAACTCGGCTGCTGGGGCGACCATTTTGAAGTCGCCAAGGCCGACCAGAAATATTGCGATGCCAGACGCGCCCTTATCAAGAAGGCCGGGCTGCAATGCCATGCGATCAGTGCCCACCTTGTCGGGCAGGCTGTGTGTGACTTGATTGATGAACGCCACAAATCCATCCTGCCGGACTACATCTATGGCGATGGCAAACCCGAGGGCGTGCGCCAGCGCGCAACGGAGGAATTGAAGAAGACCGCGCAGGCGGCGAAGCGTTTCGGCGTGAGCGTGGTCAATGGCTTCACCGGCTCATCCATCTGGCATCTCGTTTACAGCTTTCCGCCGAATCTGCCGAAGCAGATCGAGAACGGCTACAAAGATTTCGGCAAACGCTTCAAGCCCATCCTTGATGAGTTCAAGAAACAAGGTGTGAAGTTCGCCCTGGAAGTGCATCCGACGGAGATCGCGTTCGACATCGCCTCCGCTGAAAAGGCGCTGCAGGCGGTCGATTATCATCCGGCCTTCGGCTTCAACTACGATCCGTCGCACTTGGGCTATCAGGGTGTGGATTACGTGAAGTTCATCTACAAGTTCCATGACCGCATTTTCCATGCGCACATGAAAGATGTGGCCTGGGGTCTGGGCGACGGCACGGTGGGCGTGTTCGGCGGGCACACGGATTTCCACAAGCCGGAGCGTTACTGGGACTTCAAGTCCGTCGGTCGCGGAAACATCAACTTCGAGAAAATCATCCGCGCGCTCAATGACATCAGCTATGCCGGTCCGCTCAGCGTCGAATGGGAAGACGGCGGCATGGACCGCGAACACGGCGCTGCGGAAAGCTGCGCGTTCGTGAAGAAGCTCGACTTCCCGCCGAGCAAGATCATCTTTGACGCGCAGTTCGCCGAGAAATAAATCACGTCAACCATCACGACCGGAAGCGGTCAAAGCCGGGGCGCGCTCGCAAGGGCGCGCCTTTGCATTTCATGCGGTAAAGCATAGCAGCCGAAGATGCCGAATTCACCCACGCCGGAAGTCGGGGTGCACACTAGACTCTTCGTGTGCGTTTAAATGAGGGCTGACTTTTATGTAATGACAATATTTGCATATATTTCTTGTATTTATAGTTAATGACGATAAATTGTCAGTGTCTTCGTCAACCACCACTTTATACCAAGATGAACCTTCTCGCCCCCACCCATTGGCCTGATATCCTTCACAGCTTCCGCATCCAAGGCCACGGAAGAATCTGGGTTACCGACCGCACCCTGCGCTTTGGTTTTCAAATTCGCGCACGCGATACCGTCCCCCATCCTTCGTTAATCTTCGGACTGGCCCAGGTAAACGGGGACGGTGAAGGCGCGCGGTTCGCGGTGCGGGTCGATTTTGAGTCAGGCGAAGTCTGGGATGCGGCCCACGATGGAGGCTTGCTTGGCTCGCTGGAAACGGCATCATGGCCGGCGAACGACGAGGAACACCCGCTGATGTTGCGCTGGGAAATTGACCGCGCCCGGGAGGCTTTGATCCCAAGGCTGTTCATCGGGACTGAAGAGTTGCTTTATCCGTCAATGCATTTCCGCGGCAAATCCCCTTTTGTCGCTTTCACCGGACACGATCTGGACGGCATCGCGCAAAGCACGATCTTCTCTCCCGGCTATTTCTGGTCGCTGGACCGCCTGCCTTGATTGCGCATTGTAATTTGCGCATTTCGCGCAAAAATGCGCGGTCATGTCCTTCATTCACGACGACTTCCTGCTCACGACCAAAGCCGCCCGCCGTCTCTATCACGACTACGCGGAAAACGAGCCGATCTACGATTACCACACGCATCTGCCGGTGGATGAAATCGCACGAGACCAGTCATACGAAAGCCTGGCCCATATCTGGCTGAGGGGCGATCATTACAAATGGCGGGCCATGCGCGCGAACGGCGTGCCGGAATCGCATGTGACGGGCAATGC
>JAYVOH010000279.1:0-8923 GCA_043758025.1 Verrucomicrobiota bacterium
GGCTTGATGCCCTGGTAACCGAAGATAACGACCAGCAAGGGGAAGCCGATCAGCATGGCCAAATGCAACCACACCTGGGCGCGATCGCGCCTGAAGATTAGCCAGCGGCGTCGGACAAGCTCCCGGGTCTGTGCGATGAGGCCTGGCAGCCGGAACTCCGGTTTGATCTCGTGCCGCTTCACATTTTCTTCTTCCTTTTCCTTATCATCTTTAGATTCATCCTCATCTTTTTTGTCTTTATCAGAGGAAGGCTTGGGATCGGTAATATCTTCGTCGTCCGATGATTTCAGTGTATCGAGATGAATTTTTTCGGGGGCGCGATCAGAAATGATGATCGTGTTCGAGGCTTCTTCTTTGGGTTTGAGTGAGAGTCCGTAAGCCTCGTAATAGGAATCCTGATGACGGCTCCAGGAAGCGGCCCAGCGCTCGACTCCCCGGCGCGCGAGCTTGGGATAGACGTCCTCGGCGTGCTCGATGCTGAAGTAGTGATTCAGGGCGCGCGGCGGACCGTGATAGACGACGCAGCCTTCGTGCATGACGAGAATGGTGTCGTAGAGTGAGAGGTTGGCGAGGCTGTGGGTGACGTTGATGACGATCCTCTGTTCGTTCTTCCGGGCGAGGTCGTGGAGCAGTTGCGTGATTTCGCGTTCAGACTTGGGATCGAGGCCGCTGGTGACTTCATCACAAAGCAGCAGCGCGGGATTGGTGACCAGTTCCAAGGCCAGCCCCAGCCGACGCTTCTGGCCACCGGAGAGAACTTTAACCTGCCGGTCCGCCAGCGCCGTGAGGCCGGTATGCGAGAGGGTTTCTGCGATCAAGGCATCGGCAGTCTCCTCATCCGGCTGACGGGTGCGCAGCGCGATAGCGCTGGCGATGCACTCTTCCACGGTGAGCAGATCGTGCGCGATGCTGAACTGTGGCACAAAGCCGAGTTCCGAGGGATGAAGATCGCCCTCATGCGCCAGATTGCGTCCATCCCAGCGGACTTCGCCACAGTCCTCCTGCTTCAGACCGGCGATGGTTTTCATCAACGTGGTCTTGCCGCAGCCGGAGGGTCCGACGATGGCCATGATATGACCGGGTGGAACGTTGAACGAGACATCATTCAAGAGCATTAAGGCTTCACCGTCCCGTTCCAGACTAATCGTGATGTTGCGAATTTCGAGCATGATTGAAGCGAAGGTCTTGAATTTAGATTAAAGCAAAATTAACTGGGCTGGCCAGCGAAAGTTGTGCGAGCTTTGCCCACCCCCGTAATACCACCTGTTTGATGATGAAGTCACGCGCAAAAAGAAATGGCCACTGGATCAAGTTACTGGCCTGGCTGGGCGTCACCGTTGTAGTATTTCTACTGCTGGCAAGCTGGCTGGTCTCCGCCTACATCCGGAGCTATCTGAAAAGTGAATCCTGCCGCGTGATGCTGGCCGCTCAGGTCGGCGCCAATCTCCATGCGCGAGTTGCCATCGAACCGCTTACATGGTCGGGATCGAATGTGTTTTCCGGGAAGATCATGCTGGAATCCACGGCAGGTCAGGGCTGGAAACAAATCGAAGCCGATGGCGTGCAAGCTTCGCTGGACTGGAACGCGGCCTGGAATGGTGTGTGGAAAGTGCCGTCCATAGACATGGAATGGGTGCGCATCGACATGCGCGGCAACCCGGAGAATCCGAAGCCGGAGGTCGCCATTTCTGAAGATGAACCTGCGCCTCTCCAGCGTGCACCCACTTGGTGGAGCCGGTGGCTGCCGAAAAAGACGGAGATCGGGGAACTCGTGGCGCAGAATTTTGAACTCAATCCGCCGTCAGCGGAAGCAGGCGCGGCTGTCACGAACTTGAAACTCACGGCCCGGCCGGCGGTGGATGAAGGTGCCTGGCTCTTGCGCGGGGAAGGCGGGAAGCTCCTGCTGCCGAATATGATCGAAGCCTTGCGCCTGACCAGTGCCACGGCGCGGCTGGACGCGAACTCGCTTTCACTCAACGATGCCGTGGCCCGATGGGTCGGGGACAGTGATGTGACCGGTCGCGGCGTGCTGCCTTTTGAAAAAGGGAAAGGCTGGAACTTTAACGGACGCATCAGCAATCTCGATCTGCGCCATGTTTTGTCCGCCGATTGGAAGACCCGCCTGAGCGGCATCATGGAATCCAGTTACGAAGTCTCATTGCAGTCCGACGCGACAGTTCTCATTAAAGGAAGCCCGAATATAAAAAATGGTATCGTGCAGGGTCTCCCCATTCTCGATCGCGTGGCCGACTTCACCCACACGGAAAGATTCCGGCGAGTTGTGCTGGACGAGGCTGCCTTCGTGATCGAGCGACGGGGCGAGAGCACGAAAATCACCCGCATTGTCATGCAGTCGAACGGACTCATCCGGCTCGAAGGCGATCTCCTCATCGAGGGGAAATCACTTACGGGAAATCTGCTCGTCGGCGTGTCGCCCGAAACCCTGCGCTGGATGCCCGGCGCGCAGAATCATGTGTTCACCGATCCGCATCCCGGCGGCACCCCTGGCTTCGTCTGGACCACCGTTCGCCTCAGCGGCACGCTGGAGTCGCCGAAGGAAGACTTGAGCAACCGGCTGCTCGCGGCCATGGGCAAGGCACTGCTCATCGACGCACCGGTGCAACTCGCCGGCCAAGGCGTGGAAGTGATCGGCAAGACAGGCTCCGACGTCATCAATAACGGCGGTCAGGGCGTGATTGATAATGGCAAGGAAGTCATCAAGGGCGCGGGCGACACGGTGGGGCAGGGCGTCGATGTCATCAAAGGGTTCATCCCGCTCTTTCCGAAGTGAGGCCCCGCCCGTTGGATGAGATTCGGCATCCCCGGGTTGTTGAGATTTATGATGACAAAAGCGACGGCGTCATTTTTAGTATGCATTCTTCAATAATCGCCGAAGTAGCTCAGAGGTAGAGCAGCGCATTCGTAATGCGCGGGTCGCGGGTTCGATTCCCGCCTTCGGCTCCACTCTTTTTTCATGCCCATCACACCCGATCAAGCTTTGGCGATAAAAGTGAAGCGCTGGGAGAGACTTCTCCACAGGGCGGCGGTGACGTTGGCGATCCTGGCCGGGGTGGCGATGATATTTTTTCTGGCACGGCTGATCAGAAAGCGGATCGTCGACAGGACGAATGCCAAAGAAATGAGCAGGCTTGAGGAGGCGGACTATCACTCCCGCAACATCTCCGGTGGCGCGCTCGAAGGAGCGCCGGCAAAAAATGGCAAATCACCTCCGGCGCGAACTGTGCAGCCTGTGAACAATATCGTCGATCTCTCCTACAAAAAAAAACCGGCTGGTCCTGCCAAACCGGACAAGGAAGACACCAGGCAGGGTGTTGAGGCGGGAAAGCCTCGCCAGACAGCAGCGCAGTCCGCACCGATAGAAAATTTGCCGCAAAAACAGAAGGACATCGAAAAGCTCATCAAGGAATTTTTTGATTCGACCCGTGTCGCCGAGATGCTGCCCATTGTGCGCGATGCCCGGCGGGTCCGTCCGATGATGGAAGAATATTACCAGCGCAATCCCGTTAAGCAGCGATTCTGGAGGGGCATTAGTTGGATCATGCCTATCGACGAACCCGGTTACCGCTTCGCTTTTGTCGAGGTCATGTTCGACAACTCCCTTCCGATTCATGTCGTCGTGGAGGAGACGTCGGCAGGCTTTCTTCTGGACTGGGAAAGCTCCGTGCAATATTCCGAGATGGGCTGGAAAGAATTTCTCGTTGAACGGCCCGACCAGCCTAAAATGTTCCGCGTCATCGCCAGCAAGCCTGAAGGCACGCCTGATGAACCAGCTGACGACCAGATATCCGTCCTGCAAATCAGACATCCCCATGAACCGGGCGCCATCAATGCCAGATTCGACGTCAAGAATCCGCGTTTCGCCGCGCTCATCAAGCAGATGAAGCTCAATCACTGGAAAGACGTGCCCGTCACCCTCCGGCTCTATTTCCCCACCACCAATGCCGTCAGCAATGAATTGCAGATCAGCGGAGTTGTGGGCAAGGGCTGGCTTAACCTCGCGAATTAAGCGATCACCCTTGGTGAATCGCTCGTATAGAGTGTAAGATGGCATCCGCTATGTCTGCACCTGCGTTTTTTGATTCCCACATGCACACTTCGCTGTGCCGGCATGCCCTTGGAGAGCCGGAAGCCTACGCCGCCCGCGCGCTGGAGCAGGGATTGCAGGGCATCATCTTCACCTGCCACTCGCCCATGCCGCAGGGTTTCTGGCCCCGCGTGCGCATGAGTGATGCGCAGTTCGATCATTATGTCGCGATGGTGGAACGCTGCCGCAACTCATTTGCCGGTGAACTCGAAGTGCGCCTTGGCATGGAGAGCGACTACTTTCCCGGATTCGAAGACTGGATCGCAAAACTCCATCAACGCGCCGCGTTTCACTACTGCCTGGGCTCCGTCCACTGGCAAGGCCCCGAGTATGGCGCTATGTTCGACACCAAAGACGAGCGCGCCTTCAGAAAAGCCTACTGGCAGAACCTTGCTGCATCGGCAGAGACCGGGCTGTTCGACAGTCTCGCCCATCCCGACCTCATCAAAAACTATCGTCCCGACGGCTGGCGCTTTGAGGAATCGGAAGCGGACATCACCGCCGCGCTCGACCGCATTGCCGTGACCGGCGTGGCCATGGAGTTGAACACCTCCGGCGCGCACAAGATGTTCCCGGAAATGAACCCCGGGCCTCGGATGCTCCGCATGATGCGCCGGCGGAACATACCCGTCGTCATCGGTTCGGACTCTCATGTCGCCCACCGAGTCGGGGAGAATTTTATTGCCGCCCTGGAGATGCTGCGCGCCGCCGGATATGAAAGCGTGAGCTTGTTTGAGAATCGCCAGCGCACAGACCTGCCGCTCGCTGAAGTGCTGGCGGCACGTCTGACAACTAAAGACGCGCACGCGTTGGTGTAAGGGCAGTTGAACTGGAGATAAGTCGCAACGTCTGTTGAGCATCGCGCATTTAGTGCGGTTTAAATGAATTCGTGGCCGATCGCCGTGCGCGCATCAACGCGTTGACCATGGCGCGCACAACGAACAAAGCAGGTAGTTTTGGCTACCTCATTCAAAGGACTGTCGGGCATATCGCTCGTGACAACATTGCAAAACTGTCTGTGATCATAGTTAGGCTGCCTTACTCATCAAGGGAAGTTTCCCGATCTTCGTTTCAGTCCCTTGCGTTATGAGCATGGTGGATGCGGATGCCATCCGAGCAAGCCAAGGGCTTGCCAGCGCCATAGCCGGTGTGTGAGCCGCAGCTTTGCAAGGCGACACCACCGGATGGGTTCCGTGATGACCATCACCCCGGCGGGGTGACAGCCACCTTCGGCAACCTCTCCATTAAACTGTGAGGCAAGAAAGGGATTGAACGCGTATCATTCGGCTGTTTCTTGCTTAAACCATTCTGACATTTCACACCATGACCAATTCCTACACTTGGGCCACGCAGTTCCGCACACTTTTTGACCGCTGCATTGAGAAGTATAAAAAGGGTGAGACCGATCCCGCCACATGGTTCACAACCGGTGATCTGGAATTTCTCGGGTCCATCGGCTGCAAGCCGCGCGAGCTCTTTGATTTCGTGGAGGATCATGTGAACGGGGCGGGGGAGGAGCCGAGCGTGGAGACGGCGCTGTTGGTGGCGGCCGCGCGGCGGGATTATTTTCTGGTTGAGCAGAAAGGTGTGGCTAGCACGAGCACGATCAGTCCCTCGGCGTTGCCTGCCAAGACGGCGGAAATGGAAGGCATCGTGTGGCTGCCGCGCATCATCGCCAAGGCCAACGCGAAGTTGCGTGGCGAGATGGACCCGGACACGATGTTCGGCTGCGGCGGCGACCAGGCTTTTCTGAGCCGGCATCATCAACACCCGGCGGATTTTCTGCGCGTGGTTTGGTCGGCGCGCGGGGATACCGGGAAGATTCTGGCCTTTGTCAAAGCCCTCAATTCTTGATGCATCTCGGGCAAGTCGGTATTTGCCTTTTTCTGTGGCATCACTAAACTGCCAATAGGTTCACAGCATCTCTGTATTCTTTATCCATTCGCAATTTTGGCCGACGTATTTTTATCTTCATTGCCCGTCGTTGATATCGGACACGGCGTCCGTTTTGATGGCGTGCAGCCAGTTTTCATCCTCGGTCCCTGTGTGATCGAGAGCGAGGCATTCATCCGCGATATGGCGAAGCGGCTCAAAGTCATCGCCGACGAGCTGAAGCTGAAGTGGATATTCAAGGCCTCCTATGACAAGGCCAACCGCACCAGCATCAGTTCCTTCCGCGGGCTGGGCTGCGAGGCGGGTTGCGAATTGCTCGCCGACATCGGGCGCGAACTTGGTGTGCCGGTGACCACGGATGTCCACAGCCCGGAGGAGGCCACGCTGGCGGCCCGGTGGATTGACCTGCTGCAAATTCCCGCCTTTCTCTGTCGTCAGACCGATCTCATCTCTGCTGCGGGCGCGACGGGCCGCGCGGTGAATGTGAAGAAGGGGCAGTTCCTCGCGCCTTGGGACGTCAAGAATATCGCGCAAAAGCTTTCGTCCGTGGGATGCACGAATTTTGTTTTTACTGAACGCGGCACCACTTTTGGGTATCAAAACTTGGTGGTTGATATGAGGTCTTTATACTGGATGAGGGAACTGGGGTATCGCGTGGTCATGGATGCCACGCACGCGGTGCAAAGGCCGGGCGGACTTGGCGGCACTACGGGTGGCGATGGGAAGCTGGCTCCGGTGCTGGCACGCGCGGCGGTGGCGGCGGGTTGCGACGGGGTGTTCATCGAGACCCACATCAATCCCGCTGAGGCGTTCTCTGATGGTCCCAATCAAATTCCGCTCGCGGAGTTGCCCGCCTTGTTGAAACAATTACAGGCCATCCATGAAATCACGAAAGCCTGAACGCATGACATTTGTCCCTCTCTTGAATGGCATCGCGATGGCTGTCGTGCTGGGCATGTTCACGCTCACTGAGGCTGCAGATACCGGGGCCAAAGACAAGCCGGAGACCAAAAAGGCCAACCCCTCCGACACTTCGAAGAAGCCGGATGAAAAAACCGAGGCTCCAAAGGAAAAGGAGAAGGAGGCGCAGGGCTTGGGATCGTTTGGCAAGGTGCTGCCACTCGGGCAAAAAAATCTCGACGTCAAAATTCCCTCGTTCAAGGACGGGCGTCCCGATTCGTTCGTTCGCGCTGGTTCCATGACCCGTCTGGATGACAATCAGATGGACATGGAGAAGACGGATATCCGCATTTACGGGGAAACTCGCGAAGCGGATTTGCGCGTTCAGCTTCCCACCGCAATTTACGACATGAGCACGCAGATCATGACCAGCGACACACGCAGCCGGATCAGCCGTGAAGATTTTCAACTGGAGGGCGACACGTTGGTTTTTGACACGCGCTCCCGGCAGGGCAAAATGACCGGCCACATCCACATGATTATTTACGATGCAGAAACGCTCAGCAAAAAACCTGATGCCGCCGAAGGAAAGCAACCGGGCGCTGTTGAATCCAATGGAAAGAAATGACATGAAAAAATTACCGCTTTGTCTTCTGGTTATGACTCTCCCCCAATTCGCCTGGGTTCATATTGGGAATGCTCAGACCGCCCCCATTCCCAAGGCCAAGGCCGTGGAAGCCGCTGAAGAAACTGGTCGGGTGCTTCAGAATGCCGGGGTCGCCGGACGAGTAGAGGCTGATAAAGTTTCGCTCGACCTTTCTGCCGGGAGAACCCGTCTTGACCAGGCGGTGGGAAAATCCCAGAGCACGCCCGCCGACCGATCCGGGGCTGCAGAAAGAGCCATGGTGGACGCGGCCAATCGCAAGATCGACCCCGCGCTGGAACGCGTGGCACCGGAAGGCAGGGCGCTAATCACGCAAAGTGCCACCGCCCCGGCCTTGCGCGCGCCCGATTCCGACGTTGTCACACCGACGGCAGTCAGGGCCAAGGCCGTTTCAGAAGAAGGTGAAGCTCCCATCCCGCTCGTCCGTTCCAAGCGCGACAGTGAAGATGTCGCTCCCACCGCCCCGAAACCGGGAAAACCGGGCGCGGCAGGAGAGACGAACATCGACATCGTCAGTCAGGGAGCCTTGTATTTTGATTCCGCCCAGTCATTGGCTGTTTTTACCGACGATGTGGTGGTCAATCATCCTCAGTTTCATCTCACCTGCGACGAACTTCAGGTTTACATGCTGAAGGAAAATGAGAAGCCCAAGGACGCCGCCACAGCCAAGCCCGCCTCGCCAGACGATGCACCCAAGCCCAAGCAGGACAACAGCGTCAAACAAGCCATCGCCACCGGACGCAAAGTTGTCATCCAGAAGTTGTCTGAAACAGGCGAGATGCAGATCGGCATTTCTCGCAGCGCGACTTATATCGGTGAGAGTGGGGACATCATCTTGCGTGAGATGCCCCAGGTTCAACGCGCGCGGAATCTTATTATCGCCACCGACCGCTCGACTTACATGATTCTGAAGCAAAACGGCGAGCTTAAAGTTCACGGTCCGTCCCGCACCGAAATCATTCAGGAGGCGGCCAAAAAAACTCCTGTTCCGGCCACGGCCGGTGAGGTCGCCCCGGGAACTAAAACCACGCCAATTGTCAAAGCCCAGCCTGCGGACAAACCCAAGGCCACGGTCACAAAAAAGGACAAGGGGGTCAAGCCGTGAGAAAGAGCAATCCCCAAAAACCAGTTGCTGATGATGGCCGGATGAATGTTCGCTCTATCACGGAGACGGACTTACAGAATGCCGCCAGCACTGCGGACCAAGCGGGAGCGGCGGACGCTTCCAATAATGATATTCTTCTTTATACCCGCGGCTTGAAAAAAGTTTATGACGGCCGTGCGGTCGTCAACGGAGTGGACATCGAAGTTCGCAAAGGCGAGATCGTCGGTTTGCTCGGCCCCAACGGCGCGGGCAAGAC
>JAYVOH010000280.1:0-3073 GCA_043758025.1 Verrucomicrobiota bacterium
GAGATGCAAGATGCGAGATGCGGGGTGCGGTTTTCATGGGGATTGGAGGATGGAAAGCGGATTCTGGATGCTGGATTCTAAATGGGAAATTCAGAGGCTCATGTGGCTGGGCGGTGCTCATGAGCATTTAATTTACACATTTAAATTTTATTTGATCATATTTCACCGGATTTTTCGAAAACGTGCAAGAGTTATTAGTGTAGTTTGCTGACGACTTTTATATGAAATCGGACATATCTTATTTTTACTGCCCGAATTTATTGAGTCTCGCGTAATAGGATGACTGTTTGCTTCTCCGGGGCGGAAGGGACTTTCGCGATGTTGGTGGCGATTTTCATGGGTGTGATCGGAGGCGCTGGTGAAGCCAAGTTGGACGCGGAGGTGGGACATGGGAGGGGAAAGGTGGAAAGGTGGAAGGCTTGAAATTGAAGCCGGAGGTGGGATGGGACTCAGTTTAGTGCGGCAGAGAAGCGGCTATGACCACGGGGACGGCAGTCAAAAGCGGCGCGGAAACAACTATGTCCGGCACGGAGACAGTCTTGTCCGTGACGGAAAAGGTTGTGTCCGTGACGAAGGGAGTTTTGTCCGGCCCAAAGCCAGCCTGTTTGTGAGGGAGACAGTTGTGTCCGGGATGAAGATAGTTGTGTCTGTGGCAAACAAGGTTGTTTCTGTGATGGACAAGGTTGTCTCCTGCTCAAACAAAGCGACTTGGTGACGGACAAGGTTATGTTTGTGACGGAGAGAGTTGCCTCCGTGACGGACATAGTTGTGTCCGTGGGGCTGAAACGTGCTTCCAAGCCCGAAAAGACTGCTTCCAGACCGGAAAAGCCCGCTTCCACGCTGGAGAAGGTTGCTTCCCCGGTGGCGGAAGGGACTTTCGCGATGTTGGTGGCGATTTTCATGGGTGGGGAAGCTGAGAGGCGTTTACTGCACTGGGAATGCAGCAATGGAAGGTGCCCTCATGTAGAAAAGTGCGGTAATTGACCAGCATGTGACCATCATCCTTTAGTAGGCTGTTCCTGAAATCGGGAGGCCTGCTTTGCCCGGTATTCCCGTTTCACCGCGTTAAGGAACACAAATAGGCTCAGCGCGTGGAAGTGCGCAGGGCAATCCGCCGGGACATTGTTGTAACCGCTTTAGTGGGCGACAACTCGGACTGCTTGCACAATCGGGCTACCTTTACTCATCATCCACAGCGTCGCTCTCACCAGCTTTGCGACCACGTAGCTTGGCTTCGATGAAGGCGTCGAGATCGCCGTCCATCACTTGCTGGACGTTGCCGGTCTTCTCGCCGGTGCGGTGGTCTTTGACCATTTGATAAGGCTGAAAGACGTAGCTGCGAATCTGGCTGCCCCAGGCGACGTCGCCTTTCTCGCCATACTGCCGCTCCATCTCGGATTTCTTTTTGTCCTCCTCCAACTGATAGAGTTTCGCCTTGAGCATGTGCATGGCCATCTCGCGATTCTTCCCCTGGCTGCGCTGCACCTGACAGTTCACAATGATGCCGGTGGGTTCGTGGATGAGGCGCACCGCAGTCTCCACCTTGTTGACGTTCTGGCCGCCCTTGCCGCCAGCGCGATAGGTTTCAAACTTGATGTCCGCTTCGTTCAGCTCCACGCCGCCGTCGTCCGGGATGTCCGGCACCACATCCACGCTGGCGAACGAGGTGTGTCTTTTCTTCGCGGCATCGAACGGACTGATGCGCACCAGACGATGCACGCCGCGCTCGCAGTTGAGCTTGCCGAAAGCGTAGTCGCCCGTGACCTGGAAAGTCGCACTGCGCACGCCGACTTCTTCGCCGGACGCGAAATCCACCATGTCCACCTTCCACCCGCTGCGCTCACAAAAGCGTTTGAACATGCGCAGAAGCATGTCCGCCCAGTCGCAAGCTTCCGTGCCACCCGCACCCGAATGGATGGTGACGAACGCGCCGCTCTTGTCGTATTCGGCGGAGAGAAGCTGTTGCAATTCAAATTCCGCCAGCTCGTGCTCCATCGCCTTGAACTCTTTGCTGACTTCGTTCCAGGACGCCACGTCGTTATCATGCACGGCGAACTCGCCCAGCACATAAAAATCCTCCAGCTTCCGTTCGAGAGCTTCGAGCGGAAGGATTTTGTTTTTGATGACGTTGACGCGGTCAATGACCTTGCGCGCGGCTTCCTGGCTGTTCCAGAAATCGGGCGCGGTGAGCTTTTCCTCCAGCTCCGCGAGTTCGGATTTCAAGGTGGGGACGTCAAAGATACCTCCGGAGCGCGCCGAGCCGGGCCTTGAGGCTGTCGGTATCGAAGGCTTGCATGTCGGTGATCGCAGTGGTGGTCTTGTCCATGTCTTTTGTAATAGAGCAAGCAATGGGTGAATCAAGGTGGTTTTCCGTTTTCAGTTTTCCGTTTCCCGTTTTCATTGATGCCAATAATGGAAAAATGCGCCGCCATCCTCATCAACCGCCACCGCCTCACGGAGACGAGCCTGATCGTGCATTGGTGCTCGGCGGAGCAGGGCCTGTTCAAGACCGTGGCCAAGGGCGCACTCCGTCCCAAGTCGCCTTTCACCGGACGGCTGGATCTGTTCGTGACCTGCGAGGTTGTTTTCTTGCGCAGCCACAAATCAGAACTGCACACACTTAAAGAAGTCCACCTCAACAACCCGCGACTGCATCTGCGCAACAGCTACGCGCGCGTGCTGGCGGCGACTTATTTCTCACGTCTCATCGAGATGGTGGCGGAGCGCGAGTCGCCTCTCGGCAGCTTGCATGAACTGCTGCGGCTCAGTCTTGATTACCTCGACGAGCATGAACCGGGCGCAAAGCTCGTGCATCGCTTCGAAAGCAAGCTCTGCGAGGAACTCGGGATCGGAGCCGTGCAGAGTGGAGGCGCGGCGCTCCTGCATGATTACTTTCATCGTGTCCTGCCGCCCCAGCGCGATCTGTTGCTGAAGGAAATCAGCCGAACCTCGGAGATACAATGAAAGACTGATTTACTCTAAGGAAACGCTGATTTAATCAATGGTGCAAACTACATTAAAAAAGAGGTTGCGTGGTGGAGTAAGCTGGCAGGCATGGAACGACAACAGAGTT
>JAYVOH010000281.1:0-3045 GCA_043758025.1 Verrucomicrobiota bacterium
TTTGCTCAGGACTTAGTTCAATGGATACGGCATGACGCATGCCCACACCTTAACACATCAAGTGCAACTAGTTTGTTATACTATTTCACGCGCACTACATTAGCGTGTTCCTGATCAACCCCGCCTCACGCTGAAGTGTGAACACCGAGCTGCAGATACCGCCGCAATTCATCCCCCATGTCGGCACGCTGGAGACCGAAGGCGATGTTCGCTTTCACGAAGTCGAGCTTGTTGCCGATGTCGTGGCGGCGTCCGGCATACCTGACACCGAAGAGGGGCTCGCGCTTCATCAGCGCGGCCATGGCGTCGGTGAGCTGGAGTTCACCGCCTTTGCCCGCTGGCGTGCGGTCGAGTTCTTCAAAAATGGACGGCGACAAAATATAACGCGCACTGACCGCGAGCCGCGACGGTGCCTCCTCTGGTTTCGGTTTCTCGATGAACTTCTCGGCACGGATGACACCCGGCTCGATCTCCGCGCCGCCCATGATGCCGTAGCGGCTGACCTTTTCTGCGGGCACTTCCTCCAAGGCGACAACGGAGCCGCCGTGCTTTTCCTGAACGTCCATCAATTGCCGGGTGACCGGCTTCGCTCCCGGTGCAGCCATCACCAGCGCATCACCGAGCAACACCGCAAACGGTTCGTCGCCCACGGCTTCGCGCGCGCAACGCACGGCATCGCCGAGGCCGCCCATCTGGGGCTGGAGAACATACTGGATGCGCGGCAGGCTGCGCAGATGACGCAGTTCACCGAGGGCATCAAGCTTGTTTTTGGATTCGAGTTCAGCTTCCAATTCTGGATTCGCCGCGAAGTGTTCCTGGATCGCGCGCTTGGACTTGCTGATGACAATGATGATGTCGGTGATGCCACTGGCGGCGGCTTCTTCGACCACATATTGAATAACGGGCTTGTCCACGACCGGTAGCATTTCCTTGGGCACAGCCTTGGCAATGGGAAGGAAGCGGGTGCCGAATCCAGCGGCTGGGATGACGGCTTTGCGGACGGGTTGGTTCATAAAAAAGTAAGCGCGGTCGAGGCAGGAACGCGTGAAGGAGAAGTGATGCTATGACGTCGCGGCATTGATAGTGGGCCGGATCACCGCCACACCCATGGGTCCCAGTGTTTCTCCCAGCTTCTTGAACATGGCGTCATCTTCATAAGTGCCGACAATCGCGCCACCGCTGCCGGTGAATTTGGCGCTTGCGCCACAGTGGCGTGCGGCCTCGACCATGTCGAGATTCCCCTGGCTGATTTTGTAAAGCCGTCGGCGGAGGTCGAAATTCTCGTTGAGCAGCGGACCGATCTCGCGCCCGCGTCCGGCGAGAAGCATTTGCTTCACGCGTTCGGCAAGGCCGGCCCAGTGATACATGGCGCTGACGACCTCGCGCTCGCCGCGGTTCCACCGGCTGCGAATGTCGTTGTGGAAGACTTCCGTGCCTTCGCTGAGCTGTTTCGTGTAGGCGACGTAAAGATTGGGCAGTAGCTTCGGGTCAATTTCCTCATAGTCGCCGTAACCGCGCTTCTCGATGAGGCCGCGATTGAAGTCCATGAAGACCACACCCTCATAGACTTGAATGACGCGATCTTGCAACCCGGCAGGGATGCCTAGCTCGTCGTTCTCCACACTGAGCACCAGATTGGGCTGGATGTGCCGGTCAATTTTCACGGAATAAAATTCCATCAACGCGCGCAGACAGGCGCAGATGATGGCGCTGCTACCGGCCATGCCGACCTGCGGCGGGATGTTGCTCTGGTAACGCAGCGTGAAGTTGTGATCGTGAAGCTTGATACCTGCCTTCACGCAATGATCATGAAAGCGCTTCACTGTGGCCTTCAACAAACGGATGCCGCCGTAGTAACCGAACTGCGTCACGTCCTTGGCAAGCTGGCCGATGCTGGGAAAGACCGAGTGATCGCGGTCATTAGGCTCAATGATCAACTCAGGCGATTCAAAAAGCACCACCTCCGCCTGGAAGTCGCGGATGATAAAAGAAATCGTCTTGCCGAAGTAGCCGTCGGATGGATTACCAACCAAACCGGCGCGGGCGTATGCTTTCTTTCGGATGACCATGCGTGTTAAGGGGATGCAGAGAGCGGGAAATCTAACTCTGTGCGTTGAAATGCTCAAGATGAAATGACTTGTCGACGGAAACACAAAAATTCATTTGCCCGTTCGTTTACTTTGCGCTACAAAGTCAACCATGCCCACGCCGCTTTCCCTTCAGACCACCGCACTCGACCACCTCCGCGTGATCCGAACGCTCATGGAACGCTCCAGCATTTACCGCGCGGTATCAGCACCGGCGGCATTAGTCGGAGGGTTGCTCTCACTCGGGGTTGCTATTTATGGCATCAGCCAAAATCTCTTGAGCAAGCGGTTTGGTAACCACGAGTTCTGCTTCGCATGGCTGGGCGTGCTGGTGATCACCACCATCATCAATCTCTTCCTGCTGATGCGTGAGGCCGGCAGCAAGGGACAGCCCTTCATCACCGATGGCCTGCGCATGGCCCTGCGCGCCATTGTTCCGCCGATGCTTACTGGCGGCGTGCTGGGCGGCTGCATGATATGGTTGAGTCGCGACATCGCCTTGGGTGCCATCGTCTGGGTGCTCTGCTACGGCCTCGCCCTGCAGGCCACCGTGAGTTTTGCGCCACGCTCAATCATTGTGCTGGCCCGCGCTTTTCTCATCACCGGCCAGGTGCTGGCAATTGTATTCTTTCTCCAAAATCAACACGGCATGTCCAAATGGAAGGAGGATGAAGCCTCGTTCACTCTCGGACTGACCTTCGGATTGTTTCACATCATCTATGGTATCGCGGTCTACTTCAGCAAACCAAAGTCGAACGAGTGATCCAGGCCCCCGATGATTGACTTCTCCCAACTCGACCGCGTGATTCATGAGAAAGGACGCCTGTCCATCATGTCTCTGCTGGCCGCACGCAGTCCCTGGAGCTTTCAAGATTTGAAAGGCGAACTCGACATGAGCGACGGCAATCTGATCACCCATCTGCGCACTCTGGCCAAGGAAAATTATGTGCGTGAAGAC
>JAYVOH010000282.1:0-22589 GCA_043758025.1 Verrucomicrobiota bacterium
CGGCGGGAAAAACACCACCGTCACCCGTGGAGTAAATTTTCGCGCCCGGTTCGATCTTTGCCATGCGGTCGATGAAACGCAGACGCAAATCGGAGCGCACCTCAAGATCGCCGCGCTCACCGGAAAGGATGCCCTTGATTTGTGTGCCCTGGACACGGGCTGACACGCGACACTCCTCATTCGTGAGCAGCATGACCTCCGCGGTATTCAGCGCGACCTTGCCCGTCTTTCCCACCAGACCCGATTCCGTGATCACGGGACAATCAGTGCCGATGCCATCCATCGACCCCTTGTCGATGATCAGCGTCGTCCACCAGTTAGATGCCGAACGGCGCAATACGCGGGCAGCGGTAAGTTTGAGCGGTGTCTGCTGCCGGAAATTAAGCAGGGTGCGGAATTTATTGTTCTCCTCGAGCACCTCCATATACTTTTTCGCGTAGATTGCCAGCCGGCCATTTTCTTGTTGCAGTCGTTCCATTTCGACACGCATCGCCCCCGGATCAAGCCGCGTCTCGACCGCGCGCTTCACTTCCGTCTCGGTGACTGCACCCGCACGAATAAATGGAGATAGCAGGTTCATTACCTTCGTCTGCACGCCGCGCGTTGCCGACGAGTCCATCAAAAAAAAGATCGCGATCACTACCGCCAGAAACAGCAGTAGGGCGATGACGTTGCTCTTTTTCATGGGGAAGAATCACCCGATCCGAACCTGCGCCGCGTGCTATCTCTGTTATGATAACGAACCGCTGACGGCAGATTCATCAGGCTTCTGTCGTGCTGACTTTGCGGAGGAATTCAATTTCACCAAGAACCCGTCCGGCACCCTCGGCCACCGCGCTCAACGGATCCTCGGCCACATGCACAGGCAGTGCCGTTTCCTCCTGAAGGAGCTTATCCAGTCCGCGGAGCAACGCGCCCCCGCCCGCGAGCATGATGCCGCGGTCAACGAGATCGGCAGACAGTTCAGGAGGGCAGCGCTCTAGCGTGGTGCGCACAGCGTCGATAATTGTATTGAGCGGCTCGAGCATCGCTTCACGAACTTCCTGGCTCGTGATTGTGATGGTCTTGGGCAGACCGGCCACCATGTCGCGACCTTTGACTTCCATCGTGGTCTCCTTCCCGAGAGGATAGGCGGAACCGATGCGCAATTTGACTTCTTCTGCGGTGCGCTCGCCGATCATCAGGTTGTAAGCGCGCTTCATGTAATTGATGATCGCTTCATCAAGTTCGTCGCCGGCAACGCGCACACTGCGGCTGTAAACGATGCCGCTCAGCGAAATGATGGCCACTTCTGTGGTGCCGCCGCCGATGTCCACGATCATGTTGCCCGCAGCTTCCTGCACAGGCAGTCCAACACCAATCGCGGCAGCCATCGGTTCTTCGATAAGGAAAACTTCCTTGGCGCCCGCTTGCTCGGCAGACTCTTTGACCGCGCGCTTCTCCACCTCGGTAATTCCTGAGGGCACGGCGATGACCACGCGAGGTGATCCCCAGGTGCGACCATTGCGCACCTTGCGGATGAAGTGTCGCAACATAGCTTCCGTGATTTTAAAATCAGCAATCACCCCATCCTTGAGCGGACGGATGGCCGTGATGTTTCCGGGCGTGCGGCCCAACATGCGCTTGGCATCGTCACCGACGGCGACCACTTCGTTCGTGCTCGTCTTCACCGCCACGACAGACGGTTCGCGCAGGACAATGCCCTGATCTTTGACGTAAACGAGAGTGTTCGCAGTTCCGAGGTCGATACCAATATCATTAGAAGCAAATCCGAAGAGCCGGCTGAATAGGGACATTAAGATTGAAAAGTTGAGGTTAAAAAAATCGCAAGTGGAAAGCAGGAACTGATACGGCCATGAAAAATTCGGTCTCCAAGGTCAAAAACAGTCCGTTGAACTATCTGCATTCGCAGGCTGCAAGCTAGGAAATTCGTCAATTAACGTCAAGGGAAAGATTCCATGGCGCAAAATGTCGCTTAAATTTGCAAAAAAGGCATGAGAACTGCTTTTCAGGCGTTTGATTTTTGCGGGATCACCCCGCCGTTTTCAATCTCCCAGACGGCTGCACCTGTCGCCGCGACATCCATCCAGTTCAACGATGTCGTGGTGATGATCGTCTGCGATTCCTCGGGGATAAATTCCAACAATGCGCGACGGCGATGCGGATCAAGCTCGCCAAAAATATCATCGAGCAGCAACAACGGCGCCAATCCCCTGCCCTGCTCCAATGCTCGCGCCTGTCCGAGTTTTAAAGACAGACTGAGTGTTCGCTGCTGTCCTTCCGATGCAAACTTTCCTGCATCGAGTTCATTCACCGAAAGCAGCACATCATCGCGATGCGTCCCAAACCCGGTCTGCCGGGTGCGTGATTCTTCGTCGCGCGATTCAAACAATAATCCTTCCAGGCTGTCCCCCTCGAAGCCAGGGACATAAACTGCATCAGCGATCTCGCTCATGCCGCTGAGTTTCATGTGCGCTTCCTGAATCCACGGCCGCATCCTTAGCAACAAGTCCGCACGGCAGCGCCGGATGACGCGAGCGTGTTTGTCCAGCAGCGCGGCATAGGCGTCCACCTGACGCCACGAAATGCTGACATCGCGCTTGAATAAAAAATTTCTCGCACGCAACGCGCGGTCGTATTGCCGCAAGGCATCCAGGTATTCGGGAAATAACTGGGCAGCGGCAAAGTCAAGAAACCGGCGGCGATGTTCCGCGCCTCCGCGCACCAGATTCATGTCCGCGTGATCCATCCAGACCACCAGAGCGCTGCTGGAAAGAAAATCGGCGTTGCGAGTGCAAACCGCGCCATCCACGGCCAGACGGCGCGCGCTTTTGGTTTGCGTATACCGCAACGAACTTTTCCTCCATGCACCTTCAATCAAACAGGACTCCGCACCGAAGCGCATCCAATCGCTCCGGCTTGATGTCCGGGGCGATTGCAATCGCATCAGAACACAGACCGCCTCCAGCAGCGACGTTTTTCCCTGCGCGTTCCGCCCAGAGATGAGTGTCATTCGCGGATGCGGCTCCACATCCGCGTGCACGAGGCACCGGAAGTCGCGCACCAAGAGCCGGTCCAGCATCAGTGCACGCATCATGCGGAGGCGAAGCACATTGTCCAGTCCGCCATCACAACGGGGAGAATTCTGTGACAAAAATATCACGAATCCACCGTCGCGGCATGAATGATGCTTGTCTAATTTGTTGTCGGGTGTAAATCATGCGCCCGAAAAATCCGCACCGGGTCGCAACCCCCGCTGCGCCACAACACCACACCCATCCAATACCATGAAACATCTCTATTACATCAGCCGCAACTTCGTCGAATTCGGAACCTTCACGGCGGCGGAAATCACCGACTTCAAAGCCCGCAAAGTTCTTAATGATCATGATTATGTGCGGGCGGATAAAGATCACCACTGGAAGCCGCTTGCCGCCTGGATCAAGGAAAATGACTTGTCGGTCCCTGCGGAAAAGCCTGTCGCAAAGGCCAAAAGCCCGGCTCCGCGCAAGCGCGCCGCATCTGCTGCAAAAACACCCAAGAAGGCCGCGTAAGCTTCTTGATGAGGCTTTGTTTCCACCAGACAGGAAAACCCGCTGACGTTCTCCAGCTTGAATCATGGGAGCCGCCCGCGCTGCGGCCTCATGAAGTGCTGGTGGCCATGCACTATGCGCCGGTTCATCCGGCTGATTTGAATTTGATTGAGGGGACTTACGGCAAGCTGCCGCAATTCCCCGCAGTTCCCGGCAATGAGGGCTGCGGCAAAGTCATGGCCATCGGTGGTGATGTCACTTCGCTTGATGTGGGCGATCCTGTCATTGTCTTGCAACCTGCGGGCTGCTGGTCTGAGCAAATTGTTCTTAATGAAAATGGCCTGCTGAAACTCCCTGATGGTCTCGACATGCAGCAGGCCGCGATGTTGCGAGTGAATCCCTGCACCGCTTGGCAGATGTTGCATCTTTTTCGTAAGCTAAAGCCAAGCGACTGGGTGGTGCAAAACGCGGCAAACTCCATCGTCGGACGAGCGGTGATCCGGCTCGCCAAGCATCTTGGATTTCGGACCATTAATTTTGTGCGGCGCATCGAGCTTGCTGAAGAACTCAGGGCATTGGGAGCTGATTCGGTTTTTGCCGACAATGACGAAGGTGTCCAGTCTGCAAAGAAAATCATCGGGAATGGTGGACTGGCGCTCGCCTTCAATGCCGTCGGCGGAGACAGCGCACTCCGGCTCATGGAGCTTCTCTCGCCTGGCGGCGCTCATATCACATATGGTGCCATGAGCCGCCGCAGCCTTGCCGTGCCTAATAAATTTCTCATCTTCAAAAACCTGGAAATCCGCGGCTACTGGCTGAGCCGTGAAATGGAAAACGCCACACCCGCTGGAATCAAATCTATGCTGGACACGCTCGCGGGACTGATGCGTGATGGCCTGCTCAGGATGCCGGTGGACAGCGTTTATTCTATTAAAGACTGGCGAAAGGCCGTCGCTCGCGCCCAGACTGAGGGGCGCAACGGGAAGGTGCTATTGCAGTTGCAGGACACGGGTGAAAGTTCCCATTGCGGCAAACCGTAATACATCGTATGAATTACTTTATGAACAACCCAATTCTAGCCTTTGGCATCCCCAGCGGTCCGGACATGCTCGTCATCGCCGTGCTGGTGCTCGTGCTCTTTGGCGCAAAGAAGCTCCCCGTCTTCGCCCGCAGCCTTGGTCGCAGCATGGGCGAATTCCGCAAGGCCAAGGAAGAATTTGAGCAGGAACTGAACCGTTCGCATGACGATGTGGTTTACAACAAGGACACCGCTCCACGCATCGAGACTCCGATTGCAACGCAAGCAAAGCCAGCCGAACCAGTTTCCACGACTCATAAGGAAGCCTGAATTCCTTCTAGTTTTCTCAAACCGCTTCATGTAGCCTTGCCTGCATGAAGCGGTTTTTGTTTATATCGGCGACAATCTGGGCGCTGCTCGTCTCCACGTCTTTAGGCGCGGAAGGCGAGAGCATCACCATCTGCTCTTATAACCTGAAGAATTATTTGCGGATGGATCGTTTCGTCAAAGGAGTGCCAGAACCCGAACAACCGAAGCCGGAAAAAGAGATCGCCGCAGTGGTGAAGTTCCTCGTGCAAATAAAACCTGATGCGCTGGGTTTGTGTGAAATCGGGCAGGAGGCAGATCTGCGCGATTTACAGCGCCGGTTAAAAGAAGCGGGGCTTGATTTGCCAAATTTCGAATACTGTCATGGAGGCGATCCGACCCGTCGTCTGGCCTTGCTCACACGGCTGCCTATCATCGCCCGCAATTCGCAAACCGATCTCAAATACCAAATTGGCGATCAGGTCTTCCCCATGCAACGCGGGCTCCTGGATGTCACGCTCGAACTTAAGCCGGGCCTTGAATTGCGCTGCATGGGCGTGCATCTCAAATCCAAACGCCCGGTGCCGGAAGCTGATGAGAGCATCATGCGCCGCAATGAAGCTCATCTGCTGCGCAAGCACCTGGATGAAATTATTGCCAAAGACACCGGGGTCAAAGTCCTGCTCTATGGCGATTTCAACGAGCATCGTCACGAAGCCCCAGTTACGGAAATCACCGGAACACCGGGCACGCCCGGCGGACTCTATGAGCTTCACCTGCGCGACGAGCGCAACGAGACTTGGACGCATTACTGGAAGGACGCGGATGTCTATTCGCGTTTTGACTATATCTTCTTCACCAAGACGCTGGCGAAATATATGGACCGCAAATCCAGCCACATCTTTGACACGCCGGATTACTATGACGGCAGCGACCACCGTCCAATCGTATGTCGCATTCGTCTTCAGGCTACCCGCTGACGACGCCGCGCATTCAACGCGGGATCTTGGATGCGTCATCATCCTGCAATGAAGGCAGGAGCAGTGAAGCACGTAACTCTTTCGGAATATCATTGGGCGAAAGTGCAGGCAGCAGCGGGTTCGGCCCATCCTTCCATGCCTTGGGCCAGGTCGGGGTCACGCCATTTTCGGTCGTGATGCGATGTTTGCCCACGACCTGCAAGCGCGTGCCCATGATGAAAAAAACCGTCGTATCTTCCAAGCCCTCTACCACCGTGCGTCCGCGTTTCAGCAGAGGCTTGCCACGCAAGATTACTTCATGGCCACCGACCAGTGCCTCCTGTCCCAGCGCGACAAGGGGTTCATTATCGTCAATCTGCAAAAAGACGTGCCCCTTGGCCGTGGCACGCTGCGACTGACCGTCCGCCGCCTTCGATGTCACATTGACCGTATCCGCCGCCACGCGGTAATTCGGCAGCACGTGGGTGTTGGCCGGGCTAATTTTCTGCGCTTCATCATAGGTCATGGAGAGAAGGAATCTGACATCGAACGGATTGCTGGCATCTTTATTTCCTTTTAATTGGGCATCATCTGTTTTGCCCTCTCCTGCCGGCGCCGACTCATCGGCTTTTCCGCCCGGAGAAGTGCAGGAAATGGGGCTGAAGCAAATTAATCCAGCAACCAGCGCAGCAGCGTTGCATCGCATTTCAAACAGCTTTTTTAGCGAGTGCATGCATATATCATATCCGCTGACCGCAGGTGCACCAGCATGAAATCAAACTCAAATGAGGTTTAATCATTTTGAGCTTGGCCGCAGCCCCGGCCCGCGCTTATTATATATGCATGGAAATCCAGTGGTATCTCCTCAAGTTCGCGTCGAACGAAATTTTCGGCCCCGCATCGCTCGGTCAGCTTCGAACCTGGGCCACCGAGGCGAAGATCTCCCCGATGGATCGTGTCTCCAAGGATGCGCGAAAATCGTGGCAGCGCGCGCCCATGGTTACAGAGCTTCAGATGGACTGGCTCATCGAGATGCCGGATAATTTTTTATACGGCCCCACCAGCGTCGGCACCTTGCAGGAATTTCTTGCGACCGGCGAGATCGACGAAAACGTCAATGTCATCAATACTCTCGAAGGTAAAACGACCCGCATCAGCGAACTGCCCTTCTTTCAGGCCAGCCCCCATCGCGTCCGTGGCTCCCAGGAAATCAATCCCTCATCCCCCTCAAGCTCCCAGGCCAATGATCCGCTTTCCGCGCTCAACCAGCGCTGCCAGTGGCTGGAGCGGCAGAACATCGAGTTGCAGCGGGAAGTTGCCCGCTGGCAGGAACTTGCGGGAAGTCTGCGACAGCAGTTTATCGAATCCACCGGGAAGGAACCGCGATGAGTTTTCGATCCTGACAAATGATGCCTCTTCATTTTCCCGGAAACAAAAAGTTGCACAATGTCCATGGCGAGCTTAAATCCGCGCTCTTTCCAAACTCGGGCGCGAGTGGCGGAATTGGTATACGCGCAGGATTAAGGATCCTGTGCCGAAAGGCTTATGGGTTCGAGTCCCTTCTCGCGCACTTCCCCTCCACCTGAATCCAGGTGAAGACCGGGGCTGCCAAGATGCCCTCAGATACCGCCATCCTCCTTATTCACTGTCCGGACCAGCCCGGACTCGTGCACGCGATCAGCGGCTTCATTTACGAGCATGGCGGCAACATCCTTGATCTGGAACAGCACATCGATCACCAGGACGATGTATTTTTCATGCGGGTGGAATGGTCGCTGGAAAATTTCAAGCTGAGCAAAGCTGATATCGCCCGGCGACTGGAAACTCTCGCGGAGAGCCGACGCATGTGGTGGAAACTCAAGTTCTCCGGCGATCTCATTCGTCTGGCGCTTTTTGTGTCCAAAGAAAGCCACTGCCTCTACGACCTGCTTTCCCGGCATGAGTCCGGAGAATTGCCGGTGGAAATTCCCCTGATCGTCAGCAATCACGATTCGCTGCGCTCTGCTGCCGAACGATTCGGCATTTCATTCCATCACTTCCCCATTACAAAGGAAAATAAATCACAGCTGGAGGAGTCGCAACTCGCCCTCTTAAAAAAGCACCGCGTGAACACCGTAGTGCTGGCGCGTTACATGCAGATCATCAGCGAGTCCTTCATCGCTGCTTTCCCCAATCAGATTCTCAACATCCACCACTCGTTCCTGCCGGCCTTTGTCGGTGCCAAGCCCTATCATCAGGCCTACGAGCGCGGTGTGAAAGTCATCGGTGCCACCAGCCACTATGTGACCGCCGACCTCGATCAAGGTCCCATCATTCATCAGGATGTGATGCGTGTGTCCCATGAGGACAGCGTCACTGATCTCGTGTGTCTGGGAAGGGATTTGGAAAAGACTGTGCTCTCAAAAGCCCTCAGGTGGCATGTGAAGCACAAACTGCTCGTCTTTAACAACAAGACCGTGGTGTTTTCATAACTGATGCCATTCGTCTTCCGTTAAATTCAGTCGCGGCTTGCCGTGAACGCTTCCAATTTAATGAACTTTGCCGAATTTAATTTTTTTTGAGAATAATGTCCAAGTTCGCACTCTTATATACAACCATCTGCGCCAAATGATTCCCCGCTCGCTCTCCCTGCTCTGCCTCTCCCTGCTGCCCTCGATTTCAGCTCTGGCCCAAGACTTCTCTTTAACTAAAAAAAATCCCGCACACATTACCGTAGAGATGGTCTCCGAGCAGTCCACCATCGCGCCGGGTCAGCCCTTTCGTGTCGCCTTGCGCGTGGAGCATGAAGATCACTGGCACATTTACGGAAAAACTATCGCCGAAGATGTGACGGGCAAACCCACGAGCATTCTCTGGTCGCTGCCTGAAGGATGGAAGACCGGGGATCTGCCGTGGCCGCCGACGAAAGAAGTAAAATCCACCGGGGGCACAACGACTCAGGGCTACGCAGGCGTGGTGTATCTGCCGACACTGCTGACCCCGCCCGATGGACTGGCTGCGGACGCAACCGTTAAACTTGAGGCGACGCTGGACGCGCTGATTTGCGACCCCAGCACCTGTATGCCAGTAAAGGTGAAGGTTTCGCTGGAACTCAAGGTCGGAACCACTCCCGTAGCAGATGCCAAAAACGCTGCTGGCTTCAAGGCGCTGGACGAAGAGGCAAAGACCGCGCCGACTAAAAAAAAAGACGCTGAAGCCGTCACTCGAGACGGGAGCATCGCGTATTTTCTGCTCCTAGCTTTCCTCGGCGGCATGATCTTGAATATCATGCCGTGCGTCTTTCCGGTGCTGGCGATCAAGCTCACCGGTGTCGTTCACCAGGCGCACGACGACAAGCGCAAACTGATGTTGCACGGCGTGGCCTACACGCTGGGTGTGCTGGTCTCATTGTGGATCATGGCCTCCGTGTTGCTGGTGCTGCGTGCCGCCGGAAGCAGCCTGGGCTGGGGCTTCCAACTCCAGTCGCCGTGGTTTGTCTATGTGGTGGTGCTGGTCATGGTGGTGTTCGGACTGAACATGGCGGGGCTTTTTGAGATCGGCACCTCGGTGATCGGCGCGGGTGGAGAACTCACGGCAAAGTCGGGGCTGACGGGTTCGTTTTTCTCCGGCTTGTTTGCCACAGTGGTGGCCACACCCTGCACCGCTCCGCTGCTGGCGAACGCGCTGCCAGTCGCGTTTTCTTTGCCTGCCGCAGGAGCGCTCGGCTTCTTCACCGTCATCGGCCTGGGTCTGGCCGCGCCATATCTTTTGCTGACGCTCAATCCCTCGTTGCTGAAAAAACTGCCGCGCCCCGGTGCCTGGATGGAGAGTTTCAAGCAAGCCATGTCATTCCCGATGCTCGCTGCTGCGGGTTACTTCGCGTGGGTTCTGATGGCTTTGATTTCGGAGGAATCGCAGCGCGACCTGCTCATCGGTCTGGTGGTCATTGCCATGGCGCTGTGGATTTACGGACGCTGGTGCATCATCTCCAAGCCTGCACCAGTCCGCCGCCGGGCACTGATCGCCACCGTAGCCGTGCTCGCTCTGGGCGTGTGGTTGAGCATTCCACGCAACGAAGACCTCTGGAAAAAGTGGTCGCCTGATTTGGTGAAAATTCTGCGTGATGAAAAGAAGCCGGTCTATGTGGACTTCACCGCCCGCTGGTGCGCGACTTGTCAGGTGAATCATCGCGTGTATTCCGACAAAAGTCTGCGCGAAGAGATCAAGAAGCGCGGCATTGTCATGCTCAAAGCCGACTGGACAGCCTATGACCCGGTGATCACCAACACCTTGGAGAAGGAGTTTCACGAGCAAGCCGTGCCCGTGAACGTGCTCTACATACCGGGGCGCGAGAAGCCACTGGTGCTACCCAAGCTGCTGACGGTGGACAATATGAAAGCGGCCTTTGCAGAGTTGGACAAGAGTAAATAATGGACTACGCGCGCAATTCCGGTAAAATCCATCCTTAAACTGGAACTCCATTTTTTCTCCTTCCCGTCAGAGCATGCCCGTTTCCAAAAGATTTTCGCCATTCATTATACTTCTGGTCTGGTTCTCACTCATGGCGAACTGGGCTTCCGCACTGACCATTCTTATCAATCCCGGAACCCAGCTGACAGCCAACCCTGATGCGCTCGCCGCATTTGGCCGCGCGGCACAGGAATGGAGTTCCATGATCACCAGTAATGTCACGATCTATGTGGACGCCGATCTCAGCAGTGGATTCAGCAACCCAAACACCATCGGAGAAGCCAGCTACATCAACTACAAGCTCGACGGATCAGACATCAATCTCGATTACACGACCGTGAGGAATGCAATGGCGGTCAGATCAACGCGACCCGGAAATTCCATCCTGGCTTATCTCCCGACCACCGCAACGGTGACGGCAAATACGCCCTCGGGCACAACTTTGGTTTCCAACACCCTCGGCGTCGTCAGGGCCAATCAACGGGTCCTCGGCCTGCTTGATTCCGGGGATACCCGGGCCGATGGCTTCATCAAATTCAATTCCAATTTCGCCTTCGACTACAATCGCGCCGACGGCGTGGCCTCTGGCACAGTCGATTTTCAGACAGCTGCTGCGCATGAATTGGGGCACATTCTCGGGTTCCTTTCGGATGTGGATGATTTTGTCAACTTTGCGGGAACCATCACATCGGACAATCTCACGACACTCGACTTGTTCCGGTTTGCCGCTGCTCACAAACCGACCACCCCGGAAGAGTTTCAGACCTTCGCCCGCGAACTTAACTACGGTGTGGAGAGCGTCATCTCGGATGTAAATTCCAACTACGCACTGTCCACAGGCTCGTTTCCGTTTGGAGATGGAAATCAGGCCAGCCACTGGAAAGACGACTCCATCACCGGCTATCTCATCGGCATCATGGATCCGACGCTGGCCAACGGATTCTTTGAAGTCGTCGCCCCCGCCGATTTACGCGCGATGGAACTCATCGGCTATGATGTCGTTCCCGAACCCTCGGTTACAAATTTGCTGGTGCTCGGACTGACGATGCAATTCGTCTTTGTCCGACGCAGAAAAAAAATCTGACTTCGTCACTTCAGCCCGTAATAGGCCGCCGACCCATGCTTGCGGGCATGATGCTTGTCAAGAATGTGCTGCGGAATGGCCTGCAACAAAGGTTGTAATGAAAGCGATCCCAGTGCCATTTGCGCGCACATCTCCAATGCGATGCTGTTGTTCAGCGAATCCTGCGCCGATTTCCCCCAGGTGAACGGCGCGTGATGCGCCTGCAAGACGCCGGGCATCTCCAGCGGCTTCAATCCACGCTCACGAAAGCATTCGACAATGGCCACGCCAGTGTGGTGCTCGTAGTCCTCGGCGATCTCGGCCTTGGTCAGTGCCCGCGCGACCGGCACCGTTCCGTAAAAATGATCCGCGTGGGTGGTGCCGAAGCAAGGCAACTCACGCGAGGCCTGCGCGAACATGGTGGCATACGGCGAGTGGGTGTGCGTGATGCCGCCGATCTCAGAAAACTCCCGATAAAGATGGAGATGGGTCTTGGTGTCGGACGAAGGTCGCAACTTGCCGGAGACGATCTTGCCATCGAGATCCAGCACCACCAGGTCTTCAACCTGCAAGTCCGCATAAGGCACGCCGCTGGGCTTGATGCACCAGTGGCCCGACGCGCGGTCGATTCCGCTAACATTGCCCCAGGTCAGTTTCACCAGCCCGCTGGACTCCAGCGCGCGGTTCGCGGCACAGACTTCGTGTTTGATGGATTCGAGCACCCGGTATCCGTAGCCCAAACTGTCGGCTCGTGTCAATCAGCCTGTTTCGTCCAGCCGCCCTAGTGCCCCCCCTGCAAACGCAGAATGATGAGCAAGATGATGATCCCCGCCAGAACCGCCAGCGTGACCTTGATCCAGCTCAACGGATACTCTCCCGCGACTTTGCCGGTGAAGCCATTGACGGTGACCTGGAAATTCCGCGTGCCATAATTGTAAGTCGCGAGCCAAACGGGAAGCAGGACGTGCTTGAAAGTCTGCGCAGAGTAGTCCGCCGAAACGTTGAGGTTGCGATAGGTGTCACCTGGAATTTGCTGGATACACATACGACGCAGCTCCGCATCCATGCGATTGCGGGAATCTTGCGCGGCGGCATGTAGATCAATTTGATACTGCTCTGCAACCCAGCCGGAGAGATAGGCGGGGTCGTAGGGTTTGATCTCCGTCGTGGTGGGAAACGGTTCCAAGTCCTCCAGCAGTTTCCGATGCACCCCCTTGGATGCAGGAACCAGAACGTCATCAAAAAAATTCTCCACGGAACCACTGGCATATTCCCATCTAGTGCGTTGCTCGGAGCGGCCTTGATTGTCGGTCACCGAGTAATGGTATCCCGCTTCGGCGGTCCACTGCGCAGCAACATGAGCGTCAAAAGTCCAATAGGGTATGTAAAGCCCCTTCACGATGTCCGTGAGCGCTTTCTGACCCAGCGCGTTCGGGGCAAACCAATGACTGCCAAACCAGACACGCATGGCTTCACGGACTTTGCCTTCGGGATAGGCAAAGGGCAGTAATGAACTCGGTCGGATGGGGGCTTTTTGATCCTCGACCGCGATCAGCGAAGACGAACCGCAGAAGTCGCAACGTTGCGCGACACGCGTGGCATCAAAGACGGAGATCGCATTGCAATTCTGGCAGCGCACTGTTTTTTTCTCCGAATCCCATCCGAGCTGGTCATCGGGCATCAACTCTAAAGCGGCCATCAAATCGCTCTCTTCGACAAGTGTGCCGTCGCTTTTGATGTCGGCCGCCGACTCCGTTCCGCAGAAGGGACAGACGAGCTTTTGTTTGCCGGGATTCCATTCCGCTTCCGCGCCACATGCCGGGCAGGGGAATTTACGCTGGGCGGTGATCTCGCTCATGGCGGCGCTCGTGTGAAATCACAACGGGCGAGAAGCGCATTGGCTCCCCGCCCGTCTGAAAATCATGCATCAATGGGCGAGGAAGACATCCAGTGCCGCCTTGGTGATGCGATACTGGGAACCGATTTTTTTACCCTTGAGATCACCGGCATCAATACTGGCGATCACATCCTGCTCGGTTACCCCGAGAGTCTGTGCGACTTGCGCAGGCGTCAAAATGTCGCCATTCGGCGCAGCCGCAGCCGCAGGCGTCGTCTGTCCACCGGGGGAGAGATCGGTGCTCTTCATCATCTGCTGGGCCATAGCGAACCCCATCGCCATTTCGGCGGGCGCACCTCCCGCGCCTCCCCCCTGCCCCATGCCTTGGGCCATCTGGAATTTCACGTAGTCGTTCAGATTGCCGACCGCGCTCATGCTGCTGCGCTTGTCGATCGCAGCCTCCACCTCCGGCGGAACGCTGGCGTTTTCCAGAATGAAGCTGGTGAACTCAATGCCGTATTTGCTGGAAAGAATCGGATTGATGACCGGCATCAAGGCATCGCCCAACTCCGTGTAGCGCGTAGCGAGATCAAGAACCGGGATGTGCGCAGAGGCAACGGCGTCGCTGAAGACACTGACGACACGCGAGCGCATGGTGTCGGCGAATTCATCCAGACGGAAATGATCATCCGAACCGGCTACCTCCTTGAGGAAAAGCTTCACGTCCGTGATGTGAAAATCGAACGTGCCAAACGCGCGCACACGCACAATGCCGAAGTCCTGGTCGCGCATCATGATGGGATTGCTAGTGCCCCATTTATTGCCGGTGAAGACACGGGTGTTGACGAAATACACGTCCGCCTTGAAGGGCGACTGGAAGCCGTATTTCCAGCCTTTGAGCGTGGACAGAATCGGAATATTGTCCGTGGTCAGCGTGTGCTTGCCGGGAGCGAAGGTGTCGCCGAACTGACCGAGATACAAGAACTGCACCGTTTGCGATTCCCGCACAATGAGCTGCGCGCCGTTCTTGATTTCTTTGTCCTGATCGGGAAAGCGATAGGTCAGCGTATCGCGTGAGTCATCCGTCCACTCGATGATTTCGAGGAACTGGCCTTTGAGATAATCCATGAGTCCCATGATGTTGAAAGTAGTTGAGGGTTTGGTTATTTAAATGTGAGCCGACGTTCGACAATCTTTAGCGGTAGTGTTGCGATTATCCAGCAAAAGTGTGCGAAACTGCGCCGGTCACACCGGGGCGTGTGACGAACAATCTGCCGGCGAGCGGCTCAATGTCCGCGCCCGGGCGGCCCGTGGTGATGTAGAGATCGGTCAACGCAGGCCCGCCAAATGCACAGGCGGTCACCTCACGGCAAGGCAGCACTATCTCAGCTTCGCATTGGCCGGTGCGAGGATCAAAGCAGCGCACTGCCGAGCCGTGACAAAAAGCAATCCAGAGACGGTCTTCCGTATCAATGGCCATGCCGTCGGGATTGCCGGAGAAGGCACTGGTATCAAAGGCCACACGCTCATTCGTGATCTCACCTGTGGCTACTTCAAAATCAAAGGCCAGCACATTGCGGCGCGGGGTGTCTATATAAAACATCGTCTGCGCATCCCGCGTCCAGACCAGGCCGTTCGACACCGTAACGGGCGAAAGTTTTTTCGTTACGGCAAGCCTCGCATCCATGCAATACAGCGCAGCCTCCGGCCTGCGATGAGCCAGCGGCATCGTCCCAGCCCAGAATCGTCCGGCAGGATCGCACTTGCCGTCATTGAAACGGTTACCCGGCTTGTCCGCCTCGGGGTCGGCAATGCGCGAGACGGCACCGGTAATTTCGTCGAGAAATGAAAATCCATGCTCCCCCGCGAACACCAGTCCGCCCCTCTCCCGCGCCACCACGGTGCCGACGCGCTCGCCAACGTCCCAGATTTTCTCTGCACCGGATACCGGATCGAAACTCAAGACCTTGTGTCCCTCGATATCGACATACAACAGACGGTCCCGATGCCACAGCGGGCCTTCGCCCCAAAGAGAAATGTGAGAGCCTAGGGGTTCGGGTGAAGAAATATTCATGCGCATTCCGATAGCAAACTCAGAGCACCAAGCAAATCCAGCATTCATTACTCGAAACGATTATCTCATAATCACGCTGAAGCGTGAACACCCAGCCGAAAATCACACCTCTACCAGCTTCTTTACGCGGTCGAGTGCGGCCTCGTAATTCTTCAGTTCGGTCTGGGTGAGGTCGGCCTGATGACGGGCGTCACTGCGCTTGCGTTCGGCATCGGCAATGTCGGTGCGGAGTTCCGTGATTTTGCGCTCCATGTCGGCGATTTTCTCCCGACGTTTTTCTTCCTCCAGTTCGGCGAGTTCGAGTTTTCTCTGAACCGTGGCAAAACGTTCTCCTTCGCGGCGGACTTTATTGTCCAACTGACGTTCCTGCTCGCGCATCATGCTGTCGCTGGCACTGCCGCCCTTGCCGCGCGATTCTTCCCGGGCGCGTTCCTGACGGAGGAATTCCAGTCTCACGGCCTCGCGCTGGACGCTTTCGCGGAGACGGTTGATGCGGCCCTTGAGCGCCATTTCCTGTCCGGTGCCGGAGATGAGCGCGCCGGTTCCTGTCTGGCCGACATTCGCGCGCTCTCCGGGAGCGGCCGACTCATCCGTGAATGATGGCGGCGCATGGAGAATGCTTTTGCCGGGTCCAGGCTTTTGGATGTTCGACTTATGCTCTTCAGAATTAACGAGCTGTGTCAGCACGGTTTCGTTGAGATTAATGGCACGGGTGGCAGCGGACGTTGCGGAGATCAGATTTTTAAGCCCCGATTTTTCCTGCTCAATTTCACGCCAAAGCACTCTGGCCTCGTTTGAATCCTCGGGCAGCGAGGCGAGTCTGGCGTAGCGCTTGTCCATGGCATCTTTCAAGTCGCGCAAGGGTGCCAGCATTATTTCCATATCGGCAAGTTCACGGCGTGTCTGCTCCGTGGTGAACTTCATCTCCTGAATCTGAACAGCATGCTCCCGTTCGGCATCCGACGCCAATTTCTGAATTTCCTCAAACCGGGTGCGACATTCTTTCTCGCGATTGCGAAGTTCTTCGAGCACAAGGCGCAAATCTTTTTCACGGGTGATCAGGCCCTCCAAACGGCCTTTGGCATCCGCTTCCTCATGGCAGAGATCATCAAGTATGATTTTTTGCTTACTGCGTTGTGCCTCGAGTTCTTGGATGATTTGATCGAATTCACCGCGCCGTGTTTCCACTGACTTGAGTTCCGCCTTGCTGACCTCGAGTCTCCGCTCCGTTCCCGCAAGCTCTTCACACAGCCGCAACAGCTCGGCATGTTTTCGTTCCGTGACCTCAAGTTCATGCCGCACAGCCTCCAGCTTCTTGTTGGCTGTAGCGCAGTCGCTTTCATGCGCCACTTTTTGCGACTCAGCCAGCCGCGACAGCTCCTCCATTCGTTGATGCTCGATTGTGATTTCAGAGAGAGCTTTGCTATGCCCATCAGCTTCCTTCTTGAGACTGTCGATGCGGGTTTCTAGTTCCGTAGCAACATCTTCCGCCCTCTGGCGACTTTGATCCATCGCGACAATCTCTGCCGTGAGCGCGGCATGACGGGCTTCCGCGTTGACGCAGTCCTCTTTTACTTTTTCCAAGTGCTGTGTGGCCACACCCAACTCGGTGACGCGCTGTTCCAGGCTCAAGCGCTGGCGGTCCAATGTTGCGAGTTTTTTCTCCGCACTAATAACCTGGTCTTCGCGGGCCTCTGCCAGGATCTGAGCTTCACGGCAACGCGTCTCGAGCACTGCTGACTGCTGACGCAAAGTCGGAAGACGTTCTTCAAAAGATGCGCACTCCTGGCGCAGGCTTTGCAGGTGTCCCAACGCCTCCTCCTTGTGCGCGTTCATTGACTCGAGATCACGCAAAGTGTTCTCCGCCGCAGCAGCGAGCCGCTTGACTTCAGCATCCTTGAAATCGTGCTGATCACTCAGGGCATGGATGGCCTCGATCCACCGACCATGTTTCGATTCGGCATCACGAAGTTCAAAAGTGACATGAGCGAGGTTTTTTTCATCAGCACGCAACTTGCTGAGCAGCTCCATCTGGCCCCTTAAGTCAGCCTCTGCGCTGCGTAGTTTGGCCTGGGATTCGACAACCCGCGCATTTAGGTCACCCAGGCATTTTTCCTGCTCGCGACAGGTTGATTCCGCCTTCGCAGCGGTGACCTTGATTTCTACGATCCTGTTCTGCTCCTGCTTTGCCACCGCCGTCAACTGGTCGAGCTTGTTCTGCTCCTGCAAGGCGGCGGACTTCAGTTCATCGATTCTGTTTTGCTCCAGCTTTCCTGCGGTTTGCAATGCGACCGCCTCCTCCTGTAGTTGTTTTTTTTCAACGAGGAGTTTCTCGTATTCAGCCTTTGCCCTGGCGATTTCAGTCTTCTCGCTGGTTGAATCAGCCTCTCTATTCTTGGAGGTGCTTTTTGCTTTGTTCGCTTCAATCTTCTCGGATGGCTCTTCTTCTACTTGAAAAACTCCCAGCAGCGGACCGAAGCCGATTTTATCGCCATTTCTGATGATCTGTCGTTGCACACGCTCACCATTCACCATGGTGCCTGACGCTGAATTCAGATCAATGACTTCGTAGGATCCATCCTCCTTCTTTAGCACTTCAGCATGACGGGCTGAAACTTCCACGTCGTCCACGACTACATCATTACCGTTCTCGCTCCCTAGCGACACCACCTCCAGCAGAGGCACGATAATCTCCTGCCCGTCTTCAAGTGTGAATGTCAATGTGGCCATGATTTAATCGAGTGAACTATTCAAATGCAATTGCGCGCGGAATCAACTTGGCAATTGCAACATTTTTGAGTTTTAGCTCGACGCCCCTCATAAAAAAATGGCACGCTCTCGTCCATGATGCACGCCAATATATTCAGCCAGACGATCTTCTCTTTATCATTCGACATGCCGCCTGTGCCGCGCAAGATGAAGTCATGCCAGCTTATCTTGTCGTCAAACCACGTTGCCGAATTTTTCACGGACATGACTGGGTCTATGGCAGTGACATCATTTCCACCCGCGGGAACCCACAGCCGGGCGATGTCGTCCTGCTCAAGGATTCCAAGGCTCGTCTCGTCGGCAGTGCCATATATAATAGCAGGTCCCAAATAGCCGCTCGCCGGTTCTCTTTTCGCAAACAGGATCTCGACATGGAATTCTTTGAGCGACGCATCGAGCGCGCCGTGGCTCACCGCGCCACCTTGCCGATCGATCAGAAAGTCTGCCGTGTGGTCTGGAGCGAGTCCGATGGCGTGCCCGGTGTGATTATTGACCGGTATGGCGACCACATTGTCCTGCAAACGCTGACTACGGCCATGGACATGCGCAAGGAACTGATCGCAGAGGCCATCCGCAAGGTTCTCAATCCGAAATCCATCATCGAGCGCAATGATTCGCTCATGCGGAAAGCAGAAGGCCTCGAGCAGGTAAAATCCGTCCTCTACGGCACTGCGCCCGCCCCATTCATGGTCAAATCCGGCAAGACCATCTTGCGCGCCGACCTCATGGAAGGTCAGAAAACGGGCTTGTATCTCGACCAGCTCGACAATTACACGCAGGTCGGACGCTATGCCAAAGACAAACGTGTGCTGGATTGCTTTACCAATCAGGGCGGCTTCGCCCAGGCCTGTGCCGAAAATGGTGCAAAATCCGTCCTCGCCGTGGACAGCAGCGAACCGGCCCTGACCCTCGCGAAGATGAACGCGGACTACGCGCAGTTGAAGATCAATTTCATCAAGGAAAACGTCTTCGATTTCCTCAAGGACATGGAAAAACGCGAGGAAGTCTTTGATCTCATCATCCTCGACCCACCCAGCTTCACGAAGACAAAATCCTCAATCAACGACGCCCTCCGCGGCTACAAGGAAATCCATTTGCGCGCCCTGAAAATGCTTAATCCCGGCGGCGTGCTCGTGAGCTTCAGTTGCTCCCATCACATCACTGGCGGCGATCTCCGGCAGGTCATCATGTCCGCAGGAGTGGACTCCCGCCGCGCCCTGCGCCGTCTGGCCACCTATACCCAGCGTAGCGATCACCCCATCATCTGCGGCATCCCGGAAACAGAATATCTTAGAGGCTATGCCGTGGAGGTCATGGGCGCTTGGTAAGAGATACGCCGATTGAACTTTTTTTTCGAAATACATCCCATGGACTACGGTGACTCGCTTCTCTGGGGCATCATTTTTGGCGCGATCGGTGCTGGGTATTTTGTCTATGGCAGGAATCAGGCGAACCTCATCATGCTGGTTCTTGGCATCCTGCTTTGCGTGTATCCCTTTTTCGTCAGCAGTCCGATCTGGACGCTCTTTATCGGTCTCGCCCTGACGCTGGCCCCGCTCGTGCTCAATAAAAATCGCTCATGACACCGGCATGAAATTTACCAAGACATTTCCTGTAGGAACAGCTACTATTTTGCCATGAATGACGGAACTAAAGATGCAGAAGCTGGGAAACCACCTGAAAAAGCGCCCGTGATCAACCCGATCAAGCCACTATCGCTTAAGAACGTTTTTTCGGCCAACCCTCAGGTCCAAAAGAAGAGTTTTATGCAGTCCAAAGGCGCAAAAGGCGGTGGCGGAATCCGCCAGATGAGGTCGCAGCGCGGCAGATAATGCAAGATATCCCAGCAGACTCGCAAGACTGTGCTATACTGAATTTCTATGGCAGACATCAAACGATCCACCTTCATGCGCCGTTCCGTTGATCATGTTACTGACGAACTGGTGACAGCCCTGTCCGACGGAGAAGTCATCGAGTTCAAACCGCTCTTCCTGAAAGTCTATGAAGGATTGAAGCGCAAGAAGGCCGTCAGTGGTGGCGAGGAAATGCTGCGCCTGCGTTGCTACGAGAAGTTGCAAAAGCTTTCCAGCCGATGCCTGGTCAAAAAGGTAGGCAAAAACTACCATGGGCTAAAAGGTCTCGATCAGGAATCCAGCGTGCATCAAATTGCCCGCGCGGAAGCCGCCATTGCCGCCCGCGCCGCCGCCCGCTGAACCGCAGCATGGCCAAACCCAACTACCAATTCGAGAAGCGGAAGCGCGAGCTCGCGAAAAATGCTTCCAAGGAAGCAAAACGCCTGCGGAAGCTGGAAAAGGGATCTTCATCAGAATCCCCTGAGATTATTGAGCAAGTCATCCCCGAGGCGCTCCCCGCAAAAGTTTGAGTGATAATCAGCCTTCCTTCGGATCATAAAAACGCCACATCCGGTCTCATTCGCGACATGATTGAACCATCCCCTCGGCTGCATCACGTATTGTAATATGGCACAGAAAGGACACACCGGACGCGAAGGCGAATCTGCCAAAGTTTTGGGCAAGATCGCCGCCGTCATCGGCCTGGTCTGGGCCTTGCTGGCCTATGCCTTCTCCGACGGCACTTACATCCTTGTCCTGCCTGTCGCCCTGATCCTCGCGGGAGGTATGACGTTTTTTGTCGGACGGAATTTTGCGAAGGGCCGTTAAGTTTGCAGTGAATTCCGGAGAGCATGTGCCTTGAGCACCAATATGCCAGCAATGCGGCTCGCAACTTTGCCCGCGATTTGCGGTTTGTCATTCCCGGCAGATGATGCGGCGCGCTTGATGCGAGTTCTGGACTTTTTCGGGTTCATCCGCAAGCATCAACCCTCGCCCTGCGTTTCTTCTTTCCCCGATGTCCCTCACTGATCTCCTCATCCAAACCGCCGCTGATGCCGGCTGCGAAAATCCACAGGAATGCCGACAGACTCTGAACCAGGCGGCGGGACATCGGGGATCCATGATCGAGGCGCTGCTGGACTCCAATCTTGTGGATGAAGACCGCTTTTTTCAAAAACTCGGCGACCGTCTGCATCTCAATTTCGTGCCTGATGAGCAGCTTGAAACCGCCGACTCCCTGCACAGCCGCTTCCCCGCGAAGCTGGCACTGCGCTATCGTATCTACCCCACTGCTCTCAACGGGCCGGAGATTACTTTGCTTACCTACGATCCCTTCAATCTGGATGCAAAACAGGCCGTGGGTCATGAGGTGCGCAAGCGGATCACCTGGGGACTGGCCACGCGGCGGCGCATTCTCGAAGCCCTGCATCAAGGCTATGGCGTGGGCGCAGAGAATTTTGAGGAACTTCTGGAAGGTCGCGACACCGATGTGGCACACGATGATTTAAAACAGGAAGTCAACGTGCTCGATGAGGCTGACGAGGAAGCCACGGTCATGAACTTCGTAAACCAGGTTTTCCGCGAAGCGCTCAAGGAACGGGCCACGGACATTCATGTGGAGCCGCTGGAACGCGATTTGCGCATCCGCTACCGCATCGACGGCAAGCTCCAGGAAGTGCCCGTGCCGCCGAACATGCGTCTGCTTCAAGCCTCGCTGATTTCGCGCCTAAAAATCATGGCGCATCTCGACATCGCGGAGCGCCGCCTGCCCCAGGACGGGCGCATCAATCTCGAACTCGATGGCAATCCCATCGACGTGCGCGTGGCCACGATCCCCTCTGTGAACGGCGAGAGCGTAAGTCTGCGCCTCCTCACCCGGCAGAAGTTCGACATCGACAAACTGGGACTCAATGGAGACACCGCTGTCGCCATCACGAAACTTCTCGCCGCGCCCAACGGCATCATTCTGGTCACCGGCCCCACGGGCAGCGGCAAGAGCACCACGCTCTACACCTTCCTGCGACTGCTTAATACCAAGGAGCGTCGCATCGTCACCATCGAAGATCCGGTGGAAAACAAGCTCGACGGAGTGGTGCAGATTGCCGTGAAACCGGAGATCGGCCTGACCTTCGCCGCCGGACTGCGCAGCATTTTGCGTGGCGATCCCAATGTGGTCATGGTCGGTGAAATGCGTGACTTGGAAACCGCGAAAATCGCCATCCGCGCCGCGCTCACCGGCCATCTCGTCTTCTCCACCCTGCATACTAACGACGCTGTCGGCGGCATCTCGCGCTTGCTCGACATGGGCATCGAGCCGTTCCTCATTTCATCATCGGTGCGGGCATTCCAGGCTCAAAGGCTGGTGCGCACGCTTTGCCCGCACTGCAAGCGACCACACACGCTGGAAGAGGGTTACCTCAAAGGCATTGGTTTCCCGATGGAACACGCGCAAAAATTGAAACGCCCCGAAGGCTGCCGCCAATGCCGCGGCACCGGCTATCAAGGTCGCCTGGCCATCATGGAACTCTGCCAGATGACGACCGGCCTTGCCGAGAAGATCAGCAACCGCGCGCCCATGTCCGAGATCAAAGCCCAAGCCCTGGCCGACGGCATGATCCCCATGCGACAATACGGTTTCATGAAAGCGGCGGAAGGCGTGACGACCGTGGAGGAAGTCATGCTGGTCACGGCTGCGAGCGACTAGAAATAATGGATGAAGATTCTGTCA
>JAYVOH010000283.1:0-8734 GCA_043758025.1 Verrucomicrobiota bacterium
AATAGGTTCATGACGGACGAGGAGATCGATGCAGCCATCGAAGATGGCCGGGCTTGAACCAAAATCCGCAACCACCCGCCTTGGTGCACCACAACAGCCTCGCCATGCGGATCAGCCTTGGCGGACGCCTTCTTCAAATATTCCTGAAACTCCCGCGAATACTTCCCCAGATCATGCCAGCGTCCCGCGAGGCGCCCCCATTCACTTGCGCCAAAGGCAGCGGCGAATGTCGCCGTCGAGTCAGCCACTTGCTGGAGATGCGTCTCCAGCGGCTCCCACTCGCTTGCAGCAAGCGGCTTTCCCGCTGCGTCAGTTTTGGTGTGCGCATATGCAGGCATAAATTGAGAATCAGGAATGAACGTCAAACTGTCAAGGATGCAACGCGCGGCTCAGGTCAGCATCACGTTGTAGCAGACGGTCCTCACATTCATCTCCAGCCGGGTGAAGCTGGCGCATCCGCCTCAGACCAGGAGTTTGACGGCGTGATTCATGGCCGGGCTTTTGATTTGAGCTTGGGGAAATAGCGGACTTGGGGGAGACCCTTGAAGTCATCGTCCTGGGTCCAGACGGTGGCGTTGTGAGCCAGCGCCACGGCATAGATCAGGGAGTCTGCGAGGGGAAGTTTGTGGGTGATAAAAAGGTCGGCGGCAGCAGCAGCGATGGTTTCGTCAATGGAAACAATCTCACAGCAAGACATGGCTTGAGTTACCGCGTCTGCCTCTTGGAGGGTGCGTTGTTTCAAAACCACCTTGCGCACCTCGGTGATCACGATGGCGGGCATCACGAGACCCGGTGATTTCATGAGAATGGGTCCGAAATGCTGCGTGTTCGGACCATCATCGAGGCATTCAATCCAGGCGCTGGAATCGAGAAGATGTTTGCTCATGAGCCGCTGAATTAAATTCTCCGGTCTGCATCCCGCTCAAAGACCAGCGGTTTGGCCCCTTTGAGATATCCGATGAGTTGCTTTGGTTCCAAGATGGGCCGGAGTTCGACATGACCATCCTTGGCAACAACTTGGAGCTTCTGGCCCGGCTGGAGCTGCAAGGATTGTCGAACCTCTTTCGGGATGACGATTTGGTATTTGGGTGATAAAAGTGAAGTTGTCATACAATTTACATTTTAGGGTAAATCGGGAGCTTTGCAACCCAGACAATGATAGAATTTAGACCATGAAGGCGTTGGGCTTGACGGGTGCGTTGGGCAGCTTTCCCGCGTTTACGGTGTGGACGCGACGCTTCTTTGATGCAATTTTCCCGGACACGATGCTGCTCGATAGACTCTCCTTCTGGGAAGATGCCCTGCCGCGCTCCGGCCCGCTGAACATGGCACTGGACGAGTCCATGATGGAACAGGCGACGGAACCCTGGCTGCGCATCTATCAATGGAGCGAGCCGACGGTGAGCATTGGATTCTCGCAATCTTTAGGCGTGATCCCGGAAGCCCATCGCGCCCGGCCCGTGGTGCGTCGCTGGACGGGCGGCGGGGTGGTGGTGCATGACGGCGACTGGACTTATACGCTCGCGGTTCCTGCGGCGCATCCCTTCGGAGATCAGCCTGCTGGTGAGAGTTATCGCCAGATTCACGAAGCCATGATCGCGGCGCTTGCGGCATCTGGCATCGCGGATTGCTTGATGCAGCCGGTCAGCACCAGTGACGGCATGGGCGTCTGTTTCACTGAACCCGCGCGATACGATGTGGTCCGCAACGGTCAGAAAATCGCCGGTGCTGCGCAGCGCAGATCGCGCGCCGGATTTCTGCATCAAGGCACTGTGCAACCCTTGAAAGCGCCACCGGGATTCGCGTGGAACTTTGCCCGCGCGCTGGCTGTGGAGCCGATGGTCATTGCTCAAGCGGATGCAGAAGGGAGATTGCTTGACAGGGCACGGAAACTTTGCGCGGAGAAATATCACACGGAGTCGTGGCTGCATGAGCGGCGGTCGGCGACGGGAAAATCCTCGGCCGATTCCGCAGCATGAAACAGCGCATCTTTGTTTATGGCACGCTCAAGCGCGGCGGGCATTACTCGCATTACTTGACCGGACAGACTTATCTGGGCGAAGCGATGACAGAGCCGCATTATCGCATGGTGGATTGCGGAACTTATCCCGGACTCTATGCCGTCCAACAAAACGGCATCAGCATTCAAGGCGAAGCCTGGGTAGTGGATTCGGACTGCCGCGCGCGGCTGGATGTGCTGGAGGACGTTGCGAGCGGCGAGTATGAAGTTGCCTTGGTTCGTTTGCTGCCGCCCTACGACGCCCGTGATGTCAGCACTTATATTTACCGGCTCGCCAGCAGCGTAATGCCTGATGCCGGTGACAATTGGAAAGTTTAAGGTGCGGGCTTTTTGGGCGCGCCTTCGACGGGCTTGCCTGCATCCTTCCAAACTTTGAAACTTCCCTTGGGCAGTAGAATTTCCTTGTAACCCGCCTTGGCGAGTTTCTCCGCCGCGCGTCTCGCCCGCCCGCCCAACGCACAATAGACGATGCACGGCTTGGCGGGATCGAGTTTCAATGTTCCCACTGCTGCGACAAAATCCATACGGAAATAATCCACCAATTGGGCGCGCGGCAGATGGCCGTGCTCGGCGAACTCGGCGGCGCTGCGCACGTCTATTACCGGAATATCATTCTTCTCGCGGATGAGCTTCTCGATTTCGTCGATGCTGATTTCTCGGACACCCGCTGGAAGCGGCCCGGGTGATGGCGGGATGGTGTGCTTGTCCACTGCCAGCGCGGCGGGAAGGATCATCAATGTAAGGACGAGGACAAAACGGAGCATGAGCTAAGAAAGCTTTGATGCCATTGCTCGCAACTGGAGACTTCTAATGCGCGGCCACCTTGACCTCCCGGTTGGGAACAAAATGCTCCACATAGCCGATCATCATTTCATCATAAGTTTGCTGGCCCCAGCGGACTGCCTTGTTCGGATCGGGATTGGCCTTGTTGCCGCTGCTGTTGTCGAAGACTGCGGTGATCTTCATGGTGCTGCCGCGTGGGAAGACCCGGGGCTGGGCGAGGCGATACTGAAGCTGCCAGTTGAAATCAAACCGGGGGACATCGAGCAAGGTTTCCGTTTTGCCCTCGGGCGTGGTGATCTCGTATTTGAAGGACTTACCGCGAACGTGCATGTGCGGCATGAAGCCGCTGATCATCATGTCGCGTGGGAAGATGCGAGTGAAGGTCTCCACGTGGTTCGCATCATTCGGCGGGATGCGGAGACCGGGATTCGCGATGCCGGCCACATGGACGATATATTGTGGCGGCTTTGTGGCGAATTTGAGCCCGATCTTGAGCTGGTCCTCGGTGGCCTTGCCATTGGGCGTGTAATGAATTTGAAAATGGAGGCTGGCTCCTGCTGGCAATTTCTTGGCGTAGTCGTCTGGAAGGATTCGGGTGCTGTTGCCGGGAACATAGGCTGCCCAGAGTCCCTCACTCTCGTTGCCATCTTCCCGCAAGATGTGCCCGCCCTTTTCTATGATGCGCACGATGACATGATGCACCACGCGCCGGTCGGTCGGCACGATTTCATAAGCCTGCACCCAGCGATCCTCTGAATTGTTCGCCGACACGGTGATGTTCTGGTAGGGCATCGTTCCTTCCGCCTTAATCGCAACTGGGTGGGGAAGCTGGACGACGAGATTCGGCTGGCCGATCAACCAGCCCTGTGGGAATTTGCGGGGCAGCGGTGCATCGCGGGCCTCGCCTATACTACGTTCCGAGTTCAACCAGCCGAGAAGCATGTTCTTGTCCGACTCCGGCAGTGAACTGTCATTGGCAAAAACCGCATGGGCGCCGGACTGTGCACTGCTGGCAAACCACGGTGGCATCGCCCCGCGATCAATCTGTTTGCGGATCATTCCAGCGTGCTCGATCAAATCATCGTAACTCGTGAGGCTGAAGGGGGCGAGCCCTCCTGCGCGATGACACTCCACGCAATTCTGGTTCATGATGCGCGCGATGTCGCGGTGATAAGTGGCGGATGTTCGAGTGATTTTTTCCGCCGCAGCCAGATCCAAGGCGCAGCCTGGAGCGGTTGTCGCCACTATGTCAGGAGTCTCGCCCCGCAGCACGGCATCAAGCGCATCTCGCAGGAACGCGTGTTTCGGCGCGTCGAGTGCGTAGCCAAGCCCGTATTGGTCATTGATTGCGCCGTGATAAATCAGCGTGCGTGCCGCGTCGAAAACAAAGACTTCGGTCGTGGTCGTGGCCCGCAGCGCTTTGGCCACCGCGCCGTCTGCATCTTGGGCGACTGGAGACTTGAGTTGGTGGCTTTTGGTGAAGTTCGCAATCTCACTGGCACTCGAAGAGGGCGGCGCGCTCAGCCAGATGAAAGATACTCGCTTGTCGCCGTAGTCCTTTTCCAGCCGTGCCATTTCCGGGCCAAGCTTCCCGCTCATGGGACAGGTCGCGCTGAAGAAACCTAGCACGAGGACTTTGCCATCCTTGTCTGGCGAAAGTTTCAAGGTGTTGCCGTCGAGTTTCTTCAAACTGATGTCCGGCGCGATGCGACCAACACCGGCCTCCGAAGCTGGCACGACATGCGGCCCTTCCTGAAGCTCGACCGGGGCGGTAATCGGTGGAGCATCGGCATCGGGCAAATATTTTTTCGGCAACCTCTCGCCAATCACGGACAATGATTCTTCGAGTGACACAACACCGTCGTTGTTCTTGTCGAGCTTCTTGAACCAAGTTCCGTCCTTCAACTCATCAGGCGTCAACTTGCCATCATGGTTCCGGTCGAGTTCCCGGAACACATCCTCCGTGCGGGGACCGGGGGCATCACCGCCGCCGCGCCGCGCCCGCAGTTCCTGAAGCGCCTTGCGGCCCATCTTCGACAGAGATTCCCGCGCTTCTTCCAGTGTCACTTTGCCGTCACCATTGAAGTCCATCTGCTTCAGATAGGGTGCGGCGTTCAATTCATCACCGGAAAGCACGCCGTCTCCGTTCTTGTCGAATTCCCGGAATTTTTCATCCAGTGGTCCGGCAGCTCGAAGCAGGAGCGCCGTGGTCAGCAGCAGGCAGGAAAACAGAGCAACGCGCAATTTCATCGGGTGGGAAATAATGTTTGAACAGGCGGGAGTCGGGATGGTTGCACAAGTGAAACCGCTTCGTTCCCGCACCTACGCTCCAATGGGATGCCATGTCGTCTTGAACTCAATGAGTTCGCGAATCTCATAAAGACCCTGCGCCTTGTCATCATACCAGTCTGTCGGTTCTTCCGACTTGCGGAGCTTGGCGCGCTTGACGCTGTCTGCCGCGCCCAGCTTGATGGTTTTTCTTTCCGCTGCATCAGCGACGCCATAGATCGCGCGAATGTGCGCATGAGTGGCGAAAGTTGGAATAAGTTCCGAGCGCTGGCCGGTAAGCAAGTTGACCACGCCGCCGGGCAGGTCGCTGGTGGCCAGCATCTCGCCGAGCAAGATGGCAGGGTAGGGGTGTGGAGTTGAAGCCAGCGCGACAACTGAATTCCCGCACGTGATGGCCGGCGCAATCAACGACAACAGGGCGAGCAAGGGCGCTTCATCAGGCGCGATGATACCGATCACGCCCATGGGTTCGGTGACGGTGAAGTTGAAGTGCGGTGAGGCCACAGCATTCACACTGCCGAGCATCTGTTCATATTTGTCCGCCCAACCCGCGTAATGAATCAACCGGTCAATGGAAGCCGCGATTTCCTTCTCGGCAGAGTTATTCGTTCCGCTAGTAAGTGCTATGGCACCCGCCATTTCTGACTTACGCGCCTCGATCATCTCCGCCAGGCGGTAAATGATTTGCCCGCGATTGTAACCGCTGCGCTTCGCCCATCCGGCCCCGGCCTTGGCGGCAGACTCGACGGCATTGCGCAAGTCCTTGCGCGTGCACTGCGGGATGTTTGCTACAAATGTTCCGCCACTGTCATGCAACGCCGCGACACGCCCGCTTTCAGAGCGGATGAACGCCCCGCCGACATAGCACTTCGGGGTTTTGGTGATGGGTAGGCGAGAGCTCATTGGATTTTTTAGACAGAATTAACGGAATTGAACGGAATTGAAATGCTGATCATCAGGAATAATTTTGTTTAATTATGTGAATTCTGTCTAAACCAGTTTGCAGTAGTCCATCAATCCCTGTCTGCCGCCCTCGCGGCCAAAGCCGCTTTCCTTATATCCGCCGAAGGGACTCGCGGGATCGAACTTGTTATAAGTATTGGCCCAGACGACACCGGCTTTGAGTTCAGTGCTCATCTTCAGGATGCGCGATCCTTTGTCGGTCCATACGCCTGCGCTTAATCCATAGGGCGTATTGTTCGCCTTCTCGATGGCTTCATCAACCGTGCGGAAGGTAAGGACACTTAGCACGGGGCCGAAGATTTCCTCGCGCGCGACTCGGTGGCTCATGGTGACATTCGAGAATACGGATGGCTTGAAGAAGAATCCTTTCGTGGGCAGACGGCACGGCGATTGGAAAAGTTCCGCGCCCTCTTTCACGCCGCTGTCCACCAGCTCCCGAATCCTATCGAGCTGTTCCTTGGAATTGATCGCGCCCACATCGGTGTTCTTATCAAGTGGATCGCCCACGCGCAGCACTCGGATGCGGTTTTTAAGTTTGGTAAGGATGATATCGGCTACACTTTCTTGAACCAGCAATCGCGAACCCGCGCAGCAGACATGGCCTTGATTGAAAAAGATGCCGTTCACAATGCCCTCGACCGCCTGATCGAGCGGCGCATCATCAAAGATGATGTTCGCCGCCTTGCCGCCCAGCTCCATCGTCATTTTCTTCTCCGTGTCCGCCAGCGAGCGCATGATAATTTTTCCCACATCCGTGCTGCCAGTGAATGCGACCTTCGCCGCGAGCGGGTGATTCATCACCGCCGCACCGGTCTCGCCCGCGCCACTCACAATGTTCACCACGCCCGGCGGCAGGCCCGCCTCTTGCAGCAACTCGCCAAACTTCAGCGCCGTTATGCTCGTAGTCTCGGCGGGTTTGATCACCACGCAGTTGCCTGCTGCCAAGGCGGGCGCGATTTTCCACGCCATCATCAGCAGCGGAAAATTCCACGGAATCACCTGACCGACGACCCCATGCGGCTTGACCGCGCGGCCTGGCGCGACGTATTCCAATTTGTCCGCCCAGCCCGCGTGATAGAAAAAATGCGCCGCCGCCATCGGCACATCGAAGTCGCGAGACTCTTTGATGGGCTTGCCGCCATCCATCGTTTCTGCGATGGCAAACTCCCGCGCATGATCCTGCAACAGCCTCGCGATGCGGTAGATGTATTTGCCACGTTCACGCCCCGGCATCTTGCTCCAGACGGCATCGTAAGCCTTGTGCGCTGCCTTGAAAGCCGCGTCCACGTCCGCAGGCGAAGCCAGCGCGATGTCTGCGATCTTCTTCTCCGTCGCCGGATTGATGGTCGGGAAATACTTGCCGCCCGATGGCGCGGTGAACTTGCCGTTGATGAACAAATCGTAACGCGCCTTCAGTTTCGGATCCGCCGTCTCTGGCGCAGGATCGAACTCCCAGAGATCGCCGAAGACGAGTTCGCGGGATGTCGGACGGGTAACCTGCGGGGGGGATGCGATGCGTGAAGATTTCTTCTGTTTGATCGTAGCCATGACGGATTTCTGGTTAGTAACTCTCGGCTGCTTCGCTGAAGTGATAAGGTGCTTGGTAAGCTCCGGTGCGTTCCTTTTCGATCTGGCGCAGAAGATCATTGAGCAGGGATGAAGCGCCGAAACGATAACGAGCGTTGTTCAGCCAGGCGTCACCGAGCGTTTCTTTCACGGCAATGAGGAAATGCAGCGATTGCTTGGCGGTGCGAATTCCGCCGGCGGGTTTCATGGCGATGGGGATGCCGGTCTCCAGATAGAAATCTCGAATGGCTTCCAACATGACCTGATTGTTGCCGAGGGTGGCGTTGGATGAGGTCTTGCCAGTGCTGGTCTTGATGAAGTCGCCGGGACGCAAAACGCGCATGGCGATGAAGCTGGCGGCGCGAATGTTGTCGTAGGTTTCCAGTTCGCTGGTTTCGAGAATGACTTTTAATGTGGCAGAGCCACAAGCCTCGACGACTTGCGCGATCTCGTCCTGCACCAATGCGAATTCGCCTGCGAGGAACGCGCCTCGATTGATGACCATGTCGATCTCATCCGCGCCATCGCCGACGGCGGCGCGCACTTCTGCGAGACGGGTTTTCAGCGGAGCCTGTCCTGAAGGGAACGCGGTGGCGACGGAGGCGACTTTGACCTTGGTGCCCGCGACATGCTTCTTTGCGTGCCGCACCATCGCGGGATAGACGCAGACGGCGGCAGTGCGGGGCACGTCCGCGCTATCGTGCGGCGTGATCGCCTTTTGGCAGAGGGAGGCAACCTTGCCCGGCGTGTCTTTGCCTTCGAGCGTGGTGAGATCGACCATGCTGATGGCGAGGTTCAGTCCGAAGAGCTTGGATTTTTTCTTGATGCTGCGCGTGGTGAACTTGGCGACGCGCTCCTCCACGCCCACGGCGTCCACGGTGCCGATATCGTGGAGCAGGCGGCGGAAGACGGCATGAATCTTCTGAGACATGACGTTCATTGTCCATTGATTGCAGACAATGACAACGGCAAAGTGGGATCAATGATGTGGCTGGCGCGGGCCTCGCTCGGAGGCGACTTATTCCGCTGAGTCTCCAGTGGGTTTTGCCTTGCGCATGAAGCGGCCGGTCTTCTTCTTTGCCGCGCCCGGTGCTTTGGGTTCGCGCGGCAGAA
>JAYVOH010000284.1:0-47898 GCA_043758025.1 Verrucomicrobiota bacterium
CGCGCTGACTCATCGGGCGCGGTCTTCTGGCAGAATGGCGGCCATGAAAACCATTCCGCTTCTCATCGTCATGGTCGCGACCACGCTGTCGGCGGCCGACCAGAAAATCCCCAATCGCCTGATTGATTACGACGGTTTTATGAAAAACGCCGCCGAGGTGGCCAAGCTCCGCAAGAAGAATCGCGTCACTGAGGAGCAGTTCATCAAGATGGCCTCCGAACCCAACACGGTGATCTACGATGCGCGCAATGATGCGAAATTCGCCATGCTCCACATCAAGGACGCGAAGCATCTCGACCTCACGAGCACCTCGGCGGAGGATCTGGCGAAAATTTTCCCGGACAAGTCCGTCCGCATCCTCATCTACTGCAACAACAACTTTCTCAACGAGCCGGCCGCATTGATCTCAAAGGCCGCGCCTGCATCTCTGAACATTTATACGTTCAACACGCTTTACACCTACGGCTATACCAACGTCTATGAGCTTGGCCCGTTGCTTGATATCAAGAAAACGAAAATCCCTTTCGAGGGAACCCGCGCGGCTATTCAGGCACAGGGTCGCAAGTAGTGACGGCATCCTGCCGGCACTGCTATTTTTTCGCGCGGCACACCTGGCAGATGTCATGACCTTCCGCGTTCACACGGAAATCGAGCTGCGGGTCATCAAGCTCGGTCTTGCCGCAGGCCTCGCATTTGTGCAGGAACGATTCAGCGGGACGCGACGCCGAGTCGAAGCGGCTTTTTCGCTCCGTCGCAGCCGCGCGCTGGCTGGTGCCTTTGAGAAAGCCGGGGCCGAAAGCGATGAGAAAATTCAACAGGGAGAAGATGACAGGTAGTCTCGCTTCTGGCGTGTCGAGGATCGTTAGAAACAACATCGCGCCACCGAGTGCGGCGATCCATTTAACCTTGAGGGGCAGGATGAAAAAAAGCAGGAATTCGTAATTGGGGAAAAAAACCGCGAACGCAAACAAGATGGTCGAGTAGAGCGGGATGCCGAGCGCGTCGCAGTTAAAGATCATCGCGCCCGTGACGACCGAGGCCATGCCGCCGAAGATGTAGAGATTGAGCCGGAACGCGCCCCATGCCTCCTCCAGTCCGCGTCCCATCATGGTCAGGAGCATCACTGCGAAGAAAAGCCAGATAGGATGACCGGCAGGTGGAACGAACACCCAGGTCACGAGCCGCCACAACTGGCCATTCAAAACAGCACTCCGGTTCAACTCGATGAAGCCGCCAAACTCCGGCTTTAACTTGATCATCACCCACACAACCACCTGAAAGCCTGCGAGGATGTTCACAAGTCCGGGGATGGCGAATCGTCCCAGCTTGTTTTCGAGTGTGTTGATCAGTGGCATCTGCGATCACGTTTAGACTAATCCACGCACGCCGCCAGTGGGAATCACGGGTTTGACAATATGGACGCATTCTTCACATTCAGGTGCCGTGTCCGAAACCGCATCTCTGAAACGATCTCCGCTCCATGAAAAGCATGTGGAACTGGAGGCGCGCATGGTGCCGTTCGCAGGCTGGGAGATGCCGGTGCAATACAAGGGAATCGTGGATGAACACAAAGCCGTGCGCGAGCGCGTCGGCATTTTTGACATCTCCCACATGGGCCAGTTTCTCATCGAAGGTCGGGGCGCGGAAGCATTTCTGAATCGCGCGCTAACCAACAATGTCAGCAAGCTCGCACCGGGGCAGGGCCAATACACGTTGCTGCTGAATGCCGATGGCGGCGTGATTGACGACCTCATCGTATACCGGCTCAGCGAGCGGGAGTTTTTCCTCGTGGTCAACGCATCGAAGATTGATGAAGACCGAGAGCAATTGAAATCACTGGGCATGGGCGACGATGTGCAGTTCGCGGACATCAGCGCGCAGACGGGCGGTATCGCCGTGCAGGGGCCGCGCAGCCGGGTGGTCTTCAAGGCGGTCTTTGGAGACGAGGCGTGCTTTCCCGCGCATAACACCATCCTGGTCAGCATCACTGGCGGCAGTGTGCTCTACCTCTGTGGCACCGGCTACACCGGCGAGGAGGGCTTTGAGTTTTTCGCGCCCGCACCGGTGATTGGTGATTGGTTTGAGAAACTGGTCGCCGCCGCGCGTGATGCGGGCGGGATGCCTTGCGGATTGGGCGCGCGCGATACGCTGCGATTGGAAATGGGTTATCCGCTCAATGGCAATGATCTCTCACCGGACAAAACGCCGCTGCAAGCCGGGCTGGGATTCTTTGTTGATTTTGATAAATCAGATTTCGTGGGGAGTGAGGCGCTGCTCAAACAAAAGGAAGACGGCCTGCCTTTGAAGCTCACTGCCTTCCGCATGACAGGAGCCAGCCCGCCGCCGCGTCCGCATTATCCAGTCTGGGGCGGAGATGTCTGCATCGCTGAAATTTGCAGCGGCTGCCTGTCCCCCACGCTGGGCTATGGCATTGGCATGGCATATTTGCCCGCCGCTTTCTCAAAGCCGGGCAGCGTCCTTGAAATCGAAATTCGTGGCAGGAAATATGCTGCCGAAACTGTGAAGAAGCCATTTTATCGCAAACCAATTCCATGATATGAGCCAAGTCCCCGACAACCTCCGTTATCGTGAATCCCATGAGTGGATTGATGCTCAAACCGGCGCGGTGGGCATCACCGATCACGCGCAACATGAACTGACCGACGTCGTCTATGTCGAGCTGCCAAAAGTCGGCACTCAAGTGAAGGCGGGCGACCAGGTTGCGGTCGTGGAATCTGTCAAAGCCGCGAGCGACATCTACGCTCCGGTGAGCGGCGAGATCATCGAAGCGAATGCTGCGCTCTCCAGCGATTCGTCACTGGTGAATACCGAACCCTTCGGCCAGGGCTGGATTTTCAAGATCAAAGCCACTGATGCCGCCGAGTTGAATGCCTTGATGGACGCTGCGGCCTACCGCCAGCACATCGGCTGATTTGTTTCCACCAAGATCGCAATGTCTGACAGATACTCCTTCGCACGCAGGCACATCGGCCCCACGCCATTTGAAGTTCAGGAAATGGTGCGCAGCACTAAGTGCGCCAGCATCGAAGAACTGGTGGATCAAGTCGTTCCCGAAGTCATCCGCAAGCGCACGCCGTTGAATCTTCCCGCCGCGCTCACCGAGGAGCAGGCGCTCGGACGGCTGAAGAACATCATGTCGCGGAACAGCGTCACGCGTTCATTTATCGGACTGGGATTTCACGACACCTTCACGCCGCCGGTGATTCAGCGGAATATCTTTGAGAACCCGGGCTGGTATACGGCCTACACGCCGTATCAGCCGGAGATTTCGCAAGGCCGGCTCGAAGCCCTGCTGAATTATCAGACGATGATCTGTGATCTCACGGGACTCGATGTGTCGAATGCGTCACTGCTCGATGAAGGCAGCGCCGTGGCGGAGGCGTGTCATCTGGCTCTGGAGAGCAATCATGCCGCGAAGAGCGTGTTCGTGTCCGACAAGATGCACCCGCATGTGATTGACGTGGTGCGCACCCGCATGGAGCCGCTGGGCATAGAGGTAATGGTCGGCGATGTGCTTTCATTTGCTGCTAATGGCGGAGTCGCTGCCGTTTGCGCGAGTTATCCCGATACTCTTGGTGTCATTCATGATTTGCAGCCCGTGGCCGAGAAGGCGCACAAGGCGGGCGCAGTGTTTGTCGTATCGTCGGATTTGCTGGCGCTTACTTTGCTGAAGCCACCGGGCGAGTTTGGCGCGGATATTTGTGTGGGGAATTCGCAGCGCTTCGGCGTGCCGCTGGGATTTGGCGGACCTCACGCGGCTTTCATGGCCGTGAAAGATGCCTTGAAGCGCCGGATGCCGGGCCGTCTCGTCGGGGTGTCCAAGGACGCGCATGGGAACCCCATCCTTCGTCTGTCCCTGCAAACCCGCGAGCAGCACATCCGTCGTGAGAAGGCCACGAGCAACATCTGCACCGCGCAGGTTCTTCTGGCCGTCATGGCCAGCATGTATGCCGTGTGGCATGGGCCTGCGGGTCTGCGGGAGATCGCCAAGCGCGTGCATGGCGCTGCGGGCTGGCTTGCGAGTGAATTAAAGAAAGCCGGATTCAATCTGGTGAATGAGAACAACTTCTTCGACACCATCACGCTTCTGGTGGACAACGCGGACATCATTATTGGCAATGCGCTCGAAGCCGGTTTCAATATGCGTAAAGTGGACGCGACTCATGTATGCATCGCGCTGGACGAGCGGCTGACGGATGATGAATTGCGCGCGCTATTTGCCGCCTTGTGTGGCACAGGCTTGCAGCCTGTGTGTATTCCCGGCATTTTGCCGGGACAGGAAAACGGGCAGAATGCCCGTTCAACACACAGGGCACAGCCCTGTGCCACCAGCTTCGATCAGAAGCTGGGCAGACTTTCCGATTTCCTGACTCATCCGGTCTTCAATTCCTATCACACCGAAACGGAAATGATGCGCTACCTGCGCAGGCTGGAGCAGCGCGACATCGCATTGAATCGCTCGATGATTCCGCTCGGCTCCTGCACGATGAAATTGAACGCGGCAGCAGAGATGATGCCTCTGAGCTGGCCGGAAACGGGGCGACTGCATCCGTTCTGTCCCGCCGATCAAAGCGCGGGCTATCGTGAGATGTTTGCGGAACTCGAAGCGTGGCTTGCGGAATGCACGGATTTCGCCGCAGTGTCGCTGCAACCCAATGCCGGTTCGCAGGGTGAGCTCGCGGGCCTGCTCGCCATCCGTCGTTATCATTTGTCACGGGGCGACACGCATCGCGATGTCTGCTTGATCCCTGTCTCTGCGCACGGCACGAACCCCGCCAGCGCGGTGATGGCCGGAATGAAAGTCGTGGTCGTCGCGTGCGACGACGCAGGCAATGTCGATTTCAACGACCTCCGCGCGAAGGTGGAGCAGCACGCGGATAATCTCGCCGCGTTGATGGTGACGTATCCGAGCACGCACGGCGTTTTTGAAGAAACAATCAAGGAAATCTGCGCCCTTGTGCATCAGCACGGCGGTCAGGTTTACATGGACGGCGCGAACATGAACGCACAAGTCGGCCTGACTTCGCCCGGGAAAATCGGTGCGGACGTATGCCATCTGAATTTGCACAAGACCTTCTGCATCCCGCATGGCGGCGGCGGTCCCGGCGTCGGGCCGATCGGCGTGGCAAAACATCTCGTGCCCTTTCTGCCGGGTCATTCGACGTTTAATGGAGACAAAAATTCCGGGGCAGTCTGTTCCGCGCCGTGGGGCAGTGCGAGCATCTGCACCATCTCATGGATGTATCTGGCGATGATGGGGCGCGACGTTGTGGACAGCACGAAGATCGCGATCCTCAATGCCAACTACATCGCACGGAAGCTCGCGCCGTATTTCCCGGTGCTTTACACCGGTCGCAACGGCCATGTGGCGCATGAGTGCATCCTTGATTTGCGGCATTTCAAAACGGTCACGGTTGAAGACGTGGCCAAGCGGCTGATGGATTTCGGATTCCATGCGCCGACCATGAGCTGGCCGGTCGCGGGCACCTTGATGGTCGAACCCACGGAGAGCGAGAATCAGGCCGAGCTGGATCGTTTCATTGAAGCGATGATTGAGATTCACGGCGAGATTGAATCCGTTGAGACCGGATTGATGGACGCAGCCAACAACGTTCTCAAACGCGCACCCCATACTGCGGAAGATCTTTTGCGCGAAAAGTGGGATCGTCCTTACTCGCGTGAAGAGGCCGCGTTCCCGCTCGCCTGGGTGAAGGCTGACAAATACTGGCCACCGGTCGGTCGCGTGGACAATGTTTACGGCGACCGCAACCTCGTCTGCACGTGTGCGGGAATGGAGGCGTATGCAAGTTGACTGGTCGGCGTGGCAACCGACGATTCGCGCAACGCTGATGTTCGTGTGCGGCGGCGGCAAAGTCCTGCTCATCCGCAAGAAGCGTGGGTTCGGCATGGGCAAAATCAACGGCCCCGGCGGCAAGCTTGATCCGGGCGAGACGGAGCTGGCCTGCGCGGTTCGCGAGACCGAGGAAGAACTGGGCGTGGCGGTGCTGGATGCTGTAAAACGCGGAGAACTATGGTTTCAATTTGTGGATGGACTCGCGATGCATGTCGCGGTTTTCATGGCCGTGCGCCACGAGGGTGAAGCCGTCGAGACTGATGAGGCCGCGCCCCTGTGGACGCCGATTAATGCCATTCCCTTTGAGCAGATGTGGGCCGATGACGCCCACTGGCTGCACCGGATGCTGACTGGCAAAGAAAATTTCATCGGCACGTTTGTCTTTGATGGCGATGCGATGCTGGAGCGTAACATCGTTTGGACTTAGTCCACGCCTTCCGCTTTTGGCTCCGGCAGAAACATCCCGATGATCAGACTGAGCACCGCCATGGTCACGGCCACGTAGCCTGCCGCCTGCGCCACATGAGTCGGCTTTACAAGTGCCGCGCCACCGGCCAGCAGCGGCGCAAGGATGCTGGTGGTTACCAATGACATGCTGGTGCCGATCATGCGTCCGCCGACGTTGGTGGCAAAGCTGCCGCCCGTTCCTCGCAAATGCGTGGGAAATACTTTCGGGAGATATTCTCCGAAATAGCTGAACTGCGCTACGACGACGAGTCCGCACACTGCATAGGCCATGAGGAACATCGTTCCGCCACTATTGAAAAAGATGAAATACGTGAGTGGCAGAATAATGAGCGCCGGAATCTGGAAAAGACGCAGTAGTTTCACGCGGCTGATGCCGACGACGAGTAACACTGCGAGAATGATCCGGCCCACAAGCCCGCCCATTTCTTGATGGAACTGCACGGTATCGCTCATTTTTTTCACTTCATCGTTGAGGGGCTTCTGCTTGCCGAAGCTGGCTTTGATCTGGGCGAGGATTTCCTTTCGCGCCGGATCGGCGGGTGGCAGCGCATTGAGCTTCTTGTTGAGTTCATCTGCCTCTTTCCGCAGCGGAGCCAGTGCCATGGCTTGTGATTTCAACTCTGGCAGACCGGGCGTGACGCGGGCGACGGTGACTTGGAGCGCACCGAAGGCAATGCCATAAGCACAGGCGGAGAGTGCGGCAGTTACGAGCGTGACCCGGCGCAGCTCCGGCGCAAAGAGCGCAGCAAAGCTCGGACGCTTCAATGTGCCCGCCGCACGCTTTTCTTTCCAGGTCTTGGACTCCGGGACAAAGGGCAGCAGCAGCACAATGGGAATGGCTGGAAGCATGCCCGTCATCAGCAGGTAACGCCAGGAACTTGGCTCAGTGGCACCAAGAGTCAGCGGGAGACTCAAGTGAGCGATGTCTTTTCCGTGCGCATTGATCCAGTAGCTCATGCTTGTCACCAGCACTCCCCCGAGCGAGGCAAAAGCCTGCGTGATTCCGAGCCAGCGCTCCTTCTGGCGTCTGTCTTCGAAAACTTCCGCCAGCCAGGTAATCGCTGCGACAAACTCCACGCAGACGCCGATGAAAGTCGTGCTGCGGAAAAAAATGAACATGGGCAGCGTCGTGGCATAAGCCGCAGCGAATGGGGAGAGCGAATAAACGAGAATGCTCGCGCCCATCACGGTTTTGCGCCCGAACTTGTCCACCAGCCAGCCCCCGAGAAGACCGAAGGTTCCGCCGCATAAGGCAGAAATCCACAGCAGCCGTCCGACCCAGTCAGTGACGATGGGATTGTTCGGAGGAATTTTGAGAAGCTCAGCAATGGCAGGCGCGGCCACCAGCGGCGTCATCAGCAATTCATAGGTGTCGAACAGAAAACCAATGCTGGCGATGATGATGACGAGCCAGTGGGTGATGGTAAGCTTGGGAGTAGGCATGGGAGTGGGGGAGTGAAGAAGTTGAATGTGATTATTTACGACGTAAATAGGAACGGATGGCGCTGATGGTTTCCGCGCTGAGATGATGCTCCGTGCCTTCCGCGTCGGATTCCGCTACTTTTTGCGGCACGCCCAATGCGAGCAGGAAGGAGACCACGAGTGCATGGCGTTCGCGGCATTCAGCCGCCAGGGCCGTGCCTTTCTGCGTGAGAAAGATTGATCGATAGGGTTTGGTGGTCAGATGACCGTCGCGCTGGAGCCGGGCCACGGTGCGGATGACGGTGACGTGGGAGACGCCGAACATCCGCGCCAGATCTGTGGGCCGCGCCTCGCCGTCGCGTTCTATGAGTTCCGCAATGGCTTCCACATAGTCCTGGGTGGTTTCGGAGGCATTGTCAGTGCGAACCTTTCTGAAGCTTTCAGCGCGCGCTGCGGGAGCATCGCGTTTTTTCCTGACAGCAGGCTTGGTTCGGGGCTTCTTGGCGGGCATAGGCGGATTCTATCAGGGGATTTGTTCTTGACAACCGGCCTAATTTTGTAACATAAGCTACATTCTATGGATGTGACTACATTATCAATCTCCCGCTTCTTCAAAGCCATATGAATCAATTGGAACGCGCCACCGAAGAAAATAGCGCGCCCGGCTGGCGTCGACCCGCTGGCGAGGTTTCACTGCCGGAGTCCCATCGAACTGTGGTGGTGCCGCATGACGCTCCGTTCTTCAGAAAGCTGCTCGCCTTCGCCGGACCGGGTTTCATGGTCGCGGTCGGCTACATGGACCCTGGGAACTGGGCCACGGATATCAAGGGCGGCGCATCGTATGGTTACACGCTGCTGAGCGTGATTCTCATTTCCAACATGATGGCCATGCTCTTGCAGCATCTTTGCGTAAAGCTGGGCATCGCTACTGGTCGCGATCTGGCCCAGGCCTGCCGCGATGAATATCCCAAACCCGTGGTGTGGTGTCTCTGGCTGCTTTGCGAAGTCGCCATCGCCGCGTGTGATCTGGCGGAAGTCATCGGCACGGCCATAGGATTGCAATTACTCTTTGGCATTCCGCTGGTGTGGGGCTGTGTCATCACCGCCCTGGATGTGCTGATGATTCTCTGGCTTCAGCACAAGGGGTTCCGCTGGATCGAAGCATTGGTGATCTCGCTCATCACCGTGATCGGGGGCTGCTTTGTCGCCGAGTTGATTTTTGCCAAGCCGGATATGGCCGCCGTCTTCGGAGGCTTTGTGCCACGTTCGGAGATTTTGCATAATCGCGAAATGCTTTATGTGGCCATCGGCATCCTCGGCGCGACGGTGATGCCGCATAATCTCTACCTGCACTCATCCATCGTGCAGACGCGCAAATACGCCCAGACCCTGTCGGGCAAAAGGGAGGCCATCCGTTTTGCCACGCTGGATTCGACGATCGCGCTGTTTCTCGCGTTGTTCATCAACGCTGCCATTCTCATTCTTGCTGCAGCCACCTTCCACGGCACCGAGCATCAGGAAGTGGCAGAGATTCAAGATGCTTACAAGCTGCTCTCGCCAGTTCTCGGCGTCGGCATAGCCAGCACCCTTTTCGCGGTCGCCCTGCTGGCCAGCGGGCAGAACTCGACACTGACAGGCACGCTGGCTGGGCAGATCGTGATGGAAGGCTTTGTAAATATCCGGCTGCGTCCATGGTTGCGCCGCCTGCTCACCCGCGCTCTGGCTCTCATCCCGGCGGTGATCATCATCAGCATCTATGGAGAGAGCAAGGCCATGGACTTGTTGGTCGCCAGCCAGGTGGTGCTCTCCATGCAGCTTGGCTTTGCGGTCTGGCCGTTAATGCGCTTCACGGGCAGCAAGGCGAAGATGGGCGAGTTTGTCAATCCGCTCTGGGTTCAGTTCGCAGGGTGGGGCACGACGGTTCTCATTATCACACTGAATTTGAAACTGCTTTACGAAACGTTCGTTCCGGCCAAATAAACTCAACACCGGTTGCCATGTATCAGAAAATTCTCGTCGCGCTCGACCACACTGCCTCCGATGCCGCCGTGCTGGAGCATGTCAGCCGCCTGGCTCCGCTGCATCAGAGTGAGATATTGCTCGTGCATGTCGCAGACGGCTGGGCGGCGCGGAACTTCGAGCGGCTCAAACTCGCGGAATCCGAAGAGATGGTGCGTGACCGTCGCTACCTTGAAGAGACCGCGCAGAAATTACAGGTGGAGATCAAGCAGACAGTGCATGTCCATCTCGCGCTGGGAAATCCGCCAGACGAAATCGTCCGGGTGGCGCATCTGGAAAACTGCGACCTCATCCTCATGACTTCGCATGGCCACCGATTCTTCAGCGATCTCTGGCATGGCAGCACCATTGATCAAGTGCGGCACAATACCCATGTGCCGATCCTGGTGGTGCGCGCGGCAAAAAAATAAACCCCGCCATGTTGCCGCGCCTCATGATCGCCCCCGTTATCATTTGCTTGTCGTTGTTCACTTCTCTCTGCGCTGAATTTCCTACGCCCACGAACAACCAGCCGGAGACCATCCCGCTCACGCCACCCGAAAAGACTATTGGCATGATGCATCTGCCGCCGGGCTTCAAGGCCACGCTCTTCGCGCATGAGCCGGATGTGCGGCAGCCCATCGCCATGTGCTGGGATGAGCACGGGCGTTTGTGGATCGCAGAAAATTACACTTACTCCGATGGCAACGAACGCTTCGACATGAAGTTGAAGGATCGCATCCTCATCTTCGAGGATACGGATAATGACGGCCATTTCGACAAACGCACGGTCTTCTGTGACGACCTCCAGATGCTCACCAGCATTGAGCGCGGTTTCGGCGGCGTGTATGCGCTTTGCCCGCCGAACTTGCTCTGGATTCCCACGAAAAATGACAGGCCCAGCGGCCCGCCGCAGATTCTGCTCGACGGATTCTGCACCACTGCACAGAGCCGTCACACCCTCGCCAACGGCCTGAAATGGGGGCCCGACGGCTGGCTCTACGGACGGGTCGGCATCAGCAGCACGTCATGGGTCGGTGTGCCGGGAGATGGGAGCACGGACACTCCTGTCCGCAATCAAGCAGATGGCGGCACAGCCGCGAGTTCAAATGAAGCGGACAGGAGTGTCCGTGCTCCTCTCCAGCGTCAGCCCACCGCGGGCGGCATCTGGCGCTATCACCCCACGCGGAAGATTTACGAGCCTTACTGTCACGGCACCACGAACCCATGGGGCATGGATTGGGACGAGCACGGCGAGATGTTTTTCATCAATACCGTCATCGGCCATCTCTGGCACGGCATCCAGGGCGCGCACTACAAGCGCATGCACGGCGAGGATCCCGCGTCGCATATCTACGGCCTCATTGACCAGCATGCCGATCATTATCACTGGGACACCGGCAAGAAATGGAATGAAACCCGCGATGCCAAAGGGCTTACCGATGAACTCGGCGGCGGTCACGCGCACACCGGGCTGATGATCTATCAAGGCACGAACTTTCCGAAGGAATATCGCGGCAAAGTTTTCACCAACAACCTCCACGGACATCGCGTGAACGTTGACCGCATCGAGCGCGAAGGCAGCGGCTACGTCGGCAAACACGATCCCGACTTCATGAAGACCGACGACCCGTGGTTCCGCCCCGTGGAAATTCAATACGGACCTGACGGCGGTGTTTACATTCTCGACTGGTGCGACATCGGCGAATGCCATGAACAGGATGGCGTTCATCGCACCTCAGGCCGCATTTATAAAATTACCTACGGCGACCCGGTAAAACCGAAGGAGACGGACGTTGGCAAGTTAAGCGATGAAGAATTAGTCAAACTTCAGCTCAGCGACAACGAGTGGCTGGTGCGCATGGCGCGGTGGGAAATACGTGAACGGTATTACCGACTAACGGCCGAGGAGGAGCGAATATTGGCACTGGGGAATGGGAGCTGCTCTCCGAATCGACAAATCTACATAATGCGCGTTGCAGATGTGCTGAGATCTGTGCTTGAGGATAAAAGTGCATCGGCAAAAGTGCGTTTAAATTCTCTTTGGACACTTGGGCAGATCGAATATCCGAGAAATGTTCAGTTGGATTCGTTATCCGGCTCTGGCAGTGTTTATTTGGAGTCTTGGAGATGCAAGGCGTTGCATTCCTGTTTCGGATACTTTCCGTATTATCTTGGGAATGCCTTCGATTGTTTCGGGAAACCCCATATCGCAAAGCAGCTTGATGCACTTCCGCCTGAAGAACGCAAAGACAAAGTTACTCCGGAGAGGTTAGAGGCGCGAACTCGTGAGTTCATTCTAGAGCAATCACTAAAATCCTGTAGCACACAATCGTTGAGACTTGTGCTTATTGGGTCGCTCCCACGACCGATAGATACCAAAATAGCGCAATCCCTCCTCTCCCACGCTGAAGACGCCACCGACCACAACCTGCCGTTGATGTATTGGTATGGCATCCGCGATTTGCCACCGGCGGAACTCGTGAAGCTCGTCAAAGACTGCCGCATTCCACTCGTCACGCAATTCATCACGCGCCGCATCACGGAGGACATCGACAAAGACCCCGCGCCGCTCAACACGTTGCTGGAACTTGCGAGTAACACGGGCTTCCAGCCTGTGGGTCCAACGGGCGTCCCGCCTGTTGCCGAAATTGCCAATAACGGGCAGGATGCCCGTTCTACACACAGCAAAGATGGCTGTGCCACTTCGATCCTTCGTGGCATGACCGACGCCCTCAAGGGTTGGCGCAAGGCGAAGAAGCCTGAGGCTTGGGACGCTTTTGCTGATGTAGTAGCCCGACATTCCGATGTCGGGACTCGCACGTCGCCTGACTCGACTTCGGAAAGTCGAGCTACTCCCACCGCAATGCTCCGCGACCTCAACGTCCTTTTCGGCGATGGCCGCGCGCTCGATGAAATCCGCGCCGTTGCGCTGGATGACAATGCCGACGTCGAGGCGCGTAAATCCGCGCTGGCGACGCTCGTCGAAGCGAAGTCTCCCGATGCCCGCAAAATCTGCGAGAAGCTTTTGACCGAGCGCAGCCTATCCGTTGCCGCCGTGCAGGGACTCGCCACCTTCGATGACCCGGCCATTGGGGAAATGATCGTGAGGCACTGGGGAATTTTTTATACCACCGAACATGCAGCAGTCATCGCCGCGCTGGCCTCGCGCCCCGGATTTGCCAAAGTGTTGCTGGCGCATCTGGAAGGCAGCGCGGGCGTCACGCCTGTTGCATCTTCAGCTCATAACAACGGGCAGGATGCCCGCGCTCCTCTCATCCCGCGCACCGAGATCACGCCCGTCATCGCGCGGCAGATTCGCAGCTTCAACGACGAAGCTTTGAACAAGAAGCTCGCCGAGGTGTGGGGCGAGGTTCACGATTCATCCGAAGACAAGAAGAGTCTCATTGCCGCGCTCAAGACGAAACTCACGCCAGAGTTCATCGCGAAGGGAGACCCGTCACAGGGGCGCATGTTGTTTAACGGCATTTGCGCGGCGTGCCACAAACTTTATGGCGAGGGTGGCGATATTGGCGCCGACCTCACCGGAAGCGGTCGTCACGATGCCGGGTATCTGATTGAAAACATCATTGATCCCAGTGCGGTGGTTGCTGCGGATTTCACAATGGCGGTCGTCACGCTCAAAGACGGTCGCGTGCTCAACGGCATCATCAGTGAGAAAACGGATCGGACTGTCACGCTGAAAATGGTCGGGCAGAAAGTCACCGTGGATCGCAACGATGTGGTGAAACAGGAACAACTTCCCATTTCCATGATGCCCGAGGGTCAGCTCAACGTGCTGAGCGACAAACAAATCGCCGATTTCTTTTCCTACCTCATGAGCAGCGCCCAGGTGCCGATGCCGAAATGAACAAACTTAAAACGGTTTCATGATCCCGAGCCACGCAGCGAGACCACCGAGCAGGAGCGCGACAAACACGGCACCGGTTCCCGAAAGCATCTTGCGCTTCACAAAGACCGGCAGCACTGCCGCGATCACCCAGATGCCCACCTTGCACCAAGCCCAGATGGGAATCGACTTCATGATGCCCATTTTTGCCAGCAACCCGAAACCGGCGATCGGAATCAATAACAGGGCGATGCCGCGCAGCATCGCGCCGAACTTGCGGAGCCGGATGTTATCCGCGCCTCCCAGCGCGGCACCGGTGCCGGCGAAGAGCGCCATGACGGCAATGAGATGGATGATTTGGTAGGCTTGGAGGGTCATGCGCGAGCATAAACACGGTCTTTCACGACGCGCAAGCGCTCAAGTTCCCGCCGCGAGCCGGGCCGCAAGTTTCACGGCCTCGAATAAACTATTCGGATTCGCTTTCCCCAGCCACGCGATGTCGAGCGCGGTGCCATGATCCACGCTGGTGCGCACCACTGGAAGGCCGAGCGTGATGTTCACGGCATCATCAAACGCGAGAGTCTTTAGCGGGATCAATCCCTGATCGTGATACATGCAAACATAGGCGTCGGTGCGTTTTCGCCGCGCGATAAGAAACGCGGTGTCCGGTGGCAGTGGCCCTTCCACGTTGATGCCTTTCTTTTTGGCCGCCGCGATGGCGGGCATGATGAAGCGCTCCTCTTCGCGCAGGCCGAACAGGCCGTTCTCGCCCGCATGAGGGTTCAATCCGCATACAGCAAGTCGTGGCTCGCGCCCGCGAATTTTCCTCATGGCATAGGCAGTCAGTTCGATGACTTCCAGAATCCGCGCGGCGCTCAAAAGCGAGGGCACTTCATTCAGCCCCACATGCACCGTCACCAGACTGCACGTGATTTCTGGCGCGGTGAGCATCATGCAGGCATGGGGCGCGTGCATTTTCTCCGCAAAAATTTCCGTGTGTCCCGGATATTGGGTGTAACCGGCAAGATGCTGCGCCTCTTTGCTGATGGGGCAGGTGGTCACGCCCGCAACCTCCCCGGCTAGCGCGGCGGCGATGGCGCGCTCGATGTAGTGAAAGCTCGCGCGGCCCGTGGCGGCGTTGGGCTGGCCAGGTTGGAATGCATCAAGCGCGATGGCTTGGAGATCGTTCACTGACGATTCAAAAAATGGCAGTCCGCTAACTTCCGCCACGCGCCGCAGCACCGCCGCGTCGCCGAACACCACCGGCTCGCAGACCGCGCGAAGTTCCGCATGGGCCAGCGCGCGCAGGCACAGTTCCGGCCCGACCCCGGCGGGGTCTCCCATAGTGATGGCGATGCGCGGAAGGGTCATGGCTCACGATGGCGGGGTGTCGGCAGTCTTCAAACAAGAATCGCGTCCAAGGCCTGCTCATGCCCGGTTCCGAATTCCGTCCTTGTTTTTGCGCGGGCCGGACGGATACTTTGCGCCCGATGAAATTCTCCACACTCCTCCCTGTCATGGCCACGATGCTGGCCCTCTCCGGTCTGCTTCATGCGGCTGATTCCGAAGCCGATGTCCTCTGGAAAAAGGTAGACGACTCTTTGACCGCGATGAACCAGCGTCCGGCCACGCCGCCGAAAACACGTGAGGAAGCCATGGAGTATTATAAAAAACTTATCGCGACTGTCGATGAGACCTCCAAAGCTTTCGTGGAGAAATTTCCAAATGATGCCCGCCGCTGGAAGATTCGCCTGTTTGAAGGCATGACAGCCCAGATGCGTGAATCCATTGGCGTGCCTGCAAAAGGGGACATGAAAACGACGCTCGACGAAATCACGAAATCAACTGACGCCGACCCCGAGACAAAATCGGAAGCGAGCGCCATCACCGTTCTTATGGCCGCAGAGGGCATCGAGAATGGAAACGGCACTCTTGAAGAATGGACGAAGCTGGCGGATGCCCAACTAAAAGCCTACCCTGATTGCAAACGCAACGCGGTGATCCAAGCCAAGATGCAAAGCACGAAAGCGCTCGCCGACCTCAAGAGCAAGCCACTTGATCTTAAGTTCACCGCCGTGGATGGTCGCGAAGTGGATCTCTCCAAGATGGCCGGCAAAGTCGTGCTCATCGACTTCTGGGCGACCTGGTGCGGACCTTGCGTGGCTGAAGTGCCGAATGTGGTGAAGACTTATGAAAAGCTCCACGGCAAGGGCTTTGAAATCGTCGGCATCTCCCTCGACCAGGACAAGGTTAAGCTCGAAAGCTTCACCAAGGAAAAGAACATGGCCTGGGCGCAATATTTCGACGGCAAAGGCTGGCAGAATGAAATCTCCACGCGCTACGGCATCAACAGCATTCCCGCCATGTGGCTGGTGAACAAGAAGGGCATGGTCGTCAGCACCAGTGCCCGCGGCAAGCTGGAAGAAGCGGTCGAAAAATTGCTCGCGGAGTAAGAGACGCCGTCCGCTCATTTCAACGCGCAGCCGGGTTCAGACTTGGTTGCGCGTTTTTTGTGGCAGTGGAAATATTGCCATATCAGCGAGAAGCCTGCATCATACCACGTTGTTCCTATCCAACTCATGAAACTCACATTGTTATGGATTCTTTTCGCAGGTGCTGCCGCGTTGTCCCAGCCCGTCACCACACTGCTCTGGTGGCCGGACAAGCAAGGGCCGACCTGCGACGGCATGGTGCCTGATGCGGATGCGGCGAAGCTCCCGTTGCAATGGGATGAGGCCAGCCAAAAAGGCATCGCATGGAAAACTCCCGTTGAGGATGAAGGCCACTGCACGCCGGTCATCGGCGGGGATTTGATCTGGTTCACCGCCGCCACCAAGGACGGGAAAAAGATGTTCGTCTATGCCGTCAACCGGCACGACGGGAAGGTCATCCATCACAAGCTGCTCTTTGAAAACGCCGCACCTGAGGAACTCGGCAATCCCACCAACAACTACGCCGCGCCATCCTGCGTCATTGAGGCGGATGCCGTCTATGTCCACTTCGGAACTTATGGCACGGCGAGATTGAATCCGCTGACGGCGGAAGTAGTCTGGCAGCGGCGCGACATCAAATGCCGCCACTTCCGCGGGCCGGGATCGTCGCCCTACTTGTTTGAAAATCTCATCATCCTCACTTTCGATGGCATCGAGGACGACCAATTCGTCACCGCACTCGACAAGACCACCGGCAAAGATGTCTGGCGCACGAAACGCTCCACCATTGACTACGGCGATCTCGACAGCAAGGGGCGGCCCACGCGGGAAGGAGACATGCGCAAATCATTCTGCACACCGCTGGTCATGTCCGTCAATGGCACACCGCAATTGATCTCGCCCGCATCACGCGCAGCCTTCGGTCTTGATCCCCGCACGGGCAGGGAAATTTGGACGATCCACACCACCGGCTACAACGCCGCCATCCGACCGCTCATCAAAGGCGACATCGCTTACATCAATAGCGGCAGCCAGCTGATCGCGCTCAAAATTGACGCCAGCACGAAAGGTGACGTCACCAGCAAATCACTCTGGGTGCGCGATAAACGCAACGCCAACTTGTGCAGCACTGTCCTGATCGAGGATTACATTTATCAGGCCGACTCCAATGGCGTGACTCACTGCGTCGATCTCAAAGATGGCTCCAGCACCTGGAGCGAACGGCCCTTCAACAGCGCGGGAAAATTGTTCGCCTCCACCATCGCCACCAGAGAGCGCGTCTATTTCTTTAGCGAAACGGGAGATGCCACCGTGGTCGCGGCTGATCCCAAAAAATTCAATGTCCTCGCGCGCAACAAGCTGGACTCAGGCATGACCGCCTCGCCCGTTGCAGCCGATGGCGCCTTGTTCCTGCGGACCAAGACGCATCTCTACAAGATCGTGAAGCAGTAGCCCGTCGGCATGAATGATGATTCAATTCCCAGCGACAAGCAGAGCGGCCAGACTGCTCTTGCTGCGGATGCGCCGACGATCATCCTGAGCAAGCCTGCGCCGGATGTCAATGCCGCCACGATCATCATGGGCCGGACTCCGGCACCACCGATCAAAATCTCCACGGAAAGAATCGGCGAGTTCATCAATCGTTACCAGCTCATCGAAGAACTTGGCGTGGGCGGTTTCGGCATCGTATGGCGTGCGGAGCAGTTTGAGCCTATTCATCGCGAGGTCGCACTGAAGGTCATCAAGCCGGGCATGGATTCGCGCGAGATCATCGCGCGGTTTGAAGCGGAGCGGCAGGCGCTGGCCTTGATGGATCACCCGAACATCGCAGGTGTGCTGGATGCTGGTGCGACCGACAACGGGCGGCCTTACTTCGTGATGGAACTCGTGAAGGGGGTGCCCATCACCGATTACTGCGATGAGCGCAAACTCACCATCCGGCAGCGGCTGGAGCTATTCATTCCCGTCTGCCAGGCGGTGCAGCACGCGCACCAAAAGGCCATTCTGCATCGCGATCTCAAGCCGGGAAATATCCTTGTCGCGGAAGTGGACGGCAAGCCGGTGCCCAAGGTCATCGACTTCGGCATCGCCAAGGCACTCGGCACTTCACCCGATGATGCGTTCGACGCCACGCTCGCGCGCACGCAGGAGGGGATGCTCGTGGGCACGCCGCAATACATGAGCCCCGAGCAAGCCGGCATGGGCACGGACATGGACACGCGCAGCGACATCTACATGCTGGGCGTCATCCTTTATGAATTGCTCACGGGCAGCACGCCACTGACGCGGGAAGCCCTGCGCAAGGCCGGCTTTGACGAAGTGCTCCGCCTTATCTGCGAAGTCGAGTCTGTGCGTCCCAGCAACCGCTTGATGCCGGTCACGGATATCGTCCGTCAGACATCCATCTTGCGCGGAACTGAACCGGCCAAACTCAACCGATCACTGCGCGGTGATCTTGACTGGATCACCTTGAAGGCGCTGGAGAAAGAGCGTGAACGTCGTTATGAAAGTGCCTCTGCACTTGCCCAGGATTTAGAGCGGCATCTCAAGAATGAACCTGTCGAAGCCGGCCCGCCCAGTGCGTTCTATCGCCTGCACAAACTGATTCGGCGCAACCGTCTCGCCTTTGCCGCCGCCGCGGCCATTGCTGTGCTGCTCGTGGCCGGGATCGGTGTCAGCACCTGGCAGGCAGTGCGGGCCAGCCGGGCTGAAGGTCTTGCGCGTCAACGTCTCGCAGATGTGCAAACTGCCCAGGAACAAACCATCAGGCGTCTGAAGGAATCCGCGCGTTCCGACTGGGTCTTCGCCCGCGACTTGCTGGTGAAGGATCGCAAGCGGGACGCCTTCGCGTATCTCGCGCGGTCATGCGAAAACGATCCCGACTCCGCTTCTGCAGCCGAGACCTCGGCGTTGGCGCTCAGTGATTGGAACAGCCCGCCATCGCTGACGACGTTTCAGGGGCATGATGAAATGGTGCGCAGCGCGCAGTTCAGCGCCGACGGAAAGAAAATGGTGACGGCATCCAATGATCGCAAAGCGCGTATCTGGGACGCGGCCACCGGCGCATTGCTGCTCACGCTGGAGGGGCACAAGGATGTGGTATGCAGCGCTCAATTCAGCACCGACGGGAGTCGCATCGTCACCGCATCATTCGACAGAACCGCGCGAGTATGGAGTGCAACTGACGGCAAACTGCAGACCACACTCAAGGGACACACAGGCCTGGTCAACGGCGCGCAGTTCAACACGGATGGCAGTCGTGTCGTTACCTCCTCGGAGGATCACACGGCGCGACTGTGGGATTCCGCGAGCGGTGTCCTGCTGGCCACGCTCAAGGATTTCGAGTATGTCTGGAGCGCGCAATTCAGCGCGGATGGCAGCCGGATGGTCAGTGCTTCTGGAGATGGCATGGCGCGCGTGTGGGATGCGACGGACGGCAAGTTGCTCATCACCCTGCAAGGGCATGAAGCTCCGGTGCGGAGCGCGCAATTCAGTCCTGATGGCAGCCGCATCGTCACAGCCTCCGATGACCGGACGGCGCGTGTCTGGGACACAGTCAGCGGCGATCTTCTGGCGACGTTGCGCGGACACGAACGCGGCGTGGTCAGTGCGCAATTCAGTCCTGACGGCAGGCGCATGGTCACGGCGTCGAGTGATCGCACGGCGCGCGTTTGGGAATCGGGCATGGGCCGCTTGCTGGCGATTCTTCAAGGGCATGAGGGTGCAATCAGGAGCGCGCAATTTAGCGCGGACGGCAGCCGCATTGTGACCGCATCCGAGGACAAGACCGCGCGTGTTTGGGCCGTGAAGGGAGGATTGCTCGCCATACTGCGTGGACATGAAAACAAAGTTTGGGGCGTGCAATTTAGCGCGGATGGCCGGCAGATTGTCAGTGCCTCGATGGACAAAACGGCGCGAGTGTGGGAGGCGGCCACCGGGCGTCTGGTGTCCACCATCAAGGGGCATGAGCGCGTCGTGAGCAGCGCGCAATTCAGCGTGGATGGGAAGCGGGTGGTGACCGCATCCAATGACAACTCCGCGCGCGTTTGGGATTCCGCCACGGGCAAACAACTGGTCATTCTGGAGGGCCATGAAAGCGATGTGAGCCACGCGCAATTCAGCACCGACGGCAGCCGCATTGTCACCGCCGCCAACGACAACACCGCTCGTGTTTGGGATGCCACATCAGGCAGGCAGATCGTCGCCCTGGAAGGCCATGAGGGCTGGGTGCACTGCGCGCAATTCAATGTGGATGGCAGCCGCATCGTCACCGCTTCCAATGACAACACCGCGCGGGTGTGGAATGCGGTCACAGGCAGCCTGCTCGTGACGCTGGAAGGACATCAGGGCTGGCTGCAGAACGCGCAGTTCAGTGCGGATGGGAATCGCATCGTGACCGCGTCCAATGACAACACCGCGCGCGTTTGGGACACTGGCACCGGCAAGTTGCAGTCGGCGCTTGAAGGCCACGAACGCGAGGTTAACAGCGCGCAATTCAGCGCGGACGGCAGCCGCATCGTGACCGCATCCAACGACAAAACCGCGCGCGTCTGGGATGCCGCCAGCGGCAAATTGACCGCCACGCTTATCGGTCACCAAAGCGCGGTCAACAGCGCGCGGTTCAGCGCGGACGGCAGCCGCATCGTGACCGCGTCCAATGACAACACCGCGCGTGTTTGGGAAACGTCCAGCGGCAAGCAACTCGCGACCATCACCGGACATGACAGCTTTGTCTTGAACGCCCAGTTCAGTGCGGACGGGCATCGGCTGGTGACATGCTCCACGGATGGCACCTTGCGCGTATGGGAGCTGGTCATCCAGAAGGATCGCGTGCCGGACTGGTGGCCCGTGTTCCTCAAGACCCTCAGCCTGCGGCAGCTCAATGACGACGGCGAACTTGCCGATCTACGCGAGACCGAAGTCCGGAGACTCATGGCCGAAGTGCGCCAGGGCATCGCCTCGGATCGTTCCCGGCTGGCCGATATTGCTCGCTGGTTCCTGGCAAAGCCCGAAGATAAATCCATCCGTCCCGGTGATTCCCGGCACGCATCTGATGTGGCCGACAGCCTCATCACTCCCGATGCCATCGAAGGCGATCTGGAACGCGCTTATGAAATCAATCCCGCCCATCCCCTGATCCAGCTCGCACTCGCGCGATTTGAGGCCGATCCTGTTCGTGCCCGCTTCCTGCGTGATTACAGTCTCAAACGGCTGGCCTCATCTTCGACACCGGAGCTTGGAGCCAGGTCAGCGGAGTTTCTAAAATTGCTCAATTTGGAAACAAAGTGAAACAGTCCGGGGATCGCATTGGTTCTTGCTCACAAGGCCCGCACCGGCGCTGATTAGTTTGCATTACTGCAGCTCTGCGTAACTTTGACCATCATGAAAACATCGCGCTGCTGGCTGTCGTTTGTATTCGTCGTCGCATCATCCGTCACCGCTGTTGACTGGCCGCAATGGCGCGGACCGCATCACAACGGCATCTCGGATGAGAAGACATGGAAATCCAACTGGGGCGCGGAAGCTCCGAAAGTTTTGTGGACAGCCGGCATCGGCACCGGCTTCTCGTCGTTTTCGGTTTCCGACGGTCGCGTGTTCACCACCGGCCATGCGGAAAAGATGGATACGGTATTCTGCTTCGATGCTGCCACAGGCAAGGTCATCTGGAAGCACAGTTATGCCGCTGAGCTGGGTGACAAATATTACGAGGGCGGCACCTCCGCCACGCCGGTCGTGGATGGTGAGAAATTATTTCATCTGAGCAAGTGGGGCGATGTCTTCTGTTTCGATGCCGCGACGGGCAAGGTTATCTGGTCGAAGAATGTGCAGAAGGAAACCGGCGCGCACATTCCTGACTGGGGCTTCGCCGGGTCGCCGCTCGTGCATGGACAGATGCTGTTGCTGAACGTTGGCGGCGCTGGTCTCGCGCTCGACAAGACCAGCGGGAAAATTATCTGGCAGTCCACGACGGACGATTCGGGATACTCCACTCCGATCCTGATGAAACGCGGTGCGGAGGACATCGCGCTTTTCAGCTCCGGCAAATCATACGTTGCGGTCAATGCGAAGACCGGAGGCAAGGCATGGGAGTTCGAGTGGACGACGCGCTACGGCGTGAACGCGGCGGACCCCATCTTCAGTGGCGATCTAATCTTCATCTCCTCCAGCTACAACAAGGGTTGCGCTCTCATCAAGGTGGACGGAGCCGCGCCCGTGGTCGTTTGGCAGAGCAAGGAACTCAAGAACCAGCTTGGCTCCAGCGTGTTGCTCGACGGCCATCTCTATGGCTTTGATGGCGATAACAAAGCATCGCGCTCACCGTTGAAATGCATTGAGTTCGCCACTGGCGCGAAGAAATGGGAAGACACCACCATCGGCCCCGGTGCGCTGATGATCGCGGATGGCAAGCTCATCGTGCTCACCAACAAAGGCGAACTCATCATTGCCAAGGCTTCGACACAGAAGTTCGAAGTCATCTCCCGCGCCCCAGTCCTCACCGGAACCTGCTGGATCGTCCCTGTGCTCGCCAACGGCCGCATCTATGCGCGCAATTCCAAGGGCGATGTCATCTGCCTCGACGTCCGCACCGAGTGAACCCATCTTCTATCTTCTATCTTCTATCTTCTATCTTCTATCTTCTATCTCCCAAATGACCATTCGCCTTTTCATCAAACCCGGCTGTCCATGGTGCGACGAAGCCATGGACTGGCTCGATGCGCGCCGCATCAAATATCAAGAACTCGATGTGACCAACGATGCTGCCGCGCGGCGCGAGATGCACGACCTCACCGGTCAGACCAAGGCCCCGAGCATCGATGTGGACGGACACATCCTCGCTGACTTTGGCGCGGACGAACTCGCGGTGTGGTGGAAGAAGATGGGATTTGCCGGGTGAAGGAGCTGCATGGCTGACAGCGCCTGATCTTTACTTGGCCAGGAAAAGATTTACTTCAGCAAGACGGCCATTTTGAGGAGCCCATAAAATCGTCGCAGATGCTTGCAGCGGTCCGTTGAATGCGAGTTTCAACCGTAGAGGAATAGCCGCTCCCTGTCCTTCGGTTAGCGTTGCGGTTGCTGTATATTCACCGACGGGGATCGAGCGCAAAAAGTGATCGTGCCAGTTTCCGTAAGTCTTGCCGAGCGGAAATTGACGCACGATGATTTCTCCTGACGATCCATCGAGCAGGGGGCCTGTTGGCTCAAGCTTGAGCTCGATAATCGAATCAGGCGAAAATAGCTTGGTCAGTGAGGTTGCATCTTCGACCGATGGATAACGCCCTGTCGATTGTGTGCAATCAACCGATATGCGCCCTCCATACATGGCGTTTCGATAGAGGGTTTCACTTTGTTCCGTCGAATCACAGCCGCGTCTTACGCCGCTCATTTTCATCACAAAATCGCGAGTAACGCCTTTCCCGCTTTCACCACGAAAGGCATTTTTATCGGTGCCGTCGATCATGCCATCAATAGGATGCAACTCATAATCATACTCATGTCCCTTGTAATTAATTTTAGCAGTGGCGGTTACACCGCAAACGAGTCCCTTAACCGGCTTTTTGTGGTTAATCGTGTCCGTCGTCAAAACGGAATACTCGCCTGCCCTTCCCTCTTCTTGTCCCAATGAAGGCAAACTACCGGCAAAAAGATTGGCTTCCCCATCGTAGCCGAGAACCCTGACGGTGAACTTTGGGATTGGTCTGCCGTCTTCAAACACAGCGCGCCCAACAACATGCATTGGCTTCGCAGCGAGTGCTTCTAGCTTGGGCAACGGGGTTTCCCGCGCGGGTGCCGTCCGTGGCCGTGGAGCATCACTGATTTTTACATCGACTTTATTTTCGCGAGATTGTCCTGAAGAAGTTTCCACCTTTTTGGCTGGTGGCGCGGGAGACTCGACCTTCGGAGCCTCCTTGTTGTCATCCTTATTTTTTTCCTTGGGCTTCTCAACAACCATGCCGAATGATTTCGGATCAAACCCTTTTGGAAAGGCGGTATCACCGTCGAAGACGGCCCCTTTGAACTTGTTGTTATTCCAATCGGCCACGGATGCGGTCCGAAAGTTGGACCCGCTGAAATCTGCATTGGTGCAATCAATCCCGAGTGCGATGCCTGTGATCTTTGTGTTCTTCAAGTTGGCGCCCACATATTTCGCATTAACAGAAAAACGAAGTGAAAGCCCCTCCATGTTGGTTTTACTGAAGTCCGTCCCCACCGCGTAGTATTCACCCTTCGATTCCCGAAGATCAGCTCCTGTGAGATCTGCGTCAGTAAAGTTGGTATTGTCTAGGCTGGCACCCTTAAAAATCGCACCCTTTAGACTGGCACCGTCGAATCTCACGTTTTTCAAATTCGCGTTTGAGAAATCAGCGCCATTGAGCACCTCGTTGCTAAAACTCTTGCCCGTCAGATCCTGGTCGTGGAAGTCCTTCGCTCCGTGTGCAGCCGTTAGGGCAAAGGTTGTCAGAACAATACCAGCCCAAAGTGAAGTAAGATTTTGCTGCATTTTTTACTCTCCACATTGTTTAAGAGTAAGTCCAAGGATTTAAAAGGTTATCGGCACTGGGGGAATTGGGGTGTGATTTGATTCAAGCTGGCAGTCACACGTCAGTCCAGATCAGGCGGCATGGGCGCGCAACTCCAAGGGCGATGTCATCTGTCTCGACGTCCGCACCAAGTGAACCCATCTTCTATCTCCCCAATGACCATTCGCCTTTTCATCAAACCCGGCTGTCCATGGTGTGACGAAGCCATTGACTGGCTCGATGCGCGCCGCATCAAATATCAAAAACTCGACGTGATCGGCGATGCCGCCGCGCGCCGCGAGATGCACGACCTCACCGGCCAGACCAAGGCCCCGAGCATTGAAGTGGACGGACACATCCTGGCCGACTTCGGCGCGGACGAACTCGCGGCGTGGTGGAAGAAGATGGGATTTGCTGGATGATTGCGCAACGGGACTTGTTGCGGCGATGCGAACTTGACATCACTGGCTTAAAACACGCATATGTATCTTTCTTATGCGCTTTATTTTCACCGATCCCTCCTCCCGCGTGCTGTTCGCCGTGGGATTTTCACTTGCCCTCATCGGCAGCCTGTTCGCGGGCACACCGCGCTACATTGTGGAGGACGCGGTTTACACCAAGGCTGCGACCGATGGTGCCGCGAAACTGCATCAGGAGGGCAAGCTGGTGGCACTGGGTGCGCTGCTCGCTCAGCCGCCGTCGAAGGATCCTGTGAAATTTGTCGCGCCCATCACCAAACCGATCGCGGCGACGGAACTTTACGACCATCTGCGCGCGGGCACGGTGGCGATCGGCGCATTTTACCACTGCCACAAATGCGGGGACTGGCATCTGAATTTGGCCACGGGCTTTGCCGTTGCCGAGGGCGGAATCGTTTCTACCTGCGCCCATGTGCTCGCCTACGACGAAGATGAAATGAAGGACGCGTTTGCCGTGGCCGTGGATGCCGATGGACAAACTTTCCCGGTGGAGGCGCTGCTGGCAAAAGATGAGGAGTCCGACACCTGCCTCGTGCGAGTGGCTGGCGCGAAATTGCGCCCGTTGCCGGTGCGTGCGGGCGCGTTGCCCGGCGAGCGCGTCTATTGCCTGAGCCATCCTAACGGGCACTATTTCATGTTCACGCAAGGCATCGTCGCGCGCGTGAGCCGTTCGAGCACCATGCAAGACGCTGAGGACGCGGAGGTGCATCCGAAGAGCCGCCCGACGCTCTCGCTCGAAGTGACCTCCGAATACAGCCCCGGTTCCAGCGGCGGTCCCATCACCGATGAGAACGGCAATGTCCTAGCGCAGGTCAATCAGATCGAAACTGACACCAACACCGGCAGCGACACCGACATGAAAAATCAAGCCACTGGTGTCGTCGCCGCGCGCAGCGCCACGGCAGCGGAAGAAATCCTGAGGCTGGCCGATCCTGCAAACCGGCCGGCGCTGAAGTCCGCCGTGAAGATTGATCCCGCCCAAGCGCTTGATGAATTAAAAAATGCGGTGGCCGCGCTCAAGGCAAACGAGGATGAAGACGAGGCCGATAAGCTTCGCGCCAAGATAACACGCGCAGTGAAGCGCGGTCGTGTGGCGATGACGGAACCCGCGCAGCGGCACGAGTTCGCACTGCTCGCCGCCGAGGGGCTGAACGGCGACGCTGAGAACCAGGAACTGATGAAAGTGATCCCGATGCTGGAGGAAATCGGCGGCGACAAAGAGGCATCACCGGATCATAAGACGAAGGCGAGCCACTTTCTCCTCGCGATTGCGGCAGAGAATGTGGATGACGCGGCAAAGTTTGCGGCTTGGGAAAAACAATATTTCGCGCACGTGGCAGCATTCCCGGATGATGGCGAGCTTCCAGCACTGAAGCTCTCGCTGCTGGACCTAACAGAGCAATACGCCCCTACGCGGTTTGAGGCGCTCGCCGAGAAGTTCTCCGCCGACAAGAACGAAGATGTCGCCGAACTGGCGAAAGAGGCGCTGACCTCCGCGAAGGCGAAACGCGCACTGCAGGGAAAGCCGCTCGACTTGAAATTCACCGCGCTGGACGGCACGGAGGTCGATGTCGCGAAGCTGCGCGGTAAGGTCGTGCTGATAGACTTCTGGGCGACTTGGTGCGGTCCCTGCATGGCAGAATTGCCAAACGTAAAGAAAGCCTACGAGAGCCTGCACGCGCGCGGATTCGAGATCGTCGGTATCTCGCTGGACGAGGACAAGAAAAAGCTGGAGGAGGTGCTGAAGACCAAAGGAATGATGTGGCCGCAGCATTTCGACGGCAAGTCATGGGAGGGTGAGATCCCAAAACGTTTCGGCATCACCAGCATCCCCACGGTGTTGCTGCTGGACAAAAAAGGCGTCGTCAAGGACTTCGACGCGCGCGGAGAGGAACTCGGCGAGAAGATTGAGAAGCTGCTCGCTGAGTAGCACGGGCCTGTAGTGACGGCATCCTGCCGTCATCAAAAAAGCTATGACGGCAAGATGCCGTCACTGCGACCGGCTACTACAAAAAAGGAGGAACTCCTCGCGGAGTCCCTCCCATGATTTCCGGTTGCTGCCGGAAGATGATGTTTAGCTGCCCTGGCCGGGACGGTAGTCTTCGGAGGCGAACTTGAAGGCCTGTTCGAGGCCCACGAGGTCGGTCGTGGGGCGCAGTGCGTCGAAGGCCTGGCTCTCTTTCTTGAGCGCGGTTTCGTCGTAGTTGACTGCCTTGATGGAGAGGCCGACGCGACGTTCGACTTTGTCCACCTTGATGACGCGGGCTTCGATCTCGTCGCCGACGTTGAGCTTGTCCTTGACCTTGGCGATGTGATCTTCGCTGATCTGGCTGATGTGGATGAGGCCGTCGATGTCGTCGGCAAGTTCCACGAAAGCACCGAAGCTGGCGATCTTCGCGACGCGGCCTTTGACGAGGTCGCCCACTTTGAAGCGTTCGTCGATCTGACTCCAGGGATCGCCATCGAGCTGTTTGACGCCAAGGCTGATACGCTGATTGGTCTTGTCGATTTCCAGGATGGTGGCTTCCACTTCCTGTCCCTTTTTGAGGATTTCGGAGGGGTGGTTGATCTTGCGTGTCCAACTGAGGTCGGAGACGTGGATCATGCCGTCGATGCCTTCTTCCAGTTCCACAAACGCGCCGTAAGCGGTGAGGTTGCGAACCTTGCCGGTGATCTTGGCACCGATCGGGAAGCGGTCGTCGATGTTGTCCCAAGGATTGATGTCCAGCTGACGGACGCCGAGGGAGATTTTGCGCTCCTCCTTGTTGATGCCGAGGACGGAGGCTTCGAGCTTCTGGCCCACGGTGAGCACATCGGACGGACGCGCGATGCGCTTGGTCCAGGAAAGCTCGGAGACGTGGATGAGGCCTTCGACTCCTTCTTCGATCTCCACGAACGCGCCGTAGGCGACGAGTTTGGTGACGGTGCCGTGCACTTTGGTGCCGATGGGGTAACGGCCTTCGATGTTGTCCCATGGATTGGACTGCATCTGTTTGAGGCCGAGGCTGACGCGCTCTTTCTCGCGGTTTACTTCGAGAATCTGGACGTTGAGCTTCTGGCCGATGCTGACGAGTTCGGTAGGATGGTTCAAGCGGCCCCAGGACATGTCCGTGATGTGGAGCAGTCCGTCCATGCCGTTGAGATCCACGAACACACCGAAGTCGGTGATGTTCTTGACGATGCCTTCGACCTTGTCGCCGGGCTTGACGCCGTCGAGGAACTTCATGCGCTGTTCGGCGCGCTCGGCCTCGATGACTTCGCGGCGCGAGAGGACGACGTTCTTGCGGTCGTCATTGACCTTGACGATCTTGAATTCGTAAACCTTGCCAACGTATTCGTTGAGGTCCTTCGGCGGGATGATGTCGATCTGCGAGCCGGGCAGGAAAGCCTCGACGCCGACATTGACCATGAGGCCGCCTTTGACGACGCTCTTGACCTTGCCTTTGACGAGTCCGCCATCGAGGAATACGCGATAAATCTTGTCCCAGTTCTGCTTGTGGGCGGCCTTCTCCTTGGAGAGCACGACCATGCCTTCATCGTTTTCGAGCTTCTCCAGAAGCACTTCAATCTCGTCGCCGACCTGGATGTCTTCGTCTTCGAACTCAGATGTGGCAATGGCGCCTTCGGATTTGTAGCCGATGTCCACAAGGACGACCTGTGGTTTGATTTCAAGGATCCGTCCTTTGACAATGGATCCTTCGTTGTAAATGCGGAAGGATCCTGCGATCAACTCCGCGAGCGTAGGTTCGCTCATAATGTTTTTTTGGTTGTTGGGGTTGCACTGAACGCCGCGCTTGGCGACGTGACCATCCTGCCTGTGACCCGCTGGACGTGAAGTTGAAGGCCGGAATGAAGCGGGCGGGGATAATCGGGGAGAACGCCGGGAAGGCAACGTATTTTTTGTGAGATTCGGCCTGAGCAGAAAACTGGAGCCTAATCACTTGGCCTGACAGCCACACTGGGTTACTTGGCATCCGCATGAATCCACTGCCCCGTTCAGTTGTTGAACTTACTCAGGCCCTCGTCCGCATCCCCTCGGTAAATCCCGAAGGCGAGACCGGCACTGAGCACACGGGAGAGGCGGCGTGTGCAGCGTTCGTCGGTGAGTTTTTGCAAAGCTGCGGCGCGGAAGTTATTCTCGAAGAAGTGTTGCCGGATCGGCCAAATGTCATCGGACGCTTTCCCACGCAGCCCTCGCCAGATGGCAAGCCGAAGCCGTGCATCGTATTTGGTCCGCATCTGGACACGGTGGGCGTCGGCGGGATGACGATTGACCCCTTCGGCGCGGAGCTGCGCGATGGAAAAATATTTGGACGGGGCGCGTGCGACACCAAAGGCCCGATGGCCGCGATGCTCTGGGCCTTGTGGGAACTGCGCGACGAAATTCCAACGCTGCCGGTGGAGGTTCACTTCGCGGGCCTCATGTCTGAGGAAACCGCGCAGCACGGCTCGCGTCACTTTGCGAAACATCACGGCGCGGACTACGCCTTTGCCCTCATCGCGGAGCCGACGGACATGAAAACGGTCTTCAAACACAAAGGCTGTCTCTGGGCGGACATCGAGACCTTTGGTATCGCCGTGCATGGATCGCGCCCGGAACTCGGCGAGAACGCGATTATCAAAATGGCCCGGCTCATCAAGGCGCTCGACGGCGACTTTCGCGTGCAGCTTTCCGATGCGGGCGATGACGAATGGCTGGGCCGCACTACCATCAGTCTCGGCATGATCCAGGGCGGCACGCGTCCGAACATCACGGCCGATCACTGCCGCCTTACCGTGGACATCCGCTTCAATCCCACCGTCGCCGCGCAAGGCGGGCCGCTGGGGTTGCTGCGCGAATTTGTGCAACAACACGATGCCACTGCGAAGGTCTCGCCACTTGGAGCCACCTCGCCATGTCTGGACACGTCTGCGGCAGATCCATTTGTGCAAAAGCTCGTCGCCGCCGGTGCCGCGCTCACCGGCGCGCCGTGGTTCTGCGATGCGGCCTTTCTCTCGGAGATCGGCGGTGTGCCCGCAGTCGCCATCGGCCCGGGCAGCATTGCGCAAGCGCACACCAAGGATGAATGGATCGAGGTCGCGGAGCTGGAACGCGGCGCGGAGTTTTGGGTGAAGTGGCTTCAGGGTTTATCGTAACGGGATCCCGTCGCCACATTCGCTTCCTTGCAGGCCCCAAAGCACCCGCACCGCCTGCGCGGCGGCTTCGACATGATGCACCCGGAAGATGCGCGCGCCTCGTCTCATTCCGGCAGCGATGCAAGCCAGCGTTCCGGCATCGCGCTCCAGTGGATTTTTCAATCCGAGCACCTCACCAATCACCGTCTTGCGGGACACAGGCAGCAGAACGGGCCGCCCAAATATCTGCAAACGCTCAAGCTCACGATAGATGCATAAATTGTCGTCGCGCTGCTTGGCGAAATCGATGCCGGGATCGAGGATGATCTGTTCCTCAGGCAATCCAGCGTTGCGGGCCAACGAGATTTTTTTCTCAAAGAAAATATCGAGCGCGCGCATGATGTCGTCGTAGCCGATGTGCGTGTGGGGCACCTTGGGCTGGCCGATGCTGTGCATGATGAGCAAGGCGGCGCCGTGTTCCGCGCAGAGTTCCGCGTTGCGTGCGTCGGGCAATGCAGAGAGGTCGTTGATGATGTCGCCGCCGATGGGCAGAATGCGGGCGATGACTTCGCTGCGCCAGGTATTGATGGAAAGGAGGGGCGCGGAAGGATGAGGGATGAAGGATGAAGGATGAAGAAGCTCCGCCCATCGCTCAACAAAAGGGGTGAGGCGGCGGACTTCTTCGTCGATGCTGATGGGGCCGCGATTGGTGCGCGCGCTTTCCGCGCCGATGTCGATGATGTCAGCGCCGTCGCGCAGCATTTGTTTCGCCTGGGCAAGCGCGGCGTCGGGGTTAAGTGTGCCGTCGTTGCAGAAAGAATCGTCGTTGATATTGACGATGCCCATGACCAGCGGGCGGCGGGGGAAGGTGAGTCGATGCTGGCGGGCTTGGAGCTGCATGATTCACAGAGGAATGCTGCGGCGCTGGCGCTTTTCGAAGCAGAGCGTCTCCGTGTAGCCGGCTTCTTTTGCCATTGTGATGGCCTTGTCGAAATCTGCGCCGACTTCATTCGGCGCGTGCGCGTCAGAGTTGATGAGGAGCGGAATGTTCGCACTGCGGGCGAGTTCGAGAAACTGTCGGGCGGGATACATTTCCCGCACATCTTTACGCAGGCCGGCAGTATTGATTTCAAAGGCCGTTCCGGTATCAGCCAAGGCTTGAATGACGGGATCGTAGAACCGACGCAAGTCGCCTGGGGGGCGATGGCCGAACTTCTTAGGCAAGTCAGGGTGTCCCATGAAATCGAAGAGCCGGGAGCGGATGGCCTTTTCGTAGAGATGAAAATAGAGCGTCCATATTTCTTCCACGCTGCCCTCGTTGAAACGGGAAAGATACTTGGGATCGTCCACTGCCCAGTCGCGGGAGAGGTAGTGGACGCTGCCGATGAAAAAGTCGAAGTCCGCTTTGCCGGAGAGTTCTTCGATCCATTTTTCGCCACCCTCCAGCCAGTCCACTTCCAGCCCGAGGCGGATGGGCAGGGTGGGGAACTCGGCGCGCGCCTCGTCCACCATTTCCAGATAGCGGGGGAACTCATCCCAATCCATGCGCCAATCGTCAAAATGCTCGCGCATCGGGCTGTGATCGCTCAGGCCCAGTTCAGGCAAACCGAGCCGCTGGGCAGCTGCGGCATACTCGCGGGGGAGGCCCTCGGCGTGCTTGCAGAGCGGGGTGTGGGTGTGGTAGTCGGGAGGCACGGGGAAAATAATTTAAAAAAATCTTGATGAACCTGCACGGTTTCGGCTATTCTCACCCCCATGAATCTGAAATTCACCTTGTTTTTTGCGGCATTGTTTGCCCTGCCACTCTCCGGCTATGCTCTTACCGGGGGTCCATTTGACAACAATGATTACTCGGCGGGACTGGATAACGCGGGCATCTATCAAACCGCCATCAGGTTCAAAAATGGCTCTGGATTTTCCCAGTGGGGAAACAATGTTTCACTCAGTCAGCCTACAGTATCGGCGGCCACACCCTCTGCCAAAGGCTCTTATTTGAATCGTTCCGTCATCTATTGCAATGGCCTCACTTATTTCGGCATGGCAACCGGCATGGTCGATCATACGGCCAATACAGTCATGGGTTATACCAACGGATCCACGAATGAAACTGCGGCCAGTGGGACTGCCAACCAAGTGGTAACAAACTCGACACCCGGCACCGCCAACACCCAGTGGAAAGCGCACATTAACTGCACCGCACCGCAGCTTCGCTACTCCGGCAAAGGGGAGATTACGATTCTTTCAGCCACTCCAGCCAATGCCACGCCCGTATCCAAACTTGTGCAGACGGCGCTGGCAGCTGCTCTCGCTGACATCAATGCGGGACCCTTGTCTGTAGATCCGAACGCCGGCCCTACTGAGACCACTCAGCAGATGATCAGCTTCCAGCAAAAGCTGCTCAGAGCACAATTGCAGGCCGTCAAAGCTTTCACAACCGGCCTGTCAGACACCAGTTCAGGTGACAACGGCTTCGCCGGGCCTATAACCGTTTACGGTGCCCGGATATTCTTTATCGGCGCACGGTAATCAGATTCGCTTATACCAGCCCGAACCAGATCAAAAGAAGGGTTTTCTTCCGAGAGGAATGAAACCCTTTTTACTTTCTCCCCATGCGACCGTCCAAAGGATTCACATTGATTGAGCTTTTGCTGGTGGTCAGCATCACGGCCTTGCTCGCCACCATCAGCTTTCCTTTGTTCGGTGTCCTGCGTCAGAAGGCGGGACTCGCGGGCTGCATCGGCAACATGCGACTGATTGGAGTCAGCCTGAATGTTTACCTGCAAGACCACAACATGATCTGGCCTCAAGAACCGCCGGAAGGATTTCAAGATGAGACGGACATGTGGCGGTGGTGGGAGCATACCATGACCGAATACGGGGTGGCCCGGAAGCACTGGGTATGTCCCTCGGATGCTGCGGCCAACAATGATACCAACCTCGGGAGCAACACCTTTCACGGCTCCTATCTGCCCACCCCTTTCGATGAATATCCGAACACCGCCTTCCGCTGGAAGCAGCCCTGGCTCATCGAGCGGGCAGGCTTCCACGGCGGTTCCCGCGGTCCCAACATGCTCATGCCGGATGGCAGCGTGTCCGAGGGAGTTTCCATGTCTTCCCAGTAGATAGGCGGCAGGCAGGACGGAGGACGACAGGGATAAATTGAATCTGTTGCCTGTTGCCCGGTGCCGCTTCCCTTCATAAAGTTACTGCTTCACCCTCGCCGTTGACTTCATTATGACCACCGCCATCACGCCCACCCGCAGCATCGACTTCCCTGAATGGTATCAGCAAGTTGTCCGCGCCGCCGATCTCGCAGAAAATTCCGAAGTGCGCGGCTGCATGGTCATCAAACCCTGGGGCTACGGTTTGTGGGAGAACATCCAGCGCACATTGGATACGAAATTCAAAGAGACCGGCCACCAAAACGCTTATTTCCCGCTGCTCATCCCGTTGAGCTATCTGGAAAAGGAAGCGCAGCACGCGGAGGGTTTCGCCACCGAATGCGCGGTGGTCACCCATCACCGGCTGGAAGCGGAGAAGCAGCCGGACGGCACCACCAAACTCATTCCCACGGGCAAGCTGACCGAACCTTTTGTAATCCGGCCCACCAGCGAGACCATCATTGGCGCTGCCTTTGCCCGATGGGTTGAGAGCTATCGCGACCTGCCCTTGCTCATCAACCAATGGTGCAATGTCATGCGCTGGGAGATGCGCCCCCGCCTTTTCCTTCGCACCGCCGAGTTCCTCTGGCAGGAAGGACACACGGCGCACGAGACTTCAGACGAGGCCATGATTGAGGCGCGGCAGATGCACAAGGTCTATGAACATTTTCTCTGGAACCATCTCGCCATCCCCGCCATCCCCGGCGAGAAGACTGCGCGCGAGCGTTTCCCCGGCGCGCTGAACACCTTCACGGTCGAGGCCATGGTGCAGGATCGCAAGGCCATCCAGGCCGGCACTTCGCATTTCCTCGGACAAAATTTTGCCAAGGCCGCGAACATTGAATTCCTCGGGCGCGACAATCAGCGGCATCTGGCCTGGACCACCAGCTGGGGCGTCAGCACCCGCCTCATCGGCACTCTGATCATGGCACACGCGGACGACGACGGTGCGGTGCTTCCTCCTCGCATCGCCCCCATGCAGATCGTCATCCTGCCAGTCACCCCGAAGCCTGATACCCGGGACGCCGTGATTGATGCCTGCGAAGCACTGGCCAAAACTTTGCGCACCCATGCTTATCACGACGGCCCGATTCGCGTCCATGTGGACAAGCGCGACATCCCCGGCGGCCAGCGCAACTGGGAGTGGATCAAAAAAGGCGTGCCCCTGCGGGTAGAACTTGGCCCGCGTGACATTGAGAAACGCAGCGTGGCCGTCGCCCGCCGTGACCGTTCACCCAAAGACAAAGAATTCATCCCCAAGGAACAGTTTCTCCGCGATGTTGCCGACATCCTCGAGGACATCCAGAACCAGCTACTGGCCCGCGCTCTCGCCTTGCGTGATGAGAACATGAAACGCCTCGAGACTGATGCTGAGTTCCGCGCATTTTTCACTCCGGAGAACGAGGACAAGCCGGAAATCCATGGGGGCTTTGCCCTCATGCACTGGGCTGGCAGCAGTGAGGACGAGGAACGTTTGCAGAAAGAACTTAAGGTAACTATCCGATGCATTCCGGACGGCGATGCCTATGCGGAGCAGGGAGTGTGTTTCCTCACCGGCAAACCAAGTGCGCGCCGTGTGATCTTCGCCAAGAGCTATTGACGCCGGCTCCGTAATATTGTGGAGGAGCTTCCCCTCATCTCCAAACGAGAGCGGGGCTGGGCGCCCGCCCAACCCCGCTATATCGCACGCTTCCTCACTCCGACGCTTTCGTCGGAAGTTTTTTGTGATCAGCTTAGCTACCCGAAATCGCGTCGTGGCCTTTTTCGCCGGTGCGAATGCGGATGGCTTCTGACACTTCGCTGACAAAGACTTTGCCGTCACCGATCTTGCCGGTGTTGGCGGCTTTTACGATGGCCGCGACCACGCCGTCCGCACGGTCAGATTCGACCACGACTTCGAGTTTGACCTTGGGGAGAAAGTCCACGGTGTATTCGCTTCCGCGATAGATTTCCGTATGCCCTTTCTGGCGGCCGAAGCCTTTGACTTCGACCACGGTCATGCCCTGCACACCGACTTCGGCGAGGGCTTCTTTGACGTCCTCCAGTTTAAAGGGCTTGATGATAGCTTCGATTTTTTTCATAGGTTGGTTCGGTGTTGGTGAGTGCGCTAGGTTTGTGGTTTGTTGATGAATGCGGCGTTGACCGTGGGGTTAAAACAAGCGGGCACCGTGCCAAGGCTGTATTTTTTTTTGAAAAAGATCATTCCGAGTCGGGCCAGAGATATTTATCAAGAAGATCGATGAGCGCTTGGCAAGCTCCGCAATCGATGATTTCATGGCACAACATTCAACATATTACCACCATGCGCAAATTCCTTGTTCTTTCATCGCTCTGGCTCGCAGCTACCGCCCTTGTCACGGCCGATGACGTCGTCCAGATCCGCGCGCACTGGGAAACGGGAAAAATTTACATCCAGGAAATTGTCACCGAGATGAACGTCATGATGCCCGAACTGGCCAAGGCCGGCGGACAGAAGACGGAAATCAAACAGACCATGTCCATTACCGTGAAACCGGACCCGGGCACGGATAACAAGCTTGCCGCCGTCAAGATCGTCACCATGAAAGCCAATATGTCCGTCATGGGGCAGAACATGACTTATGATTCCACCGATCCCGCCAAGTCCTCCCCCATGCTTCAGCAGAGCTTCGGCGCATTGGTCGGCAAGGAGTTCACCATCGTCTATGACAAGAACGACATGATCACCGGCACCCGCGATTTGGAAAACCTTGTCCCAACGCCTGTCGGCGGCGGTAAAGGTCCGAACGGCAACCAGCTGGCTGATGCCTTCCGCAAATCACAGGAGATGGGCCTCCCCAAGGACCCCGTTGCTTCCGGCAGCACATGGACTTACGAGAATAAGATCGAAATGCCTCCCGCCGGGGCCATCCTCATCAAAGGCTCCGGCAAGTATGACAGCAACATCACGGTCGAAGGCCGGAAACATGCCAAAATTACCATGAATGGAAAATTCACCACCCCCGAGGCGGAACCCGGCAAGGATTCGGGTGCGGCCCTGCCAGTCAAGTTTGGCGAGGGAAGCACCATGGCGGGTGAGATCGCCTTCGATCTCGAGCGCCGCGTAGTCACCAAAAGCGAAGTGAACAGCCTCATCAAGATGAACATCGGTGGCAAAGAGATTCCCATGACGCAGAAGATGATCAGCAAGCTGATTTCCGTTGAGGCTGTAAAGTGACGGCATGACCGTCGCCGAGCCGTCGAAAAAATTAAACACAGGTCGCGCTGTAATCGTAAATCTTGCAGCCCAGCGCCACAAGGGACGCCTGGGGCGTAGCTTCTCGCATAATGAATCCGGAACACATTGAAGACCACGCCAAATTAGTTCTGATCGGATGGATCGTGATCATCGCCGCTGCGTGGCTCATGGGCACGCTCTGCCGCCAGATCAAACAACCGCGTGCCGTCGGGGAAATCATGGCGGGTCTGCTGCTGGGGCCATCTTGTCTGGGCTTTTTCTGGCCGGAGGCGGTGGCCACGGTGTTTCCGCCCGAGATCAAAGACTCGCTGGCATTATTGGCCAAGATCGGTCTCCTGCTCATGCTTTTCCAAGTGGGCATGGAGTTTGATTTTTCCCATCTGCGCGACAAGTCGCGGGTGGTTATCGCCACTTCATTCATGGGCATCATCGCCCCGCTGCTCGGCGGACTGGCCATCGGACCGTGGCTGCACCGCACATTCGCTCCGGAGCTGCCTTGGCTAGGCTTCCAGCTTTTCATCTGCGTGGCTCTGGCGATTTCTTCGCTGCCAGTCATGGGGCGGATGCTGCTGGAGATGAAATTGGAACGCACCGCGATGGGCGCAACGGCGATCAGCGCGGCGGCGCTCGATGATGCGGTGGGCTGGGTTTTTCTCGGCGTGGCCACGGCTCTGGTAAAACAGGGCGCGCATTTTTCCTGGGTGCCGTTTCTCGGCCAGGCGTCTTTGATCGTTCTTTATGTCCTGCTGCTTTTCAAAGTAGTCGGCCCGTTACTTATCAAGGCTTGGCGGAGCCAGTGCCGGAAGTTTAATACGGACACCTTCACGCCCGGTTATCTGGCGCTTTTGTTATGCATGCTTTTTATCTCCTCACTGATCACGAACCGTCTGGGTATTTTCGCCATCTTCGGAGCCTTTACGCTCGGGGTTGCACTGCATACCGAGCCTTCATTGGTCAAGGCTTGGCGGGACCGTTTCGGCGATTTTGTCGTGGTGGCGCTGGTGCCCATTTTCTTCACCAACACCGGATTGAACACTGACATCCGTTCGTTCAACCTCGCCTCAGCAAGCCCGTTTATCGCCTGGTTTGGCTGCGCGCTCGTCTGCCTAGTCGCCATTCTCAGCAAGCTGGGCGGTTGCACCATCGGGGCGCGTTGGGCCGGTGCATCGTGGCGGGAAAGCCTCTGTTTGGGCGCATTGATGAACACCCGCGCACTCATGGGACTGGTCGCGATCAATGTGGGCAAAGACCTCGGCCTGCTCAATGAACCGCTCTTCGCCATGTTCGTCATCATGTGCCTTCTCACCACCGTGGCCACGGGGCCGATGCTGCATGCATGGCTGCCGCCGGACATGAAAAAGCTCGTGCCGCGTTAACAGCACGAGCTTGATAAAGCATTCTTTCTCGACGGTTATTTCAGCTCCGTCAGGATTATGTCCTTGTATTGCACAGTCATGCCGGTGGGGCCTTTGTGCAGTTGAATGCCAATGACACCTTTCTTCGCGGCTTCCGCAGCTTCGTCGATGACATCAACGGTTTGCACCCCGTTGATGAAATGTTGCAGGTGGTTGCCCTTGGCCACGATCTTGTATTCGTTCCACTCGCCCATGTTGATTTTCGCCTGGATATCGTCGCTCTTTCCGACCTCACCGACGACTTCGATTTTCGCCGCCTTCTTTTTGTCCTTCTTATCGGCAGCCTCGTCGACAGCATCCTTGATCACGACTTTCTCGCCGCGCTTGGCCAGAAAGCCGCGGCCCTTTTCTTCATACAGAATGCCGCTGTAGGACTTGCCGCATTCCATGTCGGCCTGGTAACCGGAAAGCACGGAATACTCCGGCTTCACGATTTTGCTGCGATATTGCATGCCGCTGTTGCCAAACTTCGCGCTTTTTCCGTCCATGTCGGTGAGTTTGTATTTGAAGGTCAATTCAAAGTCGGCCGGCTCGCCGCCGTCCCAAATGAGGAACGTGTTTTCCGTGACCATGTGCTCGGACGTGGTGTGGCCGGTGATGCAGCCATCCTGCACACTCCAGAATTCCGACACGCCGTGCCAGCCGGTGAGGTCCTTGCCGTTGAAGATCGGCTTGCCTTCATCGGCGGACACGGTGCTAATGGAAGCCAGCACCAGCGCGGTCAGCGCGGCACTGGAACGGAACAGTGAGGAATACAGAGTGTGTTTCATGTGGCGATATAAACGGGTGTTCGCGCCACTTTCCATCACGGAGATGAAAAATAAAAAACGGGATGCCAGCGAACCAGCATCCCGTTGGGAATGATTTAAGGCAATCGCTACTCAATCACGCCGTGAGGCGAATTTCGAGAGCAGGCGCAGAATTTCCAAGTAAAGCCACACCAGCGTCACCAGCAGGCCGAAGGATGCATACCACTCCATGTATTTCGGCGCACGGGTCTGCACGCCATGCTCAATCACACCAAAGTCGATGATCAGATTCAGCGCGGCCACGATCACGATCACAAAGCTGATGCCGATGCTGAACATGCTGCTCCCGTAAAGAAAACCCAGCTTGATGCCGAACATGCTCAGCACCATCGCAATCAGATAGGTCAGTGCGATTCCCGCCGTCGCAGCAAAAACGCCCATCACGAATTTCTTGGTCGGCTGGATAATCCGGGTGGTGTAGAGGCCCAACATGCCGATGAGTGTGCCCGTCGTCAGAAGCACCGCCTGCAGGACGATCCCGTGAAATTGCACCTCATACATCGCGGAGACCGCGCCGAGCAGAAGCCCCTCGGAGACGGCATAGAGCGGAGCCGTCACGGCAGACCATTCCTTCTTGAAGCAGGTAACGAGGCAGAAGACGAGCCCGCCGATCAAGCCGCCCCATATCCACGGCATTGCTTCCGCAGGTTGGGCCATGAACTTTTGCCACGTGAAATAGGCAGGCAAGAGAACCATCGCCAGAAGTAGCGCGGACTTGTTCACCGTGCCTTGCAACGTCATGGGATTGGCATTATCCACGCCAACGGAATTGAAGGCTTTTTCTGTGAGAGTGGGATTGGATGAGTTCATCATGGTGGCGCATTTAGTTTGTTTAATGGAAGGGCGGTAGGAAGAACGGAAATTTTTCAGTTCCTCAGCAAAATTGATACGAGCGAGCCGGATGGCAAGAGCTTAATTCAATACGCCAGCCACGGCAAGTTGCGATGAATATTGCCGCGTCTAATCCTTCAACGACTCTGGCAGCTTTACGGCAAGCGCCGGATGTGCTTCGACGAGACGGAGCAGATCGAGTTCATCCTTCCGCCGCTTCCAAGGTCGCCGCTCAACATCGCTCCAAGCCCAGAGTTTTCCCTGAAACGTGTCTGCCAAAGCGGCTATGGGCAAGGTCATGCCCAGCACGTCTGCTTCACTTGATCGCTCGGCCATGCCACCATAGCGCGGGTCTGTGGTGATTTGAATGGAGATGTCACCCTTGCCCTTCAAGTTTGCCGAGAAGCGGAAGGGTGTGATGAGGAACCCAGCCTGTCGCGCGGTATCCAGCGCTTTTGAGAAATCAGAGGAGGCCACGACCATCTCCGCATCTTTGGTGATGAGTGGTTCCTTGGCCCAATGGTTCACGGCCAGCCCGCCGATAACACACCATTGAATTCCGACGGCTTTCCAAGCTTCAGCCAGACGAAGGATGTCTCCCCACCTCCCGATGTTTGCCAGTCATAAAACTCGGACGAAATCATTGGCGGGAGACTAACATATTATTCATTTCATGCGAACCGTTAAGAATGAATTCAATACGCCAGCCACGGCCCAAGCCATTTCTCCACGTCGGCGACGCTCATGCCTTTGCGCGCGGCGTAGTCTTCGATCTGGTCCTTGTTCAGTTTACCGGTGGCAAAGTAGCGCGACTCGGGATGGCTGAAATATAGTCCGCTGACGGCAGAGCCGGGATGCATGGCGCTGCTCTCGGTCAGAGTGACGCCGGTGTGCTTGGTGGCGTCGAGCAGATCGAAAAGGATGGTCTTCTCGGTGTGGTCGGGCTGAGAGGGATAACCGGGCGCTGGCCGGATGCCGCGATAACGCTCGCGGATGAGGTCTTCGCTGCTGTGTTCCTCCGGTTTCTCGTAGCCCCATGCGACGCGGGCTTGCTTGTGCATGTATTCCGCGCTGGCTTCGGCCAGACGGTCGGCGATGGCCTTGGCCATGATGCTGTTGTAGTCGTCGTTCGCATTCTTGAATTCGTCGGCAAATTCATCCGCGCCATGCACGCCGACACAGAAGCCGCCGATGTAATCCGCCCGCCCGCTGTCCTTCGGCGCGACAAAATCCGCCAGCGCGTAGTTCGGCGTGTCCTTCTTGATGATCTGCTGCCGCAGGGTGTGGAAAACTCCGAGCAGTCGCTGGCGTGATTCGTCCGTAAAGACTTCGATGTCATCGCCGACGCTGTTCGCGGGATAGAAGCCAAAGCAGGCGCGAACAATGTAGCGGTTCTCTTTGATGATGCGATCCAACAACGCGCGCACGTCGTGATAAAGTTTCGCCGCCTCCGGCTCCACCTGAGCCTGAAACTCCGGCAGCGCGCTCTTGAAACGCTGCTCCTTATCGTCCCAACGCCCGCGCAATTCCCATGTATGAAAGAACGGCGACCAGTCGATGAAGGGCACGAGGTCTTCGACGCGCAACGAGTGGTGGGCTGCCAGCCCACCGATGGTTATTTGATTATCTTGCGGGGGCTGGCAGCCCCCGACACTTGCCTGCTCCGGTTCGTAAACACGCACTCCAAGGAACGAAGGCACCGCAATCTCCTGCGTGCTCCAGTCGAACTGCGCTCCTTTCGCACGGGCATCTGCAAGCGGGATAAGTTTTTTTGCTTCATCTTTCGCCGCGTAATCCGCGCGCAGCTTGATGTGGCGTTCCTCATTCTGTTTCACAAATCCGGCGCGTTGCTCCTCGCTGAGCAGGGAGGTCATCACCGGCACCGAGCGCGAAGCATCGAGCACATGCACGATGGATTGCTGGTAATGCGGAGCAATTTTGATCGCAGTGTGCGCGGCGCTGGTCGTCGCTCCACCGACGAGCAGCGGCAACTTCAAGCCGAGCCGTTGCATCTCCTTGGCCACATGCACCATCTCATCGAGCGACGGTGTGATCAGTCCGCTCAATCCGATGATGTCTGCTTTCTCTCGCGCGGCGGCCTCGAGAATTTTTTCGCACGACACCATGACGCCGAGATCGACAACGCGGAAGCCATTGCAGGCCATGACTACGCCCACAATGTTTTTGCCGATGTCATGCACATCACCTTTCACGGTGGCCATGACGATACAAGCTGCGGAGTCGCTGGCGGCCACTTCCGCAACAGCGTTGGCATCGGTTTCCAATGCTTTCTTATGAGCCGCAGCGCGCGCCTCGGCATTCGCCACTTTCTCCGCCTCCATGAAGGGTTCCAGATACGCCACGCTCTTCTTCATGACGCGCGCGCTTTTCACGACCTGTGGCAGGAACATTTTCCCTGCGCCAAAGAGATCGCCGACGACACTCATGCCGTCCATCAGCGGGCCTTCGATGACCTTGAGCGCCACCACGAGCTTGTCGAGTGCCTCTTGGGTGTCCTGATCAATGAAATCGGTGATGCCCTTGAGCAACGCGTGTTCGAGCCTCTTCTCCACGGGCGCATCACGCCAGGCGAGATCGGCCTCCTGCTGTTTCACGCCTGCGACGCCCTTGAACTGCTCGGCGTAATCGACCAAAATTTCCGTCGCATCAGGGCGGCGGTTCAAGAGCACGTCCTCGACTTTTACGAGCAACTCCTTGGGTATCTCCTCGTAAACTTCCAGCATCCCCGCGTTGACGATGCCCATGTCCATTCCGGCCTTGATGGCGTGAAACAGAAACGCGCTGTGCATGGCCTCGCGCACCTTGTTGTTGCCGCGGAAGCTGAAGCTGATATTGCTCACGCCGCCGCTGACCTTCGCGTGCGGCAGGTTTTGTTTGATCCAGCGCGTGGCCTCGATGAAGTCCACCGCGTAGTTGTTGTGCTCCTCCATGCCCGTTGCGACGGTCAGGATGTTCGGATCAAAGATGATGTCCTCCGGTGGGAATCCAACTTCATCCACGAGAATGCGGTAGGCGCGCTCGCAGATGCGGATTTTTTCGGCGTAGCTCGCGGCCTGTCCGTTTTCATCAAAGGCCATGACGACTGTCGCCGCCCCATAGCGTTTCAGTGCGCGGCCACGATCCTTGAAAACTTCCTCGCCTTCCTTCAATGAGATGCTGTTCGCGATGCCCTTGCCTTGCAGGCATTTCAGGCCAGCCTCGATGACTTCCCATTTCGAGGAGTCCACCATGATCGGCACTTTGTTCACCTCGGGCTCGGTTTGCAGCAGGATGAGGAACTTGGTCATCATGGCCACGCCGTCGATCAAGCCCTCGTCCATGCAAACGTCGATGACGTTCGCGCCATTCTCGACCTGCTGACGCGCGATGGCCACGGCCTCCTCCAATTTGCCTTCTTTAATGAGCTTCGCGAACTTCGGCGAGCCGGCGACGTTCGTGCGTTCGCCGATCATGAGATAATTCGACGTGCCAGTAACACGGGCTTCCAGCCTGTGCTGTTCTGCGGGCGTCCCGCCTGCGCTTTCTGATGAACGAGCAGGATGCTCGTTCGACACCACAGGCGGGACGCTTGTGTTGCCAACAAGATTGTAAGGCTGCGAACCGGACAAACGCATGACCGGTTCCAGTTGCGGCACGTGGCGCGGTTCGAGTCCTTCGACAGCTTTCGCAATCGCGGCAATATGCTCGGGCGTATTGCCACAGCAGCCGCCCATGATGTTCACGAAACCGTGACCGCCGAAATCTTTGGCAAAATTCGCCATGTCCGGCGGCAGCAAATCGAACCCTGTGGGCGCGAGAGGATTAGGCATTCCTGCGTTCGGATAGCATGAGACAAATGTGTCCGCTTTCTGCGCAAGTTCTTCGAGGAACGGCCGCATCTTGTCAGGGCCGAGGGAACAGTTCAGACCGATGGAGAGCGGCTTCACGTGCCGCATGGCATTGAGATAAGCCTCCGTGATCTGCCCGGAAATCATCGTCTCACCGCCGGGCCCGACGGCCGCAGAAATTTGAATTGGCAACTCGATTTTATCTTGCGCAAACACTCCCTCGATGGCCGTCAATGCGGCCTTGGCATTGAGCGAATCAAAAATGGTCTCTACCATCAAAGTATCCACTCCGCCTGCGATCAGGGCGCGAATTTGGTGGGCGTAGGCCGCCACCACTTGATCGAAAGTAACATAGCGGAAGCTGAGGTCTTGGAGGTCGGGGAACTGAGAAAGCGAGACGGTCAGCGGCCCGACTGCACCGGCGACGTAGCGTTTGCGCCCGGTCTTTTCGCCAATCAAGTCCGCCCACTTCCGACATTGCTGCGCGGAATTGAAATTGATTTCCCAAGCCAGGTCGTTGAGGAATTTGTCATCGATGATCTTCTGGAAAAATGCAGGGTCTTTACGCCCGCCTTTCTCGCGCGGGTCTTCGATGAAGAATTCGCTCTGGGCGATGCTGGTGCCGGAGAAGGTGTTCGTCTCAATGATATCCGCGCCCGCTTCCAGGAAACGACGGTGGATGTCCTCGATGATGTCCGGGCGGGTGATGCTCAGAATGTCGCCATTGTTGAGCAGGTCTTTTTCGTTGGCCTTGAAGCGCTCACCCCGGGCGTCGGCTTCCTTCAACCCGTAGCCACGGATCGTCGTCCCCATGGCACCATCGATCACGATGATGCGTTTCTGCATCAGTGCTTCAAGCTCGAAACGGACGTTGGGGCGCGCAGGCATGGGACATCGTAGCGGGTAACGGGAAGGTTTCAAGGTTCATATTAACGCATCATGATTTGTAGATGTGAGATAAGTAGTCGCGCGATTAAGAAAAGTTTGCCTGAGTATGGCATTCATGCCATACTTTGAGCATGAAAATGACCATGCACATTGATGAGGCCTTGTTGGCCGAAGTTATGGCCGCGACCGGGGCGAAAAGCAAAACCGCCGCCGTGAACGAGGCTTTGAGAAAGATCGCCACCAAATTCAGACAAAGGGAGAGGTGGAGCCGTGGATTAGGAATGACTGCGGATGAAATTGCCGCCGGGTTTGATGCTGATGTTGCGCTTGGATTGCGTGGGCATCTCCCGCCCTTTGAAAAACCCGCGCTGGTCTCCGAGACTAAAGTTAAGTATGGAAAAAAACGTGCTCGTTGATTCCAGCTTCTTTATCAGAAGTTTCCGTCAAGGCGGGGATCCGTTCCGTGTGTTGCAGCAAGCAAACCTTGGATACGAGTTCTACTCCTGCGGGTTGGTCATGCTTGAAGTATGCCGTGGCATGCGAGTAAGGCGACTTTACGAAGCGGCGCGAAATCACTTCGCGGTCATGTGCTGGGTGCCGACGACCGAAAAAATATGGAGTGATGCCACCCATCTTGCGCGTGATCTTGCCACTCGCGGCGTTACAATGCAGCTCACTGATCTGGTCATCGCCGCATCAGCATTATCTGTGGATGCGGCAGTGCTTACGTTGGACTCGGATTTTCTACAAGTGCCGGACCTTCGCGTGATCGATAAGTTGGAGGAGTAGTTGCGCACTTGTGATGTTGCGCGATGAATCCCGCCCGCATGAACCCGCCTGACCGCGAAACCGTTCTCGAAGCCCGCGACCTCACCCGCGAGTTCGATGGTGTGACGGCGCTGGATCGGTTCAGCTTCTCGCTCAAACGCGGCGAAGTGCTCGGCCTCCTCGGTGCGAATGGTGCGGGCAAGACCACCGCGATGAATATGCTGCTGGGGCTGACCACGCCGACGTCGGGCAGCATTCGCGCGTTCGGCCTGGATTTGCAGACGCATCGCATTGCAATCCTTAAGCGAGCCAACTTCTCCAGCGCCTACACCTCGTTGCCTGGCAATCTCCTCGTCTGGCAGAACTTGCTGGTCTTCGCCCGCATTTACGGCGTGCCGGACGCGAAGAAAAAAATCACAGAACTGCTGGAGCTGTTTGAAATCAGCGAACTGCGCAAACGGGTTACGGGACAGCTTTCCGCCGGGGAAAGCACGCGCCTGAATCTCTGCAAGGCGCTGCTCAACGACCCCGAGCTTCTTCTGCTGGACGAGCCCACCGCGAGCCTTGATCCCGACATCGCCGACAAGGTGCGCAAGACCATCCGCCGGGTGCAGGCCGAGCGACAGATCAGCATTCTCTACACGTCTCATAACATGAAAGACATCGAGGAAGTATGCGACCGCGTCATCTTCCTGCACAAAGGAAAAGTCGTCACCGAAGGCACGCCCGCAGACATCGTCGCGAAGTCGCAGCAGAACTCGCTCGAAGATGTATTCATCAAAATTGCCCGCAGCGGAGACCTTGAGGAATGATTATTCGTCTGAGCATCAACGTGGGTCGGCAGCCCTCTGCCGAATCTGGAATCCATCATGTCGGCAGAGGGCTGCCGACCCACATACCATGAACTTCCGCATCATTTCTGCGCTCGTCCTGCGCTATTTGTTTCTCTACACCCGCACGCCGATGCGGCTGATAGAACTCATCTTCTGGCCTCTGGTGGATCTTATGGTATGGGGAAATCTCACGCTGTTCCTCCAGGAGAACAGCACCGCGCAGTTCAGCCACTACCTTGTTTTTCTCATTGGCGGGATGATCCTCTGGGACGTGCTGTTCCGTGCGCAGCAAGGAGTGGCCATCTCGTTTCTGGAGGATGTGTGGACGCGCAATTTGCTTAATGTCTTCGTCGCTCCGGTGCGCACGTCGGAATATGTCGCCGCCACCTTCACCATTGGTTTTCTCCGCATCTGCGTCACGGTCTTGGTGCTGTCGCTGGTCGCCGGAATCGGTTACCAATTTAATATTTTTACGCTCAAGTGGAGCCTCCTGCCGTTCTTCGTGAACCTCATGGTCTTCGGCTGGTCCCTGGGCATGATCTCCACCGCGCTCATCCTCCGATGGGGACAGGCGGCGGAGTCACTGGCCTGGGCCATTCCGTTTTTCATCCAGCCTGTCGTCGCGGTATTTTATCCCGTGGCCAAGCTCCCCGGTTGGTTGCAGCCTGTGGCCTCGGCGTTCCCCGCCACTTACGTCTTCGAAGGCATGAGAGAAGTGCTTGATCCGAAAAATGGAACCGTGAGCTGGTATAATCTGGGCATGGCCGCCGGACTGAATGTCATCTTCATGGTGCTGGCGGCGATCATCTTCGCATCCATCCTGCGCGCCACAAAGCGCAAAGGACTACTGACAAAGTTCGCAACGCAGTAATTCTTTATGCATCTAATGGCATTGGCCGCGCCAACCTATCGTGGAAAATGTATTCAAGACAGATCCCGTAGGGTCATCCGGCCTGGCACGCACAAAAGCAAATTCCTAGCAGTTAAGACGAACTCGGTCGCGGCTTAGGGATTTAGCTCCCCTCGAAGGCTTTGAAGTTTCCGGCTAGCAGTGCATCAAAGCTAGTTTCATTATTAATCAACGTCGGGAACTCAGAGCTTGCAAAATGATATACAAATTCCTTTGCCATCTCGTCGGTAGCCTGGCCGCATTCTGGGCAGAATTTTACATCAGCAAAATGTGCAGTGTTACATTGAGCACAATACTTCCAACGGGCGATGTCCAAACACCGCTTTTTAATTGCCTTTAAGCGTAGAACAAACTCGCTCCGTTGACGTTCTTGTTCCTTAGACTGCTTTTGGGCTTCCTTTTCTAAGAGTTGCTTGTGTTCAATTTCTGCGCCTGTGAGAAAGGCTTTGGAACCACAATGGGGACAGAACTTTACGGGGCCATTCATTTCGTCCCCGCAGTTCGCACAGAAAATCTTTGCCCGAAAAGTTATCCTTTCCTCCTCATGGGCATCTTCAATGCTATTGCATATTTTCGTGAATGCCTGTCTCGCGGCACTCGCAATGAACGGTGTAAGCCAAAAAGGAATCATCGTTGAAATAGATTGTCGATTAGAGAATGTAAGCAAGCAACAAAATCTCTTGGACAGATGTTTCCGTAATCACCTCACCCCGAACTTCCGCATGTGCATCCTCCACTTGACGATCTGCGGTGTGCTGTGTTGATGTGCGTGTTAGCCTTGAACTTAAGAAGTGGAATCCGAAGGCTCACCGCGCATCTTCCCCCAATTCGCGCAGTCGTGCAACGGCAGCTTCCGGCGTGGTGGCGTAAGATCGGATGGTTTTGCTCGCGCCCGAGATAGTAGTGTAGCGATATGTGCCAGCAGGGTAGAGCTTTCCTTGCCAGACATCACGATCAACGAGGCTAGTGTAGTGCGCGCTTATTGGTGTAACAATGGAGTTTTTGACGGACTCGGGTGACTTTGGCCAGGATGTCGGTGGCTTTGGCGGTCCACACCAAG
>JAYVOH010000285.1:0-8663 GCA_043758025.1 Verrucomicrobiota bacterium
GGCATTTCCGGGTCCACATCTCGCTTGCCCTGCTTGTAGTTCGCGCCGACCACGGTCACGCTCTTGCCCCATTGTTCATCCGTCATGAACATCATCCGCACATTGCCCGCTTCCGGCACGATGCGCTTGAGCTTGGCGATGTGCTTGTCCAGATTCTCATAGGTCACACACGGGCGGGCATACACGGAGAACTGGATCATGAGGAATCCATCATCCATCAAGTCTTTGCGGAAGCGCGTCGCCGCCTTGCGCTCCTCATGGGCGAGCACTGGCAGATCAAACATGACAAGAATCCAACCCATACGAAAAGGACTCGCTTTCATTTTCACAGAATGCTCAATCGCTCAGCCCCAAAGGGGCGGCATATGCCAGCCCAGGGCAACGCCCTGGGTAAGTTGAGAAAAAAATGGAGCCCTGTAAGGGCGAAACAAGGTGTGCTCAGTCATCGCCGTTTTGTTACGTCCCTACAGGGCTTTGCATGGTGGGATCAACTACCCAGGGCGTTGCCCTGGGCTGGTATGTTACGGCACGTTGTGCCTGAAAGTCTTAACTGCTCAATTCCGGCGCCCAAAACAAATCCGCATCCTTCTCCGCGTAGCTGCGCGTCAGCGAACTGGCACTGGCATCAATGGCATCCATCAGTTTCAGCGAATAGCGCTCGTGCTGCACGCGACGCTCCCTCAACTCGGTTCCCACCTTCTTACACCAAGCCTTCATACTTACATCCTCCTCCCGCATGAATTCCGCCAGCAGGCAATCCACCATAGGGCGGAACGGCTCCATCGTGTCATACACCAGCGGATCAGCCTGATAGCGCGTGCTGTGATGCACGCCCAATGCTGGCGATAACCCATGCACCAGCAGGCTGCGGTGGCACAAGGCCGCGAGCACCGTGTAGCCGTAGTTCAGCATCTGGTTCGGCGCGGTGTTCTCCTTGCGATCGCGGCTGGTTGCGCTCCAGCCGATGCTCGGAAAGTAAAGCTGCCAGTAGCGGCGCGCACAGTTCCCCTCATCTATCAGCTTGCTATCCAACGCCCGCTCTAAGTGCGCACTCTTGAGGTCGAAGCGATGCAATACCCTAGTCTGGTTCAGCGTCTTGCCGCGCAGCATCACGTTCCAGAGTTTTTCATTCAGCCGACGTGGCCGCTCGCACTGGTGCATGAAGGCACGCGCATCAACCACCCGCTGCAACGGCGCGGTGATACCGCAGGGCTGGTAGGACTCATTGCAGTGCAGGATGATTCCATCCCCCTCCAGCACCGCCCCGATGAAGTTGGAACTCATCATCACGCCCCGCGCGGCGATGATCACCGCCCGCAAGTCCTCATGCGGCATCCGATGCTCCGGCGCATCCGGCACCTTGCAGGTGATGAATCCGCGTTCCTTGCCCAGCATGGCCCCATGCTGCATGATGTGAAGGATGTGGTAGCTCATTGGATGTTGTAGCTAAATTCAAACTCTCACCAATCCGGCCTTTACCCAGCAATCAATCTTGGCGACGACGCGTGTATTGTCGGACAGCGTCATTTCGGCCATCATGCTATCGGTGACAATATTCCTGAGAGTAAGCTCACAAGCAGGCAGTGGAGCTTCCGCTTTCACTCGGCGTTTCTTGTCATCTTCGTTCTTGATGACCATGCTGTAATCCTCTGATGGAATAGGCCTGGAAGTCCGCACAAGGCATCTTGACTGAAAGAATCCAAGCACGTTTGCTCCTTGTTCTTTGAGCTTGGCAAGCTCTGCAACGACCGAACTATGGACATAGACAGGCTGAATCGCTGGTGAACCACCAGCAGCGAGGTAAATGATCTGTCCCTTGTGACTTCCGAAACCTTTTCGCCATGAGCCAGACCCATCCTTCGACATTTCACTGTATTCTGTCGGTGTGCCAGCAAGCACCGTTACACTTATTACTCTTGGTCCAGTGCTTCCATCCTTCATTGGAAGGTCGCACGATGAACAATAACGTTCCCACTCCTCCTTGGTTGGTGACGTTCTCCAGAATGCCTTAAGCATTTTGACAAGTGCACCATGCTCCATTCTTCCGTCTCGTTTCACCTTTGGTTCGCGAATTGCGTCAATTTGCTTCTCTAGGTATTCCAGATCGAAGTTCGCCTTTCCTTGCGCAGCGGGCTTCATCGCAAGGCCGACCAATGGCGTTCGCTGGACGATTACCCTCGCTTTTTTTGCACTATCGCGCCAGCGACCAGCATAGGTCGTGTCTGCTAATACCGACTTCTCGTAAGCAATCACCTTTGGCATGACGCGGTCAATCTCCCTACTGAAGAAACCATGGGGGTTCTGGGCCACTGGATCAGGAAAACGAAAGAACCGATCTTTCTTCGGATCACGCATCCAGAGGGGAAGGAAGTTGATGACCATCGCATCTAATGCGTGATGGCGATCATCCTTGCGGTTCTTCTTCTCGGCTTCCTCCTCGGTCTCGGCATTTGGGTTCAATACACTATTCAATTTGTATCTGCGGCGAATTCTTCCGGTCAGCCCGCCTGATACGATAGTCACTCGTTTGTCGCCTTGCTCGTCATTGCTGTTACGCCAGCCGAAATGGATTGATGCGATCTTCTGTGTGAGCTTTGAAATCCATGCGGTCTCAGCAAGCGCAGTGTAACGGTCCACCAGTTCGGTCGCGTCTTCACGAAGCAAGAGTTGAATCTTTTTATTGCGGAGTGTGGTCGAGCAATCCCCAACCATCTTGGTATAGGCATTCCAGCCTTCCGTGCCATGCTTCCAATCAAACGGAGTTTTTTCGCCTTTTTCTTCGTTGCACTTTTTATGCGCGAGAACGTAATTCACCATGGCATCTGGTCCTCCTTTGCTGCGAGGAACTATGTGATCAATTTCATAGTCATCCAATTTGCTCATCGCAAAGCTGCTCTCGTCTTTGCAATACAAGCACCGGAAGCCCTGAGCCTTGGCCAGTTCATACTTCAGGGGGGCAGACTTCTCATTAGCACCTGCCACCGCAGCTTGCTCTCGGGCTTCTTTACGCGCTTTCTCGCGGTCAGACTGGAACCTTGCTAATTCAAGCTTGGCTTTCTTGCCCATGAAATCTTCCCGCACGAACTCAAGCACGATCTGCTCAGGTATCCCATGCGCTTGCTCAAGAGCCGTGAGACGCTCCGCAAACACAGTGAGTCGGTGCCGCACAATCGGATCATTGTTGTCAGCGATGATCTCACGAATAGCCGCATCGCGATCCAGGACGCCGTCTTTACGGTGCCGTGCTTCGAGCGAGTCGAGACGTTGTTCAGGGAAGTAAATGCCTTCCCATGTGTCTGTCTTCGGATCGGCGAGGTCGTGTAGGAACTTCAACTGTTTTGTTAGAACCCATGGGCGAAGCTTCACGGTCTTCTCTCCCTTTGCCTTCGTGGGCGGCGGTGCATCAAGAACATCCAGCCCCATCTCATCAAGCAAGGATTGCTCCCGAACCAGCAAACGCTTCAAGAACACGCTGGGCTTGTCACCGCTGAGGATGAGCGTCTTTGCAAGCCTCAAGGCCGGACGACTGAACCGGCTTCGTCCCTCAGTCTTCGGAGACTTTACTACTTCATGGCCTGCAAGAGGGCGAAGCCCAAGCTCCTTTATGCCTTTTTTTGATCCCCAGTCCTTCTCGTTAATAGAATGCTTCTTCGCGACGGACTCTGCCCATGACTTGAGCGAGCGTTTGACTCCATGGGCGTCTTTTGAGACCAGCCCGAATATCTTTATGATCTCATCCACCCGTAGCTTGCGCTGGCCGCCACCATCCGCTACGCGCGTGTTCTTGAGCTTCATCAAGAATGTGACTTCCGAAGGGAGTAGAGAATCTGGGTAGATGCGTTGTTTTTTCTCATCGTAGCGAATCTCGACGTTGCACACCTGCATCCCATCCAGCAGAGCACAGTCGTTGATGATGCGGTTGTCAAAACGTGGTGTCTTCTGTCCCGTGGCCGCCATCCAATCATCATTCGTTCCTGGATGGATGCCCCGTTTAACGCGGAACTTCAAATACTCACCGAAGTCTTTCTCTGCCTTTTCTGTCGGCTCACCAGCGGGGCCATACACAACGAACTCACCGATGTCTTGCGCTGACACCACATAGTCTTTCCAACCACTCTCACGCCAGCCCGCAAATGCTTCCGCCAGTGCGGGAAGTTGCCGGGCTGATTGTCTCGCCAATTCTGCAATCTCGCGGTTCACGTCGTTGCGATCAAACCGGACTCTACGCGTTGAGAGAGCGTCGAAAGTAATTCGCTCTACCAAGTGCTCAGGCGTGTTGGGGTTCCACAACTGCATTTTGAAGGCATCGTAAAAGCACGGGTAATGGAACTTCTTGTCAGGAACTTCCTCTTTGAACTTCGGCCATGCCTCCACAGCAGCTTTGTAAATGGGGTCTTTCTTGGCAAGCTCGTCGTCGGCCTTCTTCAGCTCCTTTGTGAGTTCTTCATCGGTCAATTCACGCTTGCCAAGCTCCCGTGCAGCCCATGGCACCCTCCCATATCCCCGCTTCTGAATGGCCGAATGCAACGCCTTGTAAATCTGCCACGGCTCCAGCTTCTCTCCACGCAGGAGCTTGATGCGCAGAAGACAGGAGGTGTAGCAGGTGCTGTCTCCTTTCTCAGGGAACTCGCGTTCCAGCCGCTTGTCGCCTTCACTGATGAGCTTCCATTTGCCTTTTCGCTTCTTCCATTCCATTTCAGGAATCGGATTCCCGTTCTCATCCACCTTGCCCACGCGCCTGCCGATGAGCGGCTCCTGTCCGGCCTTGCGCCAGACTTCATCCAGCCATTGTTCCCGCATCTTGTGGGCCAGGCGCGTGCGCATGAAGCGGCGGCGCTTGGTAGCTTCCTTCGTGGAGGCGAACTCCGCTGGAATCAGCAACGACTCCACATGGAGGAATTGATTCGTTTTAACATCCCGCACCGCTTCACCGATGCTGCCCTTGCCCAAGTCGAATGACCAAACCGTGCTCATGCCAGGATGATAGGGAGTCGTGCTCCGCAAGACAATCGAAAATTATTCGATTCTTTTCTTTCCTCAAACTGGGCTTTCATTTTGCCGAGTCAGCCTGTTAAAATAAGTGACTCGGCCATCTTGGGTGAGTGTGCGACAGGGTTCGCTTCGCGGCTGCGCACCAGCCTTTAGTTGTCCTTCGATTCAGGCAAGATGCCTGAAACGCACACAGGCTGGAAGCCCGTGTTACCCGGTTTTTTTAACAGGCTGCCAGCCCGCCGTTGGAAGCGCAGGGTAGGCGGAGAAACCAGATCAGGCACTTGCCGCATTGCCTCATTGCCGAAAAAAGAAAGCGCGGTGTTCCCACCGCGCTTTCCTCAACCTTGACACTACTAAATAAATCTTACCAGAAGAGCCGCAGTCCCACGAGGCTCGTCCAGCCGCCATAGCCAGCTTTGGCGCCCGTGCCGCCGCCAAGGTCAGCATACTGTTCGCCTACCATGAGCTTGAGCTTCTGTCCGTAGAGATAATAGTTCAGACCGACATAGGCTGCGTTGTAGGTGTCGCCCGTGTAGCTGCCCACGGTCTTTTCCTGGCGGTTCTTGTTGCCAAGACCGTTGTCATCGGAGGAGAGACCGAGCTGGTAACGACCGATGATTTCCAATTTGTCCGTGAGCATGTAGGTGGGCATGAGCATGAAGTGATAGATGTCACCCTTGCCGCTGACTCCTTCGCCATAGCCTACCTGAGTAACGAGACCGAACTTGCCTTTTTGATAATCGAAATAGGTCACGACGCCGTTGGAGTAGTTGGTGAAGGCGTTGGTTTCCTTGTTTTTGCCATCGGCATGAACGTAGTCGAGGACCAAGAGGGCCTTATCGACGCCCAATCCCTTGGAGAAGTCATAGCTGATGCTGGCCAGATAAGCCTGACCGCCATCGAAGCTGCCGAACTCCTTGTCCACCTGAGTGGAATGGACTGAGGCCACATAGCCCCAGTTGCCAACTTTGCCGGAGAGTTCAACGCCGGACATGTAGTCATTGCCGCCGATGACATGGTCATCAAAGGATGTGCGCTCGAAGGTCTTGAGCAGGTTGTCCGACATGGAACGGTCGTAGCCGAAGTGTGGTTCAAACTTGCCGATGCGGAGGTTGAAAGCATCGTTGATCACGAACTTCGCGAAGGCGTCGGTGAGACGGTTGTAGAACACACTGTCAGCACCAAAAGTGCGCAGGCTGGTGTCCACCGTGGCCTTCAACTGGAGATGACGGTCTGCCCACCATGAGTCAGCACCGAGGCGGAAACGGCGGATTTCAAAGTAATCATTGTCCCCCTTGTCGGCGTTGACGTTGTAGAAATCCATCTGGAAGCGACCCGTGAAATTGAGTTCTTCAAGGATGTGATTGTTGTTGTCCTTGTAGAGCTGGGCGAGGCTCCAGATTTTGTCATAGATGGATTTTTCTTTGACCTGGACGGAATTTTCCGTGTTTTTGCCGGACGCCACCGTGGTGGCGACAGTGCCTGCCTGGAGGCTGCTGATGCCTGCCAAGGCAAGCAAGAATAACAATGTATTGCGTTTCATTCTTATGTGGGAGTTGAGTGGATGTTCTGGGTTGTAGTTGCACCGCAGCTGCGGGAAACCGCGACCATGCTAGACAGACATTCCAAGTTGTCACCACTCCATATGTGACATTTACGTCACATATGACGGGTGCTCCAGACTGGCGTTTTCGTCACAAATTCCCCGCAAGTCACACAATTTGTGTGGTATTTGGAAATTTCAGTGTCGTTTATGCCACATTAACAATCTTTGGGTCATGAATCCGACACTTGATTCAGCGGCTCAAATCACCCTGGGCCAGCACCTTGAATCCGCACTTCCCGAGTGATTCCGCGCCCACTTCGGGGTCGTCGAGATAGAGGGCCAGAAGTGGTTTACCGCCGGGCCGGACGAGGAGCGGATAGCTGTGATGGATGTTGATTTCCGCAGCCAGCAGTGCGCTCAGCGTATTGCCCAGATCATGCACGCCCTCCCGCAATTCAACCACGACTATATTCTTGGCGGCGCAGGCCAGACCTTGCCCGGCAAACACTTTCTCTGCCTCCTCCGGCGCGGAGACCACCAGACGGACCAAGGTCAGCTCCACGGAATCTTGCACACTGAATCCGAGCACTTCGATCTTGTGTTCATTCAGCAGCCGGACCAGCGACAGGAGCGCCCCCACGCGATTGTGGAGGAATACCGAGAGCTGCTGCACCGGGAAACGCGATTGTGTGAACGAAGGAGCGTTGGGAGGAGATTTGATTCCTGATGGCATGGCTAATGAGAAGTTAGAAGTTAGAAGTTAGAAGTTGGATCGGTGGCCCCGGACTTTGGACTTCATCAGCTATCCGGCTGGCCCCATGGTTCCACGCATTTCATCAATACGAATGACTTGCAAGGGCAGGCTGATAAGTTCCCTGCCTTTCACGGTAATTTCAAAGGAATAGACGCCGGGCTTGTCAAACCGGAGCCGTTGCAGATTCAGCACCAGATTCCGGGAAACAAAGGGCACATTCCCCCGGGGAAAGGCAACTTCCATCACGGGTGCAAATGGCGGCATGATCTCACGCTCTTCTTCATCAAGAAGCCTGATGGACATTTCATGACGTCCTTTGTCCGGGAGATCAAAATGCAACCGCAGCGCCAGCGAGCATTGGGGATGAATCACAGGGAACTGAGGGGCGCATAGGGTGTCGAATGCTCCCATGACACAAAGTTTGCCCTGGTAGTCGGCGGCTGAATCGCAAAGGGTGGCTACCAGCAGTTTCATGGCTTAGTGAGCAGCAAGGCGTCTATTGTTTGCCGAACAATCTTCGGAAGAATCCGCCCACGCCCTTCCGCTCCTCTTGTTGGGGCGGTGGTTGTGAAATCGGGGTGCCGGTTTCCGTCGGATCAGCTTTCGTTGAGGTATCGGCCTGTTCATCCTCTTCGGTGACAGTAATCGCTTTTTTGGCGCCCTTGCTGGTTTCAGCCAGCTTGATCAACGGGTCATCAGACGGGGCATTTTTAAAAATGTTTTCAAACACCTCGTGAACGATAGGAGCGGCTTTCTTTCCCCCGCTGATCTCTTCTCCCGGCTGTCCTTCATAGACCACGGCATAGGCGTAGAGTGGATCTTCCACCGGTAGAAAGCCGGTGAACCACGCGAGATTCCTGCTCTCATTTGGTTTCCACTGCGCCGTGCCGGTCTTGCCCGCGATGGTGCAGTGATATTTGTCATCAATTGCCGCAGCATGCCCGGTTCCGTTTTCCCCGTTGACCACGGCAATCATGCCCTTCACCACCGTATCACGCGCCAGTTGTTTCAGATCCACTTTGCGGCGCACGGCGGGCGCGAATGCCTGAAGCACGCGATCATTGATGTCCTGCACCTGTTTGATGAGCCGCACCTGCGGAATGTTGGCGCTGTCGGCGACGGCTGCCATGGCCTGTGCGGCCTGCAAGGGCGTGACCAGGGTGCGCCCCTGGCCGATGGAAAGATTGGCAATGTCACCACCGAGCATTTTGTGTCCGAGATGTTGCATGAGCCACGCATCCGTCGGCACGAAGCCGGGTGCTTCTGCCGCAAGCGGAATGCCGGTGCGCTCGCCAAAACCAAGCCGCAGGGCCATGGCCGTTATGGGAGCCGCACCTGTGGCCAGACCCGCCTGATAGAACCAGGTGTTGC
>JAYVOH010000286.1:0-8643 GCA_043758025.1 Verrucomicrobiota bacterium
AAACTGGCCGGCCTGCGTTGTTTCCAATGCAAGGAGGGGCGATTGGTAATCGCCCGCCTGAACTGAAACGGCGATTGCCAATCGCCGCTCCGTGGGCAGCAGCCGTGCGTCCCCGGCTTACCATTTAATTACATAAATCCCCTTTTTATCTGGCAGGTGGCGGTGCATTTTCGGGCGGTTTGTCCAGTGGTTGAGGACGACCCAACTCTTTTTCCGCTTACGGTCATTGGGGGTCACATCGCTGCGGCGGGGGTTTCTGGGAGCGCCGACGACCCGTCGGCAGCTTTCTTCAACTTTGCCGCCGGGGTCGGCGGCACTCCCAGGGATGGCACTTCTTCCAACCGTATCACCAAACGACAACCGAGCTAGCCCAAGTAAATCCACCACCAAAGGCTACGAGGAGGATGACATCGCCGCGTTTGATGCGCCCGCTGCGGTTGGCCTCGTCGAGGGCGACGGGAATGGTCGCGGCGCTGGTGTTGCCGTATTTGTCCAGATTGATGAAGGTCTTTTCCTCGGGCACGCCGAGGCGGTCGGCGATGACGCTGATGATGCGCGCATTGGCCTGATGCGGGATGACGAGGGCCACGTCCTTGGCGGTAAGTCCGGCTAGCTTCAAGGCTTCCTCGCTGGCCTGGCACATGCGGGTGACGGCATGCTTGAAGGTCTCGCGCCCTTCCATGTGAATGGTGTTCGGTCGGGACAGGACGTTCTCCGGAGTGATGGGCTGGGCTGCTGCGCCGCCGGGGACCTTGAGAAGATCGGATAAATTGCCGTCGCTTCCCATGACGCTGGAGAGCACACGCCCCGGCGCATTGGCGCTGGCATCCGCGCGCACGACCACAGCACCTGCGCCATCGCCGAAGAGCACGCAAGTATTGCGGTCTTTCCAATTGATGAGGCTGCTGAGTTTCTCCGCACCGATGACGAGCGCGGTCTTGAGGGAGCCGCCATTGAGATAATGACGCGCGGTCTGCAAGGCGTAAAGAAAACCGGAGCACGCGGCGCTGATGTCGAAACACACGGCATTTTTTGCCCCGATTTTTTTCTGGACCATGCACGCGGTTGAAGGGAAGAACATGTCGGGCGTGACCGTGGCCACGATGATGAGGTCCAAATCTTCAGCCTTGACGCCAGCCATCTCCAAAGCCTGACGTGCAGCGGCGGACGCCATGTCGCTGGTCGCCTCCCCTTCTGCGGCAATGCGCCGCTCGCGGATGCCGGTGCGCGTAAAAATCCATTCGTCGGACGTGTCCACGATCTTCTCCATCTCGTGATTGGTGAGCACGCGCGCCGGCATGTAACTGCCGGTGCCGATGATGCTGGAGACGCAGGATGGGGATTTAGGCATGAGTAAAAGCGTGAGCGGCGATGGCCGCTTCGATGTGAGGATTGACCTTGTGCTCCACGGCCTCGCAGGCCACGCGGAGGGCGTTCATGATGGCGAGGGGCGAGCTGCTGCCGTGTCCGATGATCACGACGCCGCGCAGTCCCAGCAAGGGGCTGCCGCCGTAGCTTTCGTAGCTGCCCTTGGCCTTGACCGCGCGGAAGGCGTTCTGGGCCATGAGCGCACCGAGCTTGCGCAGCGGCGTGGCCGTCAGCTCCTGCTTCAGCCATTTCATCATGATCTTGGCGGTGGCTTCGCAAGTTTTCAGCACCACGTTGCCGGTGAATCCGTCGCAGACGATCACATCCAGCGGTGTCTCGAAAATATCGTGCCCCTCGATGTTGCCTTTGAAATTGACCGCGGCCTCGCGCAGCAAACGGAAGGCGTGTTTGGTGAGCTCGTTTCCCTTGTAATCTTCCTCGCCCACCGACATCAATCCGACGATGGGATTCTCCCGGCCATGCAGATGCCGTGAATAGACACTGCCCATGATGGCATACTGCACCAGATGGCTCGCCTTCGCATCCGGGTTGGCCCCTGCGTCCAGTATGTAGCAAACTCCATGCTCGTTCGGTATCGGACTGGCGATGCCGGGGAAATCAACGCCCTCGATGCGCCCCAGCATCAGCGTGGAAGCGGTTACCGCAGCGCCGGTGTGTCCTGCACTCACAATTGCCTGACACTCGCCCTGCTTCACCAAATCCACTGCCACCGTGACGGACGAATTCTTTTTCTTGCGCACGGCATCTATTCCCGAGTCCGTCATCGCCACCACCTGTGTGGCGTTCATGATCTCGATCCGGCCCCGATCCCCCACTTGCTGTTTGTCCAGTTCCGCCGCGATTACCTCCGTGGGGCCGGTCAGAAAGAACTTCTCCACATGCGGCAAAGTCTTCAGCGCCAGTTTCAGGCCACCAATGGGATTCTGGGGCGCAAAGTCTCCGCCCATCGCATCTAGAGCAATCTTCATTTGTCAGAAATATCACGGTTCACCGCGCCAGTTAGCGCATTGCATGGAGCGATGCAAACGCAAAGCAAGCATCACAGGGACTGGAATTTCACCTGCCACAGAATTCTACCGGCTTACCGCCATCACCGCCGCTTCTCCTGCCAGTCCGGTCAGGCTGATGCCGCGCAACGAGACGGCCTTCGATTCTTTCGGCATCACCAGCGACTTCTCGGTCACGGGCAGCAGTCGTGCATTCTGCCACTGGCCTTTTTCAAAGAACTGGATCAGCCACCACTTCACGATGTTTTCCAATCGCGGATCAAACAGATGCCACTCGGCGCGACCGGCATTCACAGTAACTTCCGGTCTGACAGGCACATCGCTCCCCAACCATGACGCGGCAGGCGGCAGGGCAAACTGTTGATAAGCGCGTTTGATGACAAGCTCTGACAATGTCCCCTGATTTTTTACCAGCGCTGTCACGTTCCAATGGATGTGCCCCGGCGACATGGTCTGGCCGCGCTCGCGGGTGACGCTGATCTGCTTGAGAATTTCATACGGCTGACGGTCTTCGAGCACGCGCTGCGAGGCCATACCTGGCCAGATGTGACGATGCGCCGTGTTCTGCTTCAACCACCAGTCGAAGATCGTGGTGAAGCTCAAGTTTTGTCCCTTGATCGGCCAGTAGAGCTGCGGCGCGAGATAGTCGCACCAGCCGTTCTGGAGCCACTTGAGCGAATCCGCGCCTATGGCATCGAAGGGATCGAGCGCACCTTTGCCGGTGCCTTGAGGATTTCCCGGACGCCACAAACCAAAGGGACTGATGCCAAAGCGCACCCAGGGCTTTTCCTTTTTAATGCCTGCATAAACTTCCCGGACAAATGTGTCCACGTTGTCGCGGCGCCAGGCTTTGCGCTCCAATTTGCCGTCGGTCGCGAGATATTTTTTCCACGCCCGGTCATCGGGAAATTCCTGGTGAGCGCCATTTTTCTTCTCGGGATAGGGATAAAAATAATCATCGATGTGAATGCCGTCCACATCATATCGCTTCAACACATCAAACATCACCGCCTTCGCACGATCTCGCACCAGCGGCTCGCCGGGGTCCATCCACACATCTGATCCGTAGGTCCAGCAGCACTCAGGATGTTGTTTGAGCAGGTGGCAGCCTCCTGCGGCATATTTGTTGCCATTGAGCGCACGGAAGGGATTGAACCAAGCATGAAGCTCGAGGCCCCTGGCGTGCGCTTCTTTGATGGCGAACTCCAGCGGATCCCAATCGGCATCCGGGGCCTGGCCCATTTTGCCCGTGAGCCACGGCGACCACGGCTCGATATCCGATTTGTAAAAGGCATCGCCCATGGGTCGCACTTGAAAGATGAGCGCGTTCAGCCGCAACGCCGAAGCCTTCTCGATGATCCCGCGCAATTCCGCCTGCTGCTTCAGCGCGGGCGCGCCCGGCTCGAAGGGAAAATCAATCCCGCGCACCGTGGCCACCCATGCCGCGCGGAATTCGCGCGCCGGCATCGGCGGCGCAGGCACTTGCGCGATGCTGCCAGCGACCATTGAGAGCATGCTCCAAGCCCAGACACCAAGGCCACGGCAAGATCGACTTGGTCTGGAGTTGGATGCTTGAACTCTGCTGCGGAAATAAACCGTCATCACCGAGTTATTTCTGCGCCATGTAATCAATCACAATCACCTTTTCGAGGATGGGATGCAGCAGCGCGCCGAAGGCCTTGTGCTCAGCATGTGGCAGATAGACCTCCACGCCCGCCTTGTCCTTGAAGGTCACGAAGAAGCAATGTGTGAAGCCTTCGTCATGCTTCTCGGGGCTGACATTGGTGCCCCACTCCAGACTCTGGATGGTATTGATCTTCGACGGCAACGCCAGGAACGCCGCCTCCACGGATTTGATCTGCTCTTTGGTCGCGGCGTCCTTGAACTTGAAAAGAACGACGTGGCGATACGGCCCGTCGGCAGCGTTGAGGGAGGAAGTCATGGTGAGAGTCAAAGCACAAGCGAGAATGGTCAGCAATGTTTTCATGCGCACATCAAAACGCAGTAGCGGTGAAGAGTCAACGTGGTTCACCTGATGACCAGAACACAACGCAAACCTCAAGGGGCGTGAAATTAGCCTGATAGACCTTCTGACAAAGTTCTTCCCCCAGATTCATCCCCCGCGCATTTGCTTGATGAACAGTTGAATGCAAATCGCCAGTCCAATCAAAGCACCCGTTGCCCGCACCCATGAGCCAGGGATTCGCTGGGCCAGATGACTGCCGATAATGTAACCAATGGCGGAACCGGCCATGAGCCAGAGCGCCCAATGCCAGACGACTTGTCCCTGTGCGATAAAATAAACCACGGAGGCAAAGTTCATCATCATGCCAAGGATCACTTTCAAGGCGTTCATCTGGTTCATATCGCGAAGCCCAAGAAGACCGAGCGTGGCCAGCATCATGATGCCGATGCCTGCGCCGAAGTAACCGCCATAGACCGCCACGGCTGCAAAGATGACAAGGCTCCAGACCCGGAGCTGATGCCGCTCGCCATTCTCTGGTCGTCGTTGTCGCAACCAACGATTGATCACGCCACTGCTCATAAAGAGAATCGTCGCCAACAGCAACAGCCATGGCACGACCCAATCAAAAGCCTCCGCGCCCGTTCGCAACAGCAGCACGCCACCCGCCAGACCGCCAAGCAATGCGATGGGTGCGAGTTTTTTCAGCCAGAGGGTGTATTCCCCGAAGTGCCTGCGGTAACTCCATGCGCTCAGCGGCATCCCGACGAACAGGGCTACGGTGCTGGTCGTGTTGGCCTGCAACCCGGAAAGTCCGGCCCAGAGCAATGCTGGAAAGGTCACGAGCGTGCCCCCGCCCGCCATGGAATTCATCATCCCGGCCAGGCAACCGGCTCCGCAGACCAGCATTTCTTCCCCCCATTGCATCCGGTCGGATAAGCGCAGCCGATGGCAGTTGCAAGCGGGAGCCGCTTTTCCAAGGCTTCGCTCGCAGGCGCAAGAAGCGAAAAGCACCTTTCTTTGCTTTGTCACAATTAGGAAAGCCTTGTCAGAGACCCTCTAGCCGCTATCATCCACTAAAATCTGTGCCTGAATTGAACGACAAAATATTAAAACTGCTGGGCGGCGAGGATTACGCCCCCTCCAATGTTCCCGAACTGCTACTGAGCCTTGGGTTGCAACGAAACCAGCAGCAGGAAATCCAGAGTGCCCTGCGCCATCTCGAAAGCAGCGGCGAAATCATCCGCACCAAGGGCAACCGCTACATCAGGGCGCGCGAGGCCGATCTCATCCCCGGCGTCATTCAAATCAACCGGCAGGGCAAAGGATTCGTCCAGCCCGATGAACCCGGACTTGCAGAAATCACCATCCCGGAAAGTGCCACCGCCACCGCGCTCAATGGCGACCGCGTATTGGTGCGTCGCGATGTGGCGCTCGGTAAAGCACGGAAACCGCCAGCCGACGAAACTACCGGCACCGTCATCCGTATTCTCGAGCGCAAACGCTCGCAACTCGTCGGCACCTTGCAGAGCAGCTCGCAGTTCCTTTATGTGATTCCTGATGACCCGCGCATCCCGCATCACATTTACGTCCCTGCCCCGCGTGACCTCGGACGCCCGGCGAATATCGGCGACAAGGTGGTCGTGGAACTGACTCACTGGGAATCTTCGCACACCAATCCCGAGGGCGAAATCATCGAGGTGCTCGGTGCGCCCGATGCCGAAGGCGTGGACATGCTCTCCGTGCTTCGTCACTACGACCTGCCGCTCCATTTCCCCAAGCCCGTCCTGCTCGAAGCCAACAGCATCGTTAAAAGCCGCTCACTCACCGAGGCTGCGCCGGACGATCTCACGGGACGCACCGACTGCCGGGACCACGATGTCATCACCATTGATCCCGACGACGCCAAGGACTTCGACGACGCCATCTGCATCAAACGACATGCCGATGACCACTGGAAGCTCTGGGTTCACATCGCCGACGTTTCTCATTATGTAAAACCCGGCACCGCGCTGGATGCCGAGGCCCGCGAGCGCGGAAACTCCACTTATCTTGTAGATCGCGTCATCCCCATGTTACCGGAGGCGTTGAGCAATGAACTCTGCTCGCTTAAGCCCGGCGTGGACCGGCTCACCAAATGCGTCGAGTTCCATCTCTCAAACGACGGCACGGTGGTTCATGCAAAATTCTATCCCGCCGTCATCCGCTCCAAGCGCCGCTTCACTTACGCCGAGGTCTTTGCTCAGTTGCAGAAAAAGCCTGCGGACACTATCGAACACATGCTGCATCACGCGCATGAAATGGCCCAGCGCATCCGACGCGCCCGGTTCAAGGCCGGCTCGCTCGACCTCGATTTCCCCGAGAGCAAAATCCGGCTCGATGAAAAAGGGCAGATCCTGCGGATCGAAAAAATCGAGAACGATGTCTCGCATCAGCTCATCGAGGAATACATGCTCCTCGCCAATGAAGCCGTCGCCACGCGCCTCATGCACCTGACGCGTCCCGCAGTGTATCGCATCCATGAGTCGCCCAAGGCCAACCGCCTTGCCGCCTATCGCGAAGATGTCATCGGTCACAAAATTCCCTGCGGCAATCTCAGCCTCCGTGCGGAAGTGCAGAAACTGCTCCATCGCCTCGGCGAATTGCCCATCGGCCCCGCATTGAAGATCGGTTTCCTCCGCTCGCTCATGCGCGCACGCTACGCCGTCGAGCCGCTCGGCCACTACGGGCTGAGCAAGGCCAAATACACCCACTTCACCTCCCCCATCCGTCGCTACGCTGATCTTGTGATTCATCGCGTTCTGTTCGATCACGTTCCTCTGACCCAAGCCGTGTGCAAGGAAATTGCCGACCACATCACCCAGACCGAGCGCAATTCCGCCGACGCCGAGCGTGACAGCAAGGAAGTGAAACTCTACGCTTATCTCAGGGCGCAAATGCAATCCGGCAAACCGCAGACCTATGCCGCCTTGGTTACCGACGTGCGGAACTTCGGGTTCTTCGTGGATGTAACCGATCTGGGCATGGGCGGACTGGTGCATCTCTCATCCGTGCAGGATGACTTCTTCACCTTCGATCCCTCCCGCGCCCGGCTCATCGGACGCCGCACCGGGCGCGTCATTAAACTCGGGGACATCGTGAAGGTGCAGGTCAATAAAGTGGACAGCTTCAAAAAGCAGGTGGACTTCAAGCTCGTGAACGATTCAGGAGAGAAGGCCCCGCGCCCCGGTCGCTTCCAGAAAAAATTCACCCGTCAGCAGCGGAGGAGATGAGTCCCGTCTTTGAAATGCTGCAAACCCATCCGCTCTGACTACCGCCATCAACAAGGCATCAAAGCCATGACCGCCGCTTTGCACGGGATCACACTTGTCGTTCTCATCATCACAGGAACGATCTCTACAAGTTGTGTATCCTCGGCCAGCAAGTCGCGCGCTGTCACATTGCTCTCCGATGTGAAGCCGCAACTGCAAGACGGCGACATCATTTTTATCAGGCTTGCCGATCCCGTCTTTGCCCGTGTCGCGGAAACCATGAACAGTTGGGAAACCCACGTCGGCATCATCTTCCATGACACAAAGGACGGATGGACAGTCTATGAAAGCACGGTTCCCCTTTCCAAAAAGACGCCGCTCGACAAATTCGTGGCCCATGCCGATGACCAGCGGTTCACCATCCGTCGCCCTATGAAAAATCTGACCTTGGCGGAAAAAGAACAACTGCGTCAATCAGCCGCCAGCCGCACCGGAAAGCTCTATCATCTCGGCTTCAAATACGACTCCGCGCGCCTTTATTGTTCCAAACTCGTTTATGATTCTTATCTTGAGGCAACAGATCGCAAGGTCGGGTGCATCGAAACCTTCCGCGAAGTGCTCGCCGCCAATCCGGAGGCCCCCGTGTGGTTTTGGCGGCTTTGGTTCTTTGGATTCATCCCGTGGGAAAGACGCTGCGTCACCACCACCAGCGAGCTGAAGGACAAAAATTTTGTCACCGTATTTGATACGGAAACATCCAAGCTTAAAAAAACAAAGGCCGCCCCATGAGCGCCCCGGAAAATCCCCGTCCGCCCTTTCCTCCATTCAACGCTGAGACTGCCGCGCAGAAAGTTCGCATGGCCGAGGACGCTTGGAATTCCCGCGACCCCGGTCTCGTTTCGCTGGCTTACACACCCGGCAGCACTTGGCGGAACCGCGCCGAATTTCTCACCGGGCGCGCGGCCATTGTCCAGTTCCTCACCCGCAAGTGGATCAAGGAACTGGAATACCGTCTCATCAAGGAACTGTGGGC
>JAYVOH010000287.1:0-47780 GCA_043758025.1 Verrucomicrobiota bacterium
CGGCCAGTTGCCCGGTCGTGAGAATTTTTTTCAAAGAGTCTTTCCATTCCTGCTGCTCGTTAGGCTTGGTCGGCTCGGTGATGAATCCGTTGTTTACCAGCATCTCAGCCGGCCATTGCGCCAGCGTATCCAAAGATGTTTTGATCTCATCACTGAGAAATGGCCGGAGCCGGGCTTCCAATTCTTTTCTCCACGGCGCAATCGATTTCTCAACGGCAGCTTTGGCCTTGGGCTCCAACTGATTTCGGCCATCTTCCCCTGCCTTGGTGGCATCGACGATTCCGGCAACGACCTTGGTCATGTCTTCCAGCAGCGAGGCAGACTTGATCTCCACCGCTGTATTTAAAAGGTCAGCCAGGGGCTTTTCCACTTCATCAGGCAGTTTGGCTTTCGCAGTGACCTCCTCGGCTGATGCCAGCCTCAAAGAGAATGCCGTCAGGATCATCGAGACCATTGCTGCGGCGTGACAGCAACGAATTCCGAATGAGTCCTGTGAAGTGGCTTTATTCATTTTTTCCTGACCCTTTTGCTGCGTGCGTCGTGACTGGACTTGATATTTTCCCACCAGCTTTTGAATTGCTGGTTGTCGACATTTTGCCATTGCTCGAACTGCTCCGGCGTCAGGATGCTCTTCGTTTTGCTCTCGGGAACTCCGGCCAGCAACACGATCATGTAACGCGGCATTTCCCCGGAACCGCCGAACATGCGATTGAAATCAAGTGCGTATTCCGCAACGGCTTCAGCCAGCAGCGGTTCCAGTTTCTGAAACTGATCAAGGCTCAGGTGAAACCGGCGGTCCAGTTCCGAAAGGATCATGAGAACTCTGGCACGGTCATGGTAGCACTTCCGTCCGTTCACTTCGTTCATCCATAATTCCATCTGTGAGTCCGTGAGCACATCAACCACGGCATTCGTCCAGATCGGCTGGTCAAATGTGGATCCCTGCTCACCAAAATTAATGTCCCTGCTAAGCGCCGCAAGCCGCTGCTTGAGTGTCTTCGAATCAACACTCCTCATGCTGCTGCGAACCCAGTTTTCAAAATTTGGACGCCAGAAATCGAGGGCATGCTCCGCCGCCCCCCTGGAGGCGATCTCCAGCCGCTTGGTGCTTTCCTCCGAAAGTTTCACCACCCGCTGAATATCTTCAAGTTTAACGCGAACCCCCTTCGCCAGCCGGTTGCGCTGCGACTTGTCACGCGAATGCAAGTAGATGGATAAAATGGCTTCTTTATCCTCTTCATCGCCGGCAATTTCTTCTGCACCAGCCTTGTCGTTTCCTTCCTCCCCATTGCCCCGCCCTCGCATGCCTTCGCTGGCCTCCTTCCATTGCTGCATCTGCTTTTCATCGAGGATGAGTTTCAGCTCTTCCTTGTTGATATTCGCGCCGTAGCTGGCGTTGAACGAAAAGTTTTCCCTCTCCCTGATCGTTACCTTGGCCATGGCTTTGACGGCCAGAGGTTCCAGCTTCTCCCGCTGGGAGGCAGTGAAAAACACGGCGGAATCCATCTGCGAGATGAACATCATCGCCATCGCCTTGTCCTGCTTGGACTGACGTGAAGTTGAGGCCGCTTCCCATTGCTTTTGTTCTTCCGCTGTTAAAAATTCCTTCAGGATTTTTTTCCAGTCCTCCAAGTCCGGCGATGATTCAGCACCATCATCCAATGAGGTTGTCCGGCCACCGCGGTTCATGGCAATCCGCGCGCGCATCTGCTGGTTCATGGTGCGCATCTTTTCAGCCCATCGTTTCTCGATGGCGTCAGCATTGCGCTTGGCTGCTTCCCGGGCCAGATCCTCCAATTTTTTTGCCCGATCACCGGTCAGCCCAAGGACGGACTTCACATCCCCCGCCTCGGCCTTGAAGACGATCTCCTGGTTTTTTCTCATTTTCTCCAGCAAGGGTTTGAGCTGTTCCTGTATTTCCTTTTCCGCGGACTGCTCGCGATCTCGAACCTGCTTTTCAATCGCTGCCAGTTGCTCAGGTCCGAGGATTTTCTTGAGCGCATTTTTCCAATCATCCTGATCCGTGAGCTTTTCAGACTCCGGAACGAATCCGCTTTTGATCAGCATTTCCGCAGGCCACTCGGACATCAGAGCCAATGACTCCTTGATATCCTGGCGCAAAAATGGCCGCAGACGCGAATCCAGCCTGTCCTTCCATGCTACGATGGAGCGATCTACCACGGCCTTGGCCTCCACCTCCAGTCGCTTTTTTGCATCTTCCCCCAACTTGATAGAATCCGCGATCTCGTTAACGGCCTTTTTTAACTCATCCATCAGAGCCGTTGACTTCAGTTCCACCGCTTTATTTTCGAGTTCAGCGAGGGGCTTCTCCACTTCCGGGGGGAATTTTTCTATCTCCTCCGCGCACACCGGCCTGAAGGTCAGCACCAGTAAGACGCAGAAGAAACAAACAGAATGGCTTCGATGTAAATCATGTTTCATGGCTTCGCTCCCCCCTGCCCTTCGAGCTTGTTGAAATAGGCATCCAGACCGCTCTTGAATTCCTCGGGGAATTCACGTCCAGCACGCCCGGTTTGCTGGCCGACCGGGCGGCTTGTCACACGCTCTGCAGAATCGGCACCGGGTCCAAGTTCCGCCAATGATGTTCCACCTGCCGTTGCTGAACTACCTCCACCTCCCGGACTGCCACCACCTCCTCCACCACCACCTTTGCTCTGGCGCCTGGCTTGCAACAGCAGCTCAATCGCCTCGGTCTCGGCAGCGATTGCTTCCGGCCCGGTGTCGGGTTTTTCAAGAATTCCACCAGCCTCATCCATGACCAGCCGGACCGCGCCCAGAAGCTTGAGTTCATCCTTAAATTTCTCCGCGCCTTCAGGCAGCATCAGGATGGCATCGGACGCGCTTTGCGTCAGGATGGCGATGCGCTCCTGCGTGCGCGCCAGTGGCTGGGCTTTGTCCTGATACTCGATCCTCGTCAGGGCAGGACGCGCATTCTCCAGCTCGCGGGTTTCATCACGCAATTTCATTTCATCACGCAATGCCTGCATGACCATGAGAATGATTTCCGGGGGCAGGCTGGCGCTCTCTCCGCTGCCGGGCTTGCTCTTCGAACTCTCCGACGCACTGACCATCTCTTCCGCCCAACGGTCGAGCGTGTCCGCCCAAAACTCCGAGGAGGCAATGCTCCGCCCGCTCAAGTTCACGCCGGTCTGGTCGCCCGTGCGCAAAAGAGCGCCGACAATCTCGGACTTTTTCATCTGTTCGATGATGTTCTTGAACCGCTCATCCTGCCGCCGCTGATAATAGGCTTCCAGATCGCTTTGAATCACGCGCACCACTTCGCTCTGATCCTTCTCCCGGCCTGCGATGGCATCAACATGCGCCGCCGGTTCAGGCGTGACATCTTTGCGCTCCAGTCCGAAAGCGCTGAGCGTTTTCGAGTTCAGATCGGATGCCACGGTCATCTGTGAGCGCGAGGCAAACTTGAGCCGCTTCACGAATGTGCTCGCCTCCAAGCTGGCCATCAACTCGCTCAACTGATCCGCCACTTTGGCGAATTCCGCGAGTAGATCGCGCTGTTCCGCCACGGCTTTCTGCATCTTGTCTTGTGCAGGTGATTCCGGTGGACTCTCGTCTTCCGGTTTTTTATCCGAAGGCGCTGCGCCCAGTGTTGTCTGCGGAAGTCCCAGTTTGCCACTGCCAGATGGTTGCGGCTTTGTATTCTCATCCGGTTTTTTGTCCCCCGGTTTGAAAAAACTCTTTTCATTGTCCGCAATACTTGGCGCCGCAGGCTTCTTCTCGGCATTGGGATCAGACGGCTTGGGTGGGTCCGAGGAAGGATTTTGTTCCCCTGAAGTCACCTGTGGGGCGGACGGCTTGCTGTCCCCGGGCTTTTGCTCTCCGCCTTCGGGTGGCTTGCCGGATGAATTCTGTGAAGGCGACTGCTGCGGTTTTTGATCGCCTGGTGCTGGCTTGCCGGGATTCGATGATGCCATGGACTTCGTCGCTGCATTCGAGCTTTGCTTCAAAAGATCGGCCACGGACGGCATCCGCTGCGCGGCAATGTTGCGCAAATCCTTGAGCATGGATGCCCATGACTCAAGACGTTTGGCTTCGAACTCAGGATTGTGCGTGGCCTGCTCCACCAGGCTTTTGCCAAGCTGGGTGAGATTGTCCAGCCGATCCGCATTCGCGCGTTCGGACGCAGCCTGTTGCATGACCTTCCGACGGTTTTCCGGACGATCCAGATCCGCCGCGCTCAGCTCGCGCAGTTCCTTGTTTGTCTGGTGAAGCTGCTGTTCGCGCTCATAGCTTTCGCGTGCGACCTGGAGCCATTTGGCGAACTGCTCCGTGAGCCACAAGGCGTGATCCTGTTTGTTCAAGATATGCAGGATGAACGACTGCGAGTAGGCGCGTTTCCGGCCCGGCAAATAATCTTCCGCCCAGGCGCGAACCTGCAAGGTCTGCGGAGCAACACTCTCACGGGTCGCGCAGAATGTCGCCCGCGCATCCATCTGCCGTTTCTCCGGCTCACCGGCGACGGCGACTTTTTCCCCGCGCATCGGTTTTTCATCTGCGTCGGATTTTTTTTCACCGACCCATTCCAATCCCGCACGCTGCACGCCGAAATCATCCGCTACGGACAGATCAAATGACAGCACCTCGGAATCCAGCACCACCGTCTCCTGCGTTTCGCGTCGCGCCGTGATGCGGGGAGCCTCGTCCTCCACGGCCTGCACTTTCAAAACCAGCGGCTCACGCGGCGCCAGTCCCAGCGTGTCACGCCAGTTAAAGCGGCGCTCACCGGAATTTTCCACTGCGCTGTAATTCGTCAGCAGCTTGTCGCCTTCCACTTTCTGGCGCGCCCCGTCCATCTCCGCGTCCGCGAGATCGCGGCTTGCGCTGGCGATGAATGCGACTTCCGATCCCTTGAGAACACTGATGCTCCCGCCGCGCACTTCAATGCCCGGCTCGGTCTTGTATTTCAAATAGGCTGGCAAACGCAGGCGCGCGGTCAATGTCGCAAGCTCCGGCCTGGTGCGAGGCTCCACTTGCAATGTCTTGCGCACGTCGCCGAGGGAGATTTTCATCGGCACGTCATTTTTCTGCGGCGGGAATGCCAGCGGATAACCTCCGTTTTGCAGCGGAACATTCACCTCGGGCTGGCCTTTGATGCGACCTGTGCCATTTTCCGGCGACCACTTGGTGTCGTTCGAAAGTTTCACGGGCAGCGAGAACGGCTCCGCGTAGGGGACGACGAGATTTTTCGGCAGCTGATCCACCCGCGCAAAAGTATAGCGATCCACCTCGCGCCACGGCATGAGCCAGCGCGCCAGCGCATTACGCGCCGCATCGGAAACGGTGATAAAAGCAGTAAGAGCCAGCGCCAGCGCCCCGCCCGCAGCCCATGCCCAGGCGCGATGCCGCGCGTGAGGCACGGCTCGGGTGAAATCCTGATCCTTCACGGCCTCCGCTGCTTGTGCCATCGCAGCTTGAACTAGCGTCTCGCTGCGTCCACTGACACTGTCCTTGCGGGCCAGTTCGACGATACCCAGCAGTTGATCGCCCAGCCGGGGAAACCTGCGCCGCAACAAGCGCGCTGCATCTTCCAATCGGCGCTGACGCCACACCCAGCGATGCCATTTGAGCGGCACCCCAAAACCCAGCACCGCCGCGCCTGACGCCAGCAACACGCCGCGAAGCCACGCAGGCGTTTCCATGAAACGATCCAGCACGAAAACCAGCACATAAGAAAGTGCGATGCCAAAACAGGCGGCCAGCAAACCCTCGGCCAGTTTGACGATCCACACCCTCCGGCGGAAATCAGAAAGCTTTGCTTCGAGTATCGGTGGAAGTTCGACCTTATTCATGGCGGGTGGCTTGGCTGGGATAAACGATGGGCGGGATGATCACGCTTAATTTAATGGCAATGGGCAGGTGAGGCGAGACATTTGATGTCCAAGAACATGACGTTCCAGAAGCTCATTTACTTGGATATTATATATATTTTCCCAAATCAAAACACCCCCGCCATCTTCCTCCCGACCCAAAAAATGGTCATCAGCAAGATGAGAAGCCCAGCCCAGAGCGGATGCGCCCAGAGCGGGTTGCGGTGCTCGACAGGTTGCGGATCGGGCAAGGCGGTGACAGCTTCGACCACCGAGGCCGGATCAGTGATGGTGAGAATCTTTCCGCGCGTCAGCTGGGCGATTTCACGCAGGACATCGTGCCGCGCGGGCTGGCCGATTTTTTCCCGGGTGGTGCCCTGCACGGAAATGACCGTCTCCAGCGTGGTGCCGCTTTCTGCGCAAGTAAGATGCACTTGATGATCCCCCGGCTCTGCTGGCGTGAAGATGCCGGTGAAAAGACCCCAGGCTTCCTCGCCAGCGGGAATTAGGCGGACGCTCGTGGTCTTTCCCGATGGAGCGGCGATCTGGGCGACGACCACAGCATCGCGTAACGGCTCGCCGGTGGAACTCATGACATTGGCATTCAACGTCAGGACCTCATTCGTGCGCGGGCGGTCGGGAGAATAGAACAGGCGCATCTTGTCGCCTTTGGCCATGTTGCGCTGATAAGCCATCCAGCGCACGACCTGGCCCCAGAAACGGTAATGATATTTGTCTTCCACGCCTTTGCGCCAGCGCCACGCGCCATCGGTTCCCATGAACAAAATTTTGCCCGATCCGTATGTTTTTGTCACAATCAAGGGCACCCGGCCAAAGCGCGATGATTCAGTGCCGTGGGTCGCCAGCACCTCGGTGCCGGCCTTGGCGCGCAACGCGGACGCATACCATTGGAAGCCTGGAAGCGACGACCAGATTCGCGCGCTGGCCTCATCCGTATCCTCCAGTTTTGTCAGCAGGCTGTGCGTGCCGGCCTCGGTCAGCACAAACTTGCCCGGCGTGGAGGATCCCCAGCCGCGCGGCTGGGCATCGTCCAAAATCACGGGCATGAGTTCATTGAGTGAAGTCGTCAGCAGCGACGCCTGATGCCCGTGAAACCCGGGCATGAAGACCAGCCCGCTCGCCTGGTCGCGCACGAGCTTCTGCAAGGCGTTGCACTGCTCGACGGTGAGCTGTTCTTTATCGACCCCGACATCGCCGACAAACACGACATCGAATTTCGCCAGTTCATCATCCTTTGGAAATGCGGGCAGATAGCCCCGGCCGTCTCCGACTTTGCCGAGTCCGGGATGAAACAGCAGGCAATTCACGCTCACGCCCGGGTCGCGCTCCAGCGCGTTGCGCAGAAAGCGATACTCCCAGCGCGGATAGGACTCGATGACCAGCACGCGAAGCTGTTCCTTGCGGATGTTGAGCGCGGCTTCAAGCGCGTTGTTGTCCGGATAAATTTCCGCGCCGGTCTTCGGCACGGTAAGTTTGAGCTTCACATCCCCCACGGTTTCAGGCTTCCAGACAATGCTGTCTTGCAAGCGCCCCATCGCCGGGATCGTCACTTCCTTGGTCACCACTTCACCGTTGGACATCTTCATCTCCAGCGTCACCGGCTCATCGCGCGGAAGCGAGCTTTCAATGGTGAAGGGAATGCGCAAGGGCTTGCCCGCGACACCGAACGCGGGCACTTCAAAGCTGGTCAGCTCCACATCCGGCAGTCGCGTTTCCGCACCGAGGGGCACGGCAAAAACCGGCACGTCTCTCATGCGCAGCCGGGTCGCAGCCTGCGCGGGTGTGCCGCCCAGATTCCAGTCGCCATCACTGAGGAGCACGACGCCGTTGAGTCGGGGATACTTCTCCATCAACGAGGAAAGCGCGCCATTCAGATCAGTGCCCGTCTCCGCCGGTTTTTCCGATGATGAAAAGGGTTCGATAACCACATCCATCCGTTTTTTCAGTTTTTCCCAAGTCGCGGAATCAATGAGCGGTTTGGAAATTTCCGCGCGCGACTTTGTGGGGGCCGTCGGTTGGGCGGCATCGACCACGTCACGGGTCTCCATGCTGCGCGAGGTGTCCACCAGCACGGCCAGCGTCGGCTTGGTGTCGGGAAGAAAAATCTCGCGCCACTCCGGCTGGTTCAAGGTGATCGCAATGCCAATGGCGATGACGACCCGGAGAAATTCCAGCAGACCTATGTTACGACGAAAGCCACTCCGACTCCACGCCATCCACGCCAGCACAGTGATGACCAGCACAAAAACAATCCCCAGCACCAGACTGAATGTCGAGTCAGCGAAGACTAGGGACTGGCTGTGTGGTTTCATGGAATTGCCGAAAAAAACAAAAAAATGGAAAAAAGTTTAGGCGAGTTCGAGCGGTTCCGTTGAGTGAAACGCCTCGGTCATGCCAAGTTTTCTGATTTGAAAGCGCGACGCGCCAAAGTTTAACAATGCGCCGTGTTCCATCCTTGATGAGCGCAAATAGCCCAAAAGCTGCGCGACATGCTCGCCCGCGAACGCGCGCACCGCCTTGAGTTCCAGCAACAGGCTGTCCTCAACGATAATATCCGCAAAGTATTCACCCAGCATGGTGCCGTCCTCGTCTCGCACTGACAGCGCCTTTTGCTGTTCTATTTTCAATCCCTGTTTGCCCAAGCGATGCGCCAGCGCGTTTTCATAGACTTTCTCGAGATGACCGGATCCGAGATACGAATGTATCGCAAATCCTGTCTCCCGAACTAAGTCTGTGATCTCAAATACCCGGTCTTTCATGGCTATACATCAAGAAATTTCACGACTGGCTGGCCGCGGTGGGTTGATTACCCACAGGAAAACTTCTTTCCCCTTTTTCGCTTTTTTCGGCTATCACTCTCACTGCTGGCATACAGAGCAGCGCTTCGCCCAGCAAGGCTGCCGCCATCAGCATCAGGAAGGTGCGCCAGACTTCACTGGTCAGCCCCTTCGACGTTTCCAGTGTGTCCTCGATGCGACGAAAATCGAGACCTGCGAACAGTTGATCAACCGTTTCATTTTTGATGACTGCGGGCGCGTCCTCCGTGAGTGGACGATTCAGAGCCACCAGTTTGTCGCCCGACTCAACAATACCCGCGCGCAGTGGCAGCAGCGATGCCGCTTCCTTTTCATTTTTCACACCCACACGCTGCCACTGGGAAATATCACCAGAACCCAGCGCCACTTTGGATGCGGTGCGTTGCTGGGTTCGGCCCAGTCCCTGCCCGCCTTCGCCAAGAGCACGGTGCAGCATGGCAAACAGCACCACACCGTCGCGCGCCAGGCTTGATGATCCGGGGCCGGGCAAGGTGCCAAGAAAATATACGCCGCCGCTTCTTGTGCCCGAGGCGCGCACCAACAAAGGCTCGTTTGATCCCACACGCGCCAGCGGCACGCCTTCACCGATGATTTCACAACGGCGTGTAACTTCCATCTCACCTACAGGAAGCGCTTTGCCAGCGCGGGTGTTTGCCAGCAGACCGGAGTCGCTGCGCCACCATGTCACTGGTTCGGGCTTGGCATCTGTCCCCGTTCTCCATGCGCCCCAATGACAACCAAACATCACGGCGTCGCCGGGATTGTCCGTCGGAAGAAATACAACCGAGCGCCCCGCAGCCACTTGATTTTCCAACTGCCTCGCAGTGATCGAATCAGCCGCGGGCAATGGCGCATGCCAGATCAACAAGGCCGTTTCATCCCAGGGAATTTCCGCCGCGCGCGATACGGGCAACACCGTTGATGCATAACGCCGCGCCGAATCCACCGCCGATTCCAGAACTGCGCGAAGCGGTTCTGCCTCCACAGGATCTTCCGAAACAATGACGGAGCGCAGCGCGGATGGTTCGTCGAAGACGAAATGAAACACATTGTCGGGGCCATACGAATCGGCGGAAAGCTCCACGCGACCCCAGCCGCGTTTCATTGATTTATCGAGGGGGATGGCGTGCGCTTGCAGCAAAAGCTGATTGTCGCGCAAGGTTACTTTCTCAGTGCTGCTGGCACCATTGATAACGAAACGCAGCGGAATTTCCAGCGGCTGCGGAGTCGCCTCGTTCCTTGTGATGCGCACATCCATCAGGAGTTCGGCGCGTTCGCTCGTTTCCCTGCGCGTGATATTTTCCACCGAGATCGAAAGGTTTTCCTTCGCGGATTCAGGATAGTTCAGCAGATTAAATCGCACACCGCGCAAGCTGGCGTATGCCCCGCGTAAAGCCTCCCAGCGGCCGCCGTTGGCGTCCCAGTCGCTTTGTTTGAGATCGCTCAGCAACCACAAATCAGTGCGGCCAGTTTTGTTGGCGGCTATGTAATCGAGAGCCGACTGCAGCATTCCCGGAATGTCCGCCCCGGTGTCCGTGGCCTCGCTTTGTGGCAGATCGAGCAAGGCATCGGCTCGTTCCAGCGGCAACGTTTGCAGCAACGCGCTGTCGAGAAGCACGAGACGCGAGCGACTGCCATAAGTTTGCTTGATACCTGCGGCGAGTTTCTCCAAACCCGTGCGGCGCTTGCTCATGCCAGTCAGAGGATTGATCTGCTCCATGCTTGCGGAGCGGTCGAGCAAAATCAGAACGGTGTCCGGCGCGCCACCGGTCAAACCAAGCCAGCCACCAGCGAGCGGACGGCTCACGAGAAAGATCAGAGCCATCACCGCCAGCACGCGGAGGGTGAGGATCAAAATCTGCCGCAGGCGCGAGAAGCCTTTGTTCATGCGCTGCGCCATCAGCAGGAACATCATCGCCGCCCATTTCACCGTGCGCCGGCGATGCTGGTGGATCAGATGAATGAGGATCGGCAGCGCGGCGAGCGGCAGACCGAAGAGGAGGAGCGGCTGGAGGAAGCTCATCGCGACGCCCCCTTCGGCGTGCGCCCGAGCAGGAAGCGCGCAAGCACATCGTCGTATTTTTCATGGAGCTTCACCCGGTGGAAGTCCACATGCGTGGTCCGCACCACTTCATCCAGTTCGGCCAGATAGAGGCGCACAGCTTCGCGATATTGCCTGGCCACCATGGTCGGGTCCGCCAGCACCGGCTCCGCGCCTTCCAAATCAACGAACCGCGCGGGACGGTCAAAATCAAAATCCAGTTCGTTCTGGTCGAGCAGCTGAAACACGGTCACGTCGTGCTTGCGAAACCGCAGATGCTGCAAGGCGGGCTTGAGTTCGGATGGCGGCACGAAAAGATCGGAGATGATCACCACCAGCGCGCGAGATGAAATTTTTTCTGCGGCTTCGTGAATGGATTCCAGCAGGGTCGTTTTGCCCGCTGCCTTCATGTTCCCCAATTGATCCAAGATCAGCCGAAGATGCGCGGCACTGCGCCTGGGTCGGATTTCCTGTTTGGATTCGCCTACACTCCAAAGTCCCACGGCATCGCCCTGGTGCGCGGCGAGATAGGCCAACGCGCCGCCCAGACGCCGGGCGTAATCAAGCCGCGTGGCACCTTCAGGGCCGAAACCCATGGAGCCGCTGCCGTCAATAAGCAGACATAGACGCAGGTTGGTGTCCGCCTCAAATTCCTTGATGTAAAAACGATCCGAGCGCCCCCACATGCGCCAGTCGAGACGACGCGTGTCATCGCCCGGCACGTATTTGCGATACTGGGCGAACTCCAGTGAAGAACCGCGCACCGGGCTGCGATGCCGGCCTGAGACGCCGCCCATCATTGCGTGCCGTGCATGCAAGGGCAGCGAAAGCAGCCGTGCGAGAACTGCTGGATCAATGAAGTCGCGTTGCGTCATGAGAAGTCCATTGGCCGAAAGAATCGAAACTAATCGAAACTAATCGAAAGAGATTTGATTTGGAAACTCAGCATCCCTTTTCGTCATCTTTCGATTTTTTTCGGCTAGTCTTCCTTGCTCAGTTCTTCCAATAGCCGTTTGATCACATCGCGGCTGGTGATGCCTTGTGACTCTGCGGTGAAGGTGGTGATCACGCGGTGACGGAGCACGGCATCAGCCACTTCGGTCACGTCTTCCAGACGCACCATGTAACTGCCGAGAAGCGCGGCGCGGGCCTTGGCTCCGAGAATGAGATATTGCACGGCGCGCGGCCCGGCACCCCAGCCGACCAATGGCTTGAGCCATGCGGGAGCATCGGCACTGTTCGGACGGGTGCGGCGCACCAGATCAACGGCGAATTCATAGATGTGCCCAGCCACCGGCACACGGCGCACAAGGTCTTGGAAGCCCTTCACCTTTGCGCCATCAAGAATGTGATCCAGCCGGGGCACTGAGGCGCCGGTGGTGGTGCGGGCGATTTGGATCTCCTCATCACGGGTGGGATAATCCACGCCGATCATGAACATGAAACGGTCGAGCTGCGCCTCGGGCAGAGGATAGGTTCCTTCCTGTTCAATGGGATTCTGCGTCGCGAGCACGAAGAAAGGTTCCTCCAGCGTGTAAGTGCGGCCCGCGACCGTGACGCGGTGTTCCTGCATGGCCTCGAGCATCGCCGCCTGGGTCTTGGCCGGGGCGCGGTTGATTTCGTCGGCCAGCACGATGTTGGCGAAGACCGGTCCTTTGGCGAATTCAAAGGCACGATGGCCGCCGGGAAGTTCCTGAAGAATGTCCGTGCCAGTGATGTCCATGGGCATCAAGTCCGGTGTGAACTGGATGCGGTTGAAGGAAAGCGACATCGTTTCCGCGAGACGGCTAATGAGCAATGTCTTCGCCAGACCGGGAACCCCCATGAGCAACGAGTGACCGCGCGCGAAAAGGCAGATCGCGAGTTCCTCGATCACCGACTGCTGGCCGACGATGATTTTTTTCAGTTCGTCGGTGAGTTTTTGATAAACCTGACGGAGTTCATCAATGGCGGCGACATCATCTTGCGGCAGTGGATCGGCAGAGTGGGCAGGTTCGGACATAGGTTGAATAATTTAGCTCGGGTTGTGGAGGAACTGCAAACGAGAAAACGCTCGCAACCAAACAATAACGCGCCCTTGCCGAAAAACTTTGTGATTATCTGATATCAGTGTGCTCCCGATCCTCGCAAGACTGCGGGCAGGGTTTTACACATGATTTCCAAATCCAGCCAGAGCGACCAGTTGTCGATGTATTTCAAATCCAGCGCGACCCATTCTTCAAAGCTGTCAATGCGGTTGCGCCCCATGATCTGCCAGAGACAGGTGAGGCCCGGCTTCACGCTGAGTCGGCGGCGCTGGGCGTGTTTTTCAATGCGATCAATCTCATAAAGCGGCAGCGGACGCGGCCCGACCAGGCTCATTTCGCCCTTCAGCACATTGATGAGCTGCGGCAGTTCATCAATGCTCAGGCGGCGCAGCCAGCGCCCAAAGGTAAACACGCGCGGATCATCTTTGACTTTGAAAACAGGGCCGGACATTTCATTTTGATCGTCCATTTTCTGTCGCAATTCCTCTGCGTCCAGACACATGGTGCGGAACTTGAACATGCGGAACGGCTTTCCATAGCGGCCCGCCCGGTCCTGTGAAAAATAGATGGGGCCGCGTGAACCTAGCCAGATGCCGGTCATGGCCAGAACCCAGAGCGGGGCAGTGAGCACGAGCAGCAGGAGTGCGCCCAGCCGGTCGAAAACATCCTTGAACCAAAGCGCCCACGACACATCCGGCATGGTCTGGAAGACGATCATGAGCCGGCCCCCGAGCACATCGAATGTTGGCCGCGCAATCGTGGTTTGCAGAAAATCCGCGCTGATCCATGAGGCCACACCTTCGGTCTCGCAGATTTGCACCGCTTCTTCGATCTTGCTGAAATGAACATGCTGCGCCGCGAAGACGACCCGCGAGACGGATTTTTCATGGAGCAATGCCACCAAGCGCGAACCCGGCTCATGTGTGACATCGAACTCACCGACAATATTAATTTCCGCAAGCTGGTCCTCAGTCATGGTCGCGATCATGCGCTTGGTGTCTTCGGAAGGTCCAGCCAGCAACACGCGCTCACGGCTGGCATGACCAGATATCAAGCGCCGGCGCATAATTCCTTTGATGACCTGCTCCTTGATCAGAAGCGCGACGCCCCCGAAGATTCCAGTAAGCGCCAGCACCGCACGACTGTGAATCTCCCAACGGAAAAATATCTGGAAAAAACCAATCATCACCCCGACTCGCAACAGCGTCGCGGCCAGCTGACGCAAGCTCTCTCCCAAGGTCTTGTTCAGAATGTTTTTGTAAAACCCCCGTGATTCCAAAACCAAGGGTGTGAAAGGCGCGATGATCGCCAAAACCCAGAAAAAATGGGCAAAGCCCGGCACCGGCTCCATGCCGGGGAACAGGCTCGGGCCGATCACGGCACGCAGCCGATGACTGATGAAAAGGCAGCCCGAAAGGATGACGAAATCGGCCAGCTGACTGAGCTGTAGATTGATTTCTTGACGTCGCCCGATCATACTGTGAGTAAGATTCTTACTTAAATAGTGTTAAGTATTCTTCAATAATTAGCAGAAATTTGATAATGCCTCAACTGGAAACCAACAAAAGTTTGCTCGCAAGCCCTTCGCCGCTTGTCGTCGGAGTGGTTTCCTCCGCGCATACTTTAGATGACATCCTCTCTGCCAACCTGACCCCCGCTGATTGCGATCTCATCGAACTCCGGCTGGATATGATCGATCTTCCAGTTGATGAACTTCATGCTCACGCCGCCCGTTTGCCGCTGCCGCTGCTCATCACCGCGAGACATCCCGACGAGGGCGGACAAGCTAATCTGGACAGCGCGCATCGCTCCTCACTGCTCGATGCCCATCTCGATCTCGCCACATTCATGGATGTCGAACTGCGCAGCGCGCTTGATCTCCAGCCCTTGATAAAAAAAGCCAGATCGAAGCGCGTCTCCGTGGTCGGCTCGTTTCATGATTTCAATGGCACACCATCGGATGACGTGCTGCTGGGAGCCATTGACATGGCCCTGCAATTCCAGTTCGATGCGGTTAAAATTGCCACCACGCTGCACAGCCCGGGCGATCTCGCGCGACTGCTGAAACTTCTCGACGGTCCCCGGCGGATGCCAGTCAGCGTCATGGGCATGGGGCCGCTGGGCCGTGCCTCCCGCATCGTGCTGGCGCGTTGCGGTTCCATTTTGAACTACGGCCATCTCGGCGAGTCGAACGCCTCGGGACAATGGCCCGCACGCAAGCTAAAGGAACTGCTTGCTGAAGTGTGCGATTGATCTCGCGTCATAAATTCAAAGAAGGATCGCCGTCTGCATCACCGTAAAATCATACTCAAATCCACCGTCCGCCGTGCCCGCCCCTGCATTTTTCAAACTCACCTTCCTGTTTTCGCTTCTGCTCAGCCTCCCCCTGGCCACATCATCATTTTCTGCTGATGATCGCGAGAACAGCCTCGTCCGGCGTGAACAGGCACTCGCCGAAAAAGAGCGCGCCTTGGAAGCGCAACGCATCGAGGTCGAGCAACTTAAAAACCAGCTCAGCGAGGAACTCGACCGGATTCGCCGCCAGCAACAACTCCATGCCGACAACGCGAAGCGCGGCCCCTTTCCTGTAGTCAGGGCCGACCGCGTGATGGTGGTGGACGCAAAAACCGGCGACATATTGCTGGAGAAAAATCCTGACAAACGCGGCCCGGTCGCGAGCACTCAGAAATTGCTCACCTCGCTCATTATTTCAGAATCCGACAACCTTGAGGACTATCTCACCGTGGAGGCGCCGGACATCGACTGCGCCCCGGTGCGCATCGGACTCAAGACCGGAGAGCAATACCAGCGCATCCAGCTTCTTACCGCCCTGCTGGTGAAAAGTTCCAACGACATCGCCCAGGCCCTCGCGCGCGACAACGCCGGCTCCATCGAGGCCTTCGTGGACAAGATGAACAAGCGCGCCGCCGCCCTTGGCATGGCCGATTCCCATTTCGTCAACCCGCACGGCCTGCCTGCTGATGATCAATATTCCACGGCCCGCGACATGGCCCGACTCGCGCTAGCCGATGACGCCAATCCCATTATTCGCGACATCATTGATGTGCGCCGCTTTGATTTTCCCAAAGCGGACGGCAAGGTCATCAGACTGGAGAACACCAACCGCGTCCTTCATTCCTACCCACCGTGCGATGGCATGAAAACCGGCTACACTCAGCTCGCCGGGCACTGCCTCGTATGCAGCGGAGAAAAGGATGGACGTCGCCGTATCGTGGTTGTCCTCAATGACAACGAATCCGTGTGGAAGGACGCGGAAGCCCTGCTCGCTTGGTCGTTGCGGGCTTGATCAAATTTGTTCAAAAAAAACGCGACAGCCGGAGCCGTCGCGTTTTTTTGTGATTGGGATATGAGGAAGTCTATTCCTTGGCCGCGACTTTCTTGGTCGCTTTTTTCTTGGTGGACTTGGCTTTAGCTTTGGCCTTGGGGTTGGTTTCTTCCGCTGCATCGGCTTCAGGTTCATCGGCTTCATCGCCTTTCGGGACGAAGGAATCGACCCACTCGACAAAAGCCATCGGAGCGGAATCGCTCATGCGCTGGCCGAGCTTGGTGATGCGGCAATAACCTCCGACGCGATCCTTGGATGCGGCGGCGATTTCATTGATGAGCTTGAACACCAGGGTCTTGTCACGCAGCATGGCAAATGCCAGGCGGGCGTAATGGACTTTCTTGGCGGCGACTTCCTGCTCGTTACCGCCAGTGGCGGCCAGTGCCTTTTTGCCATAGGTGACCATCTTTTCCGCAACGGGGCGGAGGGCCTTGGCCTTGGCGAGAGTGGTGCGGATACGCTTGTGAATGATGAGGCTCTTCACCAAGTTTTTCAGCATCGCATCGCGATGGCTCTTTTTGCGCTGGAGTTTGACTGTTTTTTTACCGTGTCTCATGGAAATGCTGGTTGAATCGGTTGTCCGGTTGGTAAAATAATTTATTCTTCGTCATCACCAAGGTTGGCGGCAACCAGACGACTGAAGTTGTCGGCATCGCCTTCATCATCGTCGCGGCGGAAGCCGGCGGCACGCAGAAGTGAGGATCCGCCGGGAAGCGGCTCCAGCAGGTGCTGCTCAAGCTTCATACCGAGCGTGAGTCCGAGTTCGGCGAGTTTCTCCCTGATTTCAGTGAGGGACTTCTTGCCGAAGTTGCGGTAGCGGAGCATCTCTCCTTCGGATTTCTGAGCAAGCTGTCCTACGCTGGTGATATTGGCGTTGTTCAGGCAGTTGGCTGCGCGAACGGAGAGTTCGATCTCGTTCACAGACATGTTGAGCAGCTTGCGCAGCTCCAGGTTTTCCTCGCTCTGTGCTTCGGGCGCGGCGTCGAATTCGACTTGTTTATCGTCGTAGTTCACGAACACATCCAGGTGGTGACGGATAATGGCGGAAGCCTGCGTGAGCGAATCCTGCGGGCTTACTCGGCCATCAGTCCAGATGTCGAGCACCAGCTTGTCGTAGTCGGTGTTCTGTCCGACACGGGTCGCTTCCACGCCGTATTTCACGCGGGTGACGGGCGAGAAAATGGAATCAATCGGGATGACGCCGATGGGCATGTCGGGGCGTTTGTTGTCTTCGCCCGTGGCGAAGCCGCGGCCCACCTTGACTTCGATCTCGGCTTCGATCTTGCCTTTGCGATCGAGGGTGCAGATGATCTGGTCCTTGTTGATGACCTGGTAATTGGAGTCTTCCTGAATGTCGCCCGCAGTGACCACGCCTTCCTTGTCGGCGTGAAGCTGGAGCAGCCGTGTTTCCTTGACCTCGAAGTGCTGGAACTTCACCTTCTTGAGGTTCAGAACGATCTGGGTCACGTCTTCGATGACGCCTGGCAGGGTGGAAAATTCATGTTCCGCACCTTTGATGCGGACGCTGGTGATGGACGCGCCTTCCAGAGAGGAAAGCAGCACGCGGCGGAGGCTGTTGCCGATGGTGTGACCGTAACCGCGGTCAAAGGGTTCGGCGACGAACTGGGCGAAGGTTTCGGTGGCCGTGGCTTCGTTTTTCACGAGGCGGTTCGGCATTTCAAAACGGGCAAGACGGATGGGCATATGTTTTATCGATTGTGGCTGGGGTTGCCTTCAGGGCGAGCTTTTCCGAGCTTCTGAAGAAGTCGGAACCTGAAGACCAACAGCGGTTGAGCTGGCTCGCGCGGGCCGGGAAGAAACACGCAATGTGCAGTTTGGCAAGCAGGAAAATTTAGATGTCTGCCTCCATGGAGCCGGGCTGGCAGATGCTCTAGAAGGCAACGGAGGGGCTTCATGTGCATATGGCAGCCGCAGGGGTTGCAGAAACGCCGTTTGTCATCACTGTGCAACTGTATGGAATGGGCCGTAATTCTTGTTTTGCTCATCATCAACGCCGCGCTCGGTGGGCAGCAACTGCTGAACAATCTGGCGCGAAGCCAGGCTGATAAGACCAATGGCGCGGACAATGCGCTGCCTAAACACAGCGACCTCCCGTCCAGTGGCCTGGCCGAGTTTTCCACCGCCGTTGTTTTGACATGGTGGCGGGAACTTTTTAAGCTGTCATGGGCGGTTTTTGCTGTCGTCGTCGAGGCGATCAAAGGTCGCTCTGCCAGGGAGTTTTGGCCGGGATGGGCTTCCATTTTAACCATCTCCATCTGCTCTTTCACAGGCATCATCGAGAATGTGGGCTTCTTCAGCATCTCGCGCTATTCGCCACATTTGTGGGTGCCCTTCATCTCCATTTACATAGTTTTACTGCCTGTGGCCACAGGGTTGATGTTTGGATCGACGGTGCGCAAAGAACACTGGATTGGCACTGTTTTCGTCCTGACAGGGCTGGTGATATTTTCACTGCGTTTGGATAGCATTCCCCAACTGAGTCATGTCGTATTGAGCAGCGGAGGGATTTCTCCGGCGAAAGCTGCAATGATCGGTTCACTCGACTGGCAGGCCGTGGTGTGGCTGGTCATCATCAATCTCTGCCTGTGTTCCCAGCAAATCCTGAACAACAAATCCGTTCAACTCGCCAAACACAAGGTGAGCGCCAATGCCTTTGTGGTGTGGCGCGAAATTTTCAAATTCGGTTTCGCCACTCTCGCCATCGCTGCCATCGCATTGATCGAATGGAAAAGTTTCACCAGCTATTTCTCGCCCCAGCGCGCGGTTATTTTTGCCATTGGCGCTGGCCTGACGGGATATGTCTATAGCTGGGGCTTCTTCGTGCTTTCAAAGTATCCTGTCCACGTCTGGGTTCCTTATACGAATCTTTATATCGTCGTGCTTCCATTTCTCAGCTATTTTCTTCTTCCAGGTGTGGATGTAAAAGTCTCTCAGATAATTGGCGCTGGCTTTGTTGGCCTGGGCTTGGTAGTGGGGCTTTCAGACTTCAGCCGTCACAAAATCGAACTCATCACGGACAAACAAAATTAGCTCCGCGGCGAGTTAATTTCCATGTTGGCACTAAGCGCGGAACAAGGCCCCGAGTTTTTTCCCAAGCAACAAACCGGCTCCGGTTAGCGTGACGCCAAGGAACATCATGGCCCATACGCCCAATGCTGCGGCCAGATAAGGCCCGTCGCCCAGAGCACTGACCAATGCGTAGATCGCCTTGGTGATCGGATAATGGGCCGATTGCTGCGCGAGGATCATGGAGTCGGACACCTCCAGCATGGCGAACGAGAACGCGAGCAATCCCCCCGCGATCAGGTTCGGCGCGATCAGTGGCAGGGTGATTTTCAGCATCGACTTCAGCGGCGGACATCCCAGATTCTGCGCAGCTTCCTCCAATGTCGGACTCACTTGCTGGAAGCCCGCGCTGGCGGAGCGCACAACATACGGCAGACGCCGCACCGAGTAAGCGATGATCAGCAAGACCACGGGGTCTTCGCCCAACATGAGCCAATGGAATGTCTGACCTTCACGCGCCATTGCCAGATAGCCGAAGGCCATGACCAACCCCGGCACGGCCAGCGGCAGCATGGCCATGGCATCCAGAATCTGCCGCCCCCAGATGCGTGTGCGCACATTGACGTAGGCTACTCCGACGCCGAGCACGAGATCGAGCAACGTGGCAATGGAGGCGTATTTCAAACTGTTCCCGATAGCCTTGAGCGTCAGTTCATGGCCAAGCACATCGTGATAATGCCGCAGCGTGAACCCTTCCGGCAGCCAAGTGCGATACCAGTCCGACGACAGTGAAAGCAGAATCACCCCCAGGTGCGGCAGCACCACGATGAAGATGCACAAGCCGAACGCCCAGCTGCACAAACGTCCCGCTGTTTTGGAAAGAACAATCGTTTCCCGACCCATCGTCGCTCGCCCGCCTCCAGCCTCAGTGGATTTTTCAAACAGCCTCTTGCTGGTCACGTAACACAGCAATGAGAAGAACAACATCACCACCACCATCGCATAGGGAAATGGATTGCCGCTCAAGTCCTTGAGCCCATCGAAAATCTGCACGCTCATTACCCGCGTGTAATCAAACACCAATGGCACACCCAAGTCCGTGAAAGCCCAGATGAAAACAATGGTGCCGCCGGCGAAGATGCCTGGCGTAATGAGAGGCAGCGTAATCTTCCAAAATCGCGCGCGCGGCTTGCAGCCGAGGTTCGCCGCCGCCTCCTCCAATGCAGGATCGAGGTTGGCCAGCGCCGCGCAGATGTTAAGATAAAGGATCGGAAAATGGGAAAGCACGTTCAGCAGGATCACACCCTTCATCTGTCCGCTGCCCAGCCAGTCCACCGGATGGGCCGCGCTCATAAAACCCAACTTGATGAGCAGGCTGTTTATTGATCCTGACTGTCCCATCATCGCCCGGACGCCGATGGCACCGACAAACGGAGGCAGGATCATCGGCAGCAGCACCAGCGAGTTCATCACGTTCTTGCCGGGGAACTGATACCGCGTGAACAGCAACGCCAGTGGAAGCCCCACCGCGACTGACCCGATGGTGCTCACAATCGCGATCACAAATGAATTCCACAGGCTTTCGCGGTTCACCGGATTCCGAAAGACCTCCCAGATGTAATCCATGGTGAACTGGCCTTTGGAGGAAACAAACGCCGCTTGCAGCGCGCTCCAAATCGGCATCAAGAAGAAGCACGCAAAAAACACACTCATCCCAACGAACACGGCATAGGAAACGGTGCGGCTCATTTGGGTTGCGAAATGGGAGATTGTGGTCCGTTGCTCATGATCGAAACCGCAGCTCGTTGAAGCTGGCTCTGAAGTCCGAAGTCCCTTGCGATGTCCGAGGCTGTTGTAAGTTTATATACAGCCGTAACAAGTCCCCTGGCTGTCTTCCAAGCCTCCAAGTCTTCAAACTTTGCAATGCTATCTTCCATCTTCCATCTCCTATCTTCCAATTCTCACTGACCGCGCCGCGCCAGTTCGCGCGACTTGTCATACTGTCCGCGAAACACCGCGCTGAGTTCGCGCGCCGTTTTGACTTCCTGTTCCTTGTCGTTGCGCTTCAGATCGGTGGCAAGTTTGAGGGCAGCCTGATAGTTCACCAGCTTTGTATCCTCAAACATCGACGTCGCGCGCGGCGGAAAATTTGCCTGCGCGAGAATGCGCCACGACTCCCGCTGCTCTTCGTGCAAATCAATGCACATAACCCGCACCAGAAAGCGGATGACATCGAACAACGGCATCGTCCACTCCGGGTGATAAGTGAACGCCTTGGCTTCCTCGAACGGTTTCACCCCGGCATCGGCCATGTATTGCCGGTTGGTGTCTGTATAAAAATCACGCCGCACCGGCAGCCGTCGCAACGCCGCATTTTCGGGCCCGCCCGGCGAACCGGGGCGATAGTTCCAAATTTTCTGCCCTTCCTCACTCAGGACAAACTCCATGAACGCTGTCGCTAATTCTGGTTCCGGCGCGCCGCGCAACATGCCCACCGGATCCACGCCCACGCTGGAGCCGCCCAAGGGCGTCACATATCCCACGCGCGTCGAGCCATCGGGCTTCCTGACCTGCTCCTCAAACGAGCGCCCGTAATAATCAATGCACATGCCCGCCGCGGCATCGCCTTGCGAAACTTCCAGCGGAATCTTCGTCGCCGCATCCGTGAAATAGCGGGCATTGGCGCAGATGCGCAGGATTAATTGCAAGCCGCGTTTCCAGCCGATGCTTAAGCCCTCGTCAACCTGCTCCTTCGCCGTCTGAAACGGCTTCGGCTGCCGCTTCACTTCATCTATCGCCAGTTGCATCTGCTGCTGGATGATCTGCTCCAGAGCCTTGGTCACGGTTCCGCTTTTGTTCGGATCGGACAAGGCCACCTGGCCCGCGAGCAAGGGATTCGCCAAATCTTTCCACTGCGATGGCTCCTCAGTCACGCCCAGCCGCTTAAGCGCGTCCCGATTGAAAACAATGCCCATGCTCGAAAGACAACTGCCCACCCAGCGCTTGTCTTTGTCATAAAATTCCTCGCCGCTCACGCTCGGCGGAATCACCGCGTCCGTGAACCAGTTGCCATGTTTGGCAAACAACTCCCCCACCCCGTTCCGTCCGTCGGGGCTCGAGGACACAAGAAAGCCAGCCGACGACTGCTTTTGAAAATCATAGGAACCGCCGCCAAAGAAAAGATCAATCCCGACGCCGGTGTTCGATTCCAGAAACACCTTCCTCGCCTCCTGCGCCTCAGTGGGCTTCTCTCCCGCCACCGGCATCGCGAGTTTTCCATTGGCGAATGCCATCGCGATCTCGCGCGTCCACGCCTTGCCCAGCTTCTGCGTCCAGAACTGCTCGAACGCGGCGGAGTATTCCGAGCGGAGGTAAATCGAAATCTCGGATGTGCCCTGCACCCGCCAGTCGATGTTGAGCTTCTCGCCCGTCTTCTCCCTCCAGTATCTTGCAAAGGCCGTGGAGAACTCCTGACGGATTTTCTGGTTGTGCGGCGTGATGATCACCAGCCGCCGGTCGTAATGCGACCCTGCGGTGGATTCCTTCGGCTTCAACACCCACGGCGCCGCCAGCGTCACCAGCAGCGCCAGCACCACGCCCAGTTCCTTGCCCCAGCGGGAGCAGAACGCGGCGAGGCCCGGCGGCAGCTTATGCGAAATGGAAACCGACGACATGATCGCAAGCAAAGCAATCAAAGTTGAACATTCAACAATCAAGATCGAACATTAACCACCATCTCAAGCCACGCCTATTTCCATGAAAAAATCGAACACACCCATTCCTGTCAGCATGGGCCAGACGGAGTTTCTCAAGATCAACGCCGAGCGCTGGGAGTGGCGTGACCTTTATCATCTGGTTCTGTCCTTGCGCTGGTCGAAATTCACCGCGCTCCTGCTCGGCTTATATCTGGCGGTCAATCTCATCTTCGCCACGGCCTACTACATTGGGGGGGATTGCATCGCCGAGATGCCGCCCCACTCTTTTTGGGATGCCTTCTTCTTCAGTATCGAGACCCTCGCCACGGTCGGTTACGGGCACATGCATCCGGCCACGACATACGGGCACATCGTCGTCAGCATCGAGATCATCGCTGGCATGTTCTGGATGGCCGTCATGACCGGGCTGATCTTTGTGCGATTCTCCCGGCCCACCGCGCGCGTCCTCTTCAGCAAGGTCATCGTGATCGCTCCTTTCGACGGCAACCCCACCCTCATGATCCGCGTGGCCAACGGACGCCATCAATCCATGGTCGAGACCGGGTTCCGCATCATGATTCATCGCGATGAACTTGTCGCCGAAGGAACCGAGGAGCGCCGGTTCTACGAACTGAAGTTGACCTTCGATCACCTCATCATGTTCCCCGCCTCCATCACGCTGCGGCATGTCATTGACGAGACCAGCCCGCTCTTCGGAACCACAGCGGAGAGTCTTCAGGCGAACGACAGCCGCTTCATGGCCTCAGTCGTAGGCGTGGACACCGTCATCCCCGCCCCCATGCAGAGCCAGCAGGATTACACTTGGAAAGACGTGCGCTTCGGTGAAAAATTTGTGGACGTTTATGCGCAGGGTCCCGATGGGCGATACACCGTTGACTATGCGCGTTTGCATGAGACAGAACCGGCACCTTGAAAATCACCCATCTGACCTTCCTCCTGACGTTCCTCGTCAGCACCCTTCCCATTTGCGCCACCGAACCCTCACCGGAAATCCAACAAGTTCTGAAAGAAAGACTGGTGGGGCAACACGATCTGAAAGTGAAAGACCTGATCGGGGCCAAAATGACGCCCGAACAAAACAAAAAGCTGGAAGACAAAGCCTCGTATGAATCCTATCAGGTTCCTTCTCCCAAAGGAGCAGCTGACTACTACTCCTACTCAATCTATCGCTTCAATGATACCGGCGAGATTTGGATCGTCCGGTCGGGCGGCTTTGCCGGGCGGACCGAGGTGTTCGTTGTCACCAAGCCCAAGGGCTGAAGTCCTCGGGAAGTCCCCATAAGGGAGCGCGGGCTTCCAGCCTGCCCTTATCGGCATCCTGCCTGAAAGATTCTCCTGCTCCGGCGCAGCCGCAAATCCGGAATGCGCTTCGCGGTCGGGAATGATGTATCCGACAGGGATGCCGGGCACTACGGGCAAGATGCCCGCGCTCCCTTTTCCCACGAGTAGAAGCGACGACCATCCAGAAGCAGTCAACGCGCTGCGCCTGGCGGCAATGGTGTTGTAGGGCGGGCGCTCCGCCTGCCCTAACTTCGGCAAGCGGAGCGCTTGCCCTACAAGGTCAGGATGACGCGGGAGAACTAGGGCGTCTGAGCCAGACGCCGAAGCTGGGCAAGGAGCGGCGCGTTTCTAACCGCCGACTAAAAACCCACCACGAGTGCGGCAAGAATCCGAAGCTCACCCCGGATGTCGCGCCCATCATGAACCCCGGACCATGACCGCTATCGCGAGGTAGCAGCAACGGCGGTTGAAAACACGCCGTTCCTTGCCCCTCACGCCATCCGATGGTGGGCCGCACACGCGATTCTGCAATGTCGATACGCGGCATTTCCCAGATCGCGCCCCGCGAACCGAAAGACCGGTAGGGCGCTGCTGCGTCGGCACCCAAATTTTTTGCGGGTGGATTGAGTCCACGCCCTGTGGAACGGCCGCGAGAATACCTCGTGATGGCGTTTCCCCGGAAGCTCCGCACTGCCCCGGTGCTCCATGTGCCCCCACTAGTTACGGCGCCGACGCAGCAGCGCCCTGCCAGGTTTACTGAATGGCCATGACGCTCGTGACAAACATTGCAAAACTGTCTGCGATCGGGTAGTTAGCCCGATGAGCGAAACCCGGTCGTAATTGCTACACTTTAAGAACAATGGCAGAAACACAATCGGTTCCAATTTCAATAAGCTTTATCAACGAGCTAAAAGACCACATCGAAGCTCATCGCGTTCTCTACAGCAATGGGGTCATGGCTAAAATGGATAAAGTCGTTGCGGTGCTGCTCTTTGGCTTTGGTGTTTATTGCGTCGCGTTCGTCGCCTTGCGTTGGTGGACAGTTATTTGGTTTCCGTTGGCGGTGGCAGAATGGTTCAATTGGCTATCATTGAGCCGGTGGAGAACAAAAATAGCGTTCCGGCGCAATCCAAAGTTTCGGGAAGAATATCATTTAACTTTCACGCCTGAGAATATTCACTTCAAAACCGCATCGATTGATTCCTCTTTGCCATGGACGAATTATGAACGTGTCATCGAGAGTCCAGAATTATTTTTGCTCATGTATGGCAGTGGACTTTATACGCTCATTCCAAAGCGGTGCTTCACATCAAACGAGGAGATGAACGCATTCCGCGCATTGGTCCGCCAGACAATGGCTCGATAGTCTGCGCTCTTGCCAGCAACCGCGCGGACAATCCGTGCCGCCCTGGTGCTCCAGTTACCCCCACCCTCACGCATCCCGCAACAGGATGGAATCCACGATCAATTCATCGTGGAGCACGTCGCTGAGGATGACGATGGGATCGCCGATGGAGACGAGCTGCCGGGCGCGGAGAATTTGCAACGCAGCCTCGATGGTGTCGCTCGGTCGGCCAGCGAACTCCATGACGAAGGGAAACACTCCCCGCGCGGTCATCATGGCGCGGCTGACATGGAGGCTGGGCGTGAAGGCGAAGATAGGCGCGGATTCCGGGCGTTGATGGGCCAGAAGATGGGCGGTGACGCCGCCTTTGGTGAAGACGATGAGCTTGGAGCCGGGGATGCTGTTGGCGAGGACGACGGCGGATTTGACGACTTTGTGCTTGTTAGTCTTGAGCGGAGCGTCGCTGGCGAAACGTCCGGAGGGGTAACGTTCCTCCGTGCGGCGCGCGACCTTGTCGAGCACGGCGACGCATCGTTCAGGATACTTGCCCACGCTGGTTTCACCACTGAGCATGACGCAGTCCACCTGCTCGGTGACGGCGTTGAAAATGTCGGTGACTTCCGCGCGGGTGGGCACGGGATTTTCGATCATGCTTTCTAGCATCTGGGTGGCGATGATGACTTTCCTTCCATGATAGGAACAGCGCTCGATAATGTCGCGCTGAATGATCGGCAGGTCTTCCACGGGACATTCGCTGCCGAGATCGCCCCGCGCGACCATGATGCCCTTGGAGGCGAGGACGAGCGCATCGAGGTTGTGCAGCGCCTGCTGATTCTCGATCTTCGCGATGACGCGCGCATTGCTGTTCTTCTGCTCCAGCAGCAATTCCAAATGCTGAATATGAGCTGGCTCGCGGGCGAAGCTGAGCGCGAAGTAATCCACGCCGAGCTCCACGCCGAGATCGAGATCGGTGTAGTCTTTTTTCGTCAGCGGCGGGAGGTTCACGTCCACGCCGGGGAGGTTGATGTGGCGGCGGGATTTCATTTCGCCGCCGGTGATGACTTCGGCGAGGATGCGCTTGCCGTTGACGATGGTCGCCCGCATCTGGATCATGCCGCCGTCGATGGAGATGGGGTCGCCCGTTTTCAAATCATCCGTGATGCCGGGATAGTTCACCGTGGTGGAAAACTCCGTGGTCGGCGCGAGTGATTCATCGGTGCGGAATTCAACGAAATTTCCGGGCTTGAGCTGCCACGGTGACGTCACGTCCCCGGTGCGGATGGATGGCCCGGTCAAATCCATGAGCACGCCCACATCGGTGTTCCGCGCCGCCGCAGCTTGGCGCACCCGGGCATAAACCGCGCGAGTCCATTCATGCGAGGCATGGCTCATGTTCAGCCGGATAAGGTTCGCACCGCAGTCGATGAGCCTGCTGATGTTTTCCACGGTTTCCGTGGCCGGGCCGAGGGTGACGAGTATTTTTGTTTTGCGCATGAGCGGTTAAAAAGCCGGGGCAGACAGCACTCAAACAAGCACAAGACATGCCACGGAGCGCGCTTCACAAGGAAAGCTCTCTCCTGCTTCAAGTGTAACGACGGTGTCCGGGAAACTGGCTTCGCGCGCGGTGTCGAAAACCAATGACCAGCCGCCTTCAGGCAGCGGGAACGGGACATTTTTTGCCGAGGTGTTGAAAAGGAAAAGCAGGGGGTTCTGATCCTCCGATCCGCGATTATGGCCGGGCAAGTTCATCAAGGCCGCAAAAAATGAAGTGTCCGGCGTGTGCCACATTTCGTGCGACATGGGGGCACCGAGTGCATCGAACCATGAGACGTCCGTTTGGCGGGTCGAGGGATTCATGCGCCCGTCAAAGTGACGCGCGCTCCGCAACGCAGGCTGTGACCTGCGGAAGGCGGCAAGCTGCCTGACGAAAGACTGCATGGAGCGGGCATCCTCGCCCTCGCTCCAGTCAATCCAACTGATCTCGTTGTCCTGGCAGTAGGCGTTGTTGTTCCCTCGTTGCGTGTGCCAACGTTCATCACCCGCGTTCAGAAATGGCACACCGAGCGAGCAGAACAAAGTGGCCAGCATGGAGCGGGCGATTTTGCGGCGGAGCGCGAGCACGGCAGCGTCCTTGGTCTCCCCCTCCACGCCGCAGTTCCAGGAATGATTTTGATTGTCGCCATCTCGATTGTCTTCGCCGTTGGCTTCGTTGTGCTTGTCCTGATAGCTGAGAACATCACGCAAGGTGAAGCCGTCGTGCGAGGTGAGAAAATTTACGCTGGAAAGCGGCGAACGTCCCCCCGGACCAAAGATGTCTTCGCTCCCGCAAAAACGTTTTGCCACATCGGCCGTGCCCCACGGGGAACCGCACCAGAAAAGACGGGCGTCATCGCGATAGCGGCCATTAAGTTCGCGCCACGGCTTGGGAAAGCCGCCGACCTGATAGCCGTTGGGGCCAATGTCCCAGGGTTCGGCTATCATTTTCACTCGGAAAAGAACCGGGTCCTGAGCCACCGTTTGGAAGAATGGCGCGAAGTAATCGAATTGATCCCCGCGCCTGCCGAGCGTGGCCGCGAGATCAAAGCGGAATCCATCCACATGCATCTCCTGCACCCAGTAACGCAGGCTGTCCATGATGAGCCGGAGCGCCGGAGGCGAGGAGGCATTCACCGTGTTTCCGCAACCGGTATAGTTCAGCGTCCTGGCATCGCCATTCGTGAGGTAATAGCTGTTGTTATCCAGACCACGCAGAAAAATGTTGGGGCCGTTTTCATCGCCCTCCGCCGTATGATTATAGACGACATCGAGAATGACCTCGATCCCGGCACGATGCAGTGCGCGCACCATTTTCTTAAACTCGATGACCTGTGACTGCGCATCACGCGCCGCGGCGTATTCGCTGTGCGGCGCGAAGAACCCGATGGTGTTGTAGCCCCAGTAATTCGTCAGCCCGCGCTGGATGAGGAATCCGTCGTCGAGATGCTGATGCACCGGGAGCAACTGCACGGCGCTGACGCCGGTGTCCTTGAGATAATCGATCACCGCAGGCTCGGCCAGTCCGGCGTAAGTGCCGCGCAGTTTTTTCGGCACACCGGGATGCTTCATCGTGAAGCCGCGCACGTGCATTTCATAGGCGACTGTATCCGCCCATGGCGTATGCAATAAGGCATCACCTTCCCAGTCGAACTCATCACTGATCACGACCGACTTCAGTGCAGAGCGACCATTGTCCCGGAAATCGGGGGTTCCATTGGCTCCGATGTTCTGCATCAATGGATGCCATTTATGATTTCCGCTGATGGCTTTCGCATAAGGGTCGAGTAGCAGCTTGCCCGGGTTAAACCAGAGTCCTTTCCCCGGCTCCCAAGACCCGTGGGCACGGAATCCATACAGCGTGCCAGGATTGACACCACTGACCAAGCCGCGCCAGACATCTTCATCGCCGCGCTCCAAACGCACACGGGAAATTTCACGGGTGGTCTTTTCAGGATCGAAAAGACAGACATCTATCGCTTGGGCCTGTCGTGAAAAGACGGCGAAGCTGACTCCATCGCCCGTCAGGGTGGCCCCAAGTGCAGGAATATTGGTGGATGCTGATTTTTTCCAATTAGATGGCACAGGCGTTTGTTAGCAAGAAGGAGGCCGGGCGCAAGCAAGGAGCCTTGCAGCGAAAATGATAACTTGCACGATTCCTGAAAAAAGCGACATCCTCCGCGCGTAATCCATTGCTCCACTTTATACCATGATGAAAATCACCCTCGCCACCCTGTTCCTGTTCCCATTGATGCTCTGCGCCGAACCCGAATGGATCTGGACTTCAAAAAATGCCGGACCCAATGAGCAAGCGGACTTCCGCACTGAGTTCGTCATCAGCGGAGGCATCAAGAAAGCCGTTTTGAAACTAACCTGCGACAATGGTGCCACGGCGCTCATCAATGGGAAAAAAGTGATCGGTAACACAGCCTGGCAGGAGCCCTCAGAGGCAGATGTAAAGGCCGAACTGCATGAAGGAAAAAATGAAATTCTGGTGCAAGCTTACAATGTAGACGGCATCGCAGCTCTCGTCGCCGCGCTGGTCATTGAAGGAAATGACGGGAAAAAGACCACGGTGGAAACCGACAGCAAGTGGCAGGCTGCGGCACATGGCAAGACAGACTGGAAGCCAGCCGTAACCATCGCGAAGTATGGTGACGCGCCTTGGGGCTTGGCCCTTGCCGGGAAAGCTGGCCCGGCCGACGCGCCTGTTGAACAATCCAGCATCACTGCTTTGCCGGGGTTCAAGGTGGAACATCTCTACACGGTTCCGAAAGCAGAACAAGGTTCCTGGGTTGCCCTGACCGTGGACAAGAAGGGCCGCCTCATCTGCGGCGACCAATACGGCGGCATCTACCAACTCACACAGCCACCTATCGGGTCAACAGTGCCCGCCAAGGTGGAAAGGCTGGATGTTCATATCGGAGGGGCACACGGTCTGCTCTATGCGCACGATTCGCTTTATGTCATGCTGGACGAAGCCAGCGCGCCTGAGGCCAAGGGAATGAAACAGGGCATCTATCGTCTGAAAGACAAAGACGGTAACAATCATTTCGGCGAGCCTGAACTACTCAGCTCCTTTGTCGGAAGCGGAGAACACGGACCGCATTCGATCCAGCTTTCGCCTGATGGCAAAAGCATTTTCTTCAATTGCGGGAACCACACCAAGCTCCCGGAAAACCTCGGCAAGTCCCGCGCTGCGATGAACTCCTGGGATGAAGACCACATCCTGCCCCGCATGTGGGATGCGAATGGCCACGCGCGCGGCATCCTCGCGCCGGGCGGTTACATCTGCAAAATGGATCCCGATGGCAAGAACGTTGAACTCTTCTGCTCGGGCTTCCGCAACGAATTCGACTTCGCCTTCGACGCCAATGGCGAGATGTTCTCCTACGACGCCGACATGGAGTGGGACATCGGCGCGCCATGGTATCGCCCCACGCGCATCAACCATTGCGTGAGCGGTGGCGAATACGGCTGGCGCAGCGGCAGCGGCAAATGGCCCGCCTATTATGAAGACAGTCTTCCCGCCGTCGTTGACATCGGCCCCGGCTCGCCCACGGGCGTGACCTGTGGGACGGGCGCGAAATTCCCCGCCAAGTATCAGCGCGCCATGTTCGGCAACGACTGGACTTATGGCACCATGTATGCCATCCACACGGAGCCCAATGGCGCAGGGTTCAAGGCCGTTAAGGAAGAGTTCATCTTCGGCAAACCGTTGCCGCTCACCGATGTCATCATCAACCCGCACGACGGCGCGATGTATTTCGCCACCGGCGGTCGCCGCACGCAGAGCGCGGTTTATCGTGTGACCTATGCTGGCAAGGAAAGCACCGCAAAGGCTGCACCCGTTGCGCTGGGTAAATCTTTCGCCGCTCGATTTGAACTGGAGCAACTCCATCAAAGTGCGCCAAGTGCCGAGGCCACAGCCAAGGCCCTCAAGTTCATTGGAGACGCCGACAGGAACATTCGCTTCGCCGCGCGCATCGCATTGGAGCGCCAGTCAGTGGCGGCGTGGGCTGATAAGGCACTTGCTCAAACAGCGCCACAAGCCCTCATCGAATCCATGATCGCCCTGGCACGGGCTGGCCGAACGGAGCAACACGTTGAAAAGCCGAACGAGCGCAAGAAACCGGCTGCCGGAAGTTCCTCCGCTGCGGTTGGCTCGACTAATGAAGCCGATGGCAAATTACAGGCGAAGATTCTCGCCGCGCTCGACAAGCTCGACTTCAACGCGCTCAGCCTGGACTTTCAGCTTCAGCTTGTCCGCGCGTATCAGCTGGCCTTCACCCGGCTGGGCAAACCGGACGCCGCCGCTTGCGCGAAAGCAGCCGCCCATATCGATCCTCTCTATCCCGCTAAGGATGCCTCGCTGAACCGCGAGCTTTGTCAGCTTCTGATATTCCTCGACTCCAAGACCGTCGCCGCCAAGACCCTTGGCCTCATGGCCACCGCGCGCGATGACGACGAAGCCCTGGCCACCGACGCCCTGCTGGAACGCAACACGCAATACGGCAAGGCCGCCCTGGACGTCCACCAGAGTCGCCCTAATCGGCAGCAGATCGCTTACATTTTTTCCTTGAGAAACTGCACCGCTGGATGGACGCCCGAACTGCGCCGCACATACTTCTCGTGGTTCCCTCACACCGGCTCTTGGAAGGGCGGCAACAGCTTCAAGGGCTTCCTGGAAAACACCCGCAAAGAAGCGCTCGCCGAATTCGCCCCGCAGAATGAACTCGCCGAGCTGGAGGCCATCTCCAGCAAAGTGGAAAGCGTCATCGCCGCGAACATCACTGCACCGAAAGGCCCCGGCAGAGCCTATACCACGGACGAAGTCGTCAAGTTCGCCCAAGGCGGCCTCACCGGACGCAACTTCGCCTCCGGTAAAAATCTCTTCAGCGCCGTCATGTGCGCCGCCTGTCATAACTTCGCCGGCAGCGGCGGCAGCATCGGGCCCGATGTCACAGGCGCAGGCAACCGCTACACGATTCGCGATCTCGTGGAAAACATCACCGAACCGAGCAAGGTCATCAGCGACCAATACGGCTCGCACCAGATTGAGAAGACCGACGGCAGCACCGTTCTCGGCCGCATCATCAGCGAGGCTGATGGCAAGGTGAACGTGATGACCAATCCCTTCGCGCCGAATTTCACCATTGCCATTGATGCCAAGGACATCAAGAGCAGGAAGGACTACCCCGTCAGCATGATGCCCCCCGGCCTCATCAACTCCCTCAACGAAGATGAACTCAAAGACCTTCTCGCCTACCTGCTCTCCGGTGGAAACGACAAGGACAAGATGTTCATGAAGTGAGAAAACGCGACCTGTGTAGCCCGACATAATAGCCCGACATTGTAGCCCGACATTCCGATGTCGGGATCAGTGGGTTTGGGGCGTGGAAACGACAGGAGACGTTCCATTCACGACATCAGAATGTCGTGCTACTATGCTTTATGGAGCGCCTTTCACCTCCGACGAGCATTCCTGAGAATCCGGCTTTCGTGAGCTTTGATGATGAAGATGCGTGGAGCGTGCCTGGCTACCGGCGCAACCTCCCGCACTGGCGCGCGGAGGGAGTGACTTATTTCGTCACCTTCCGCCTGGCGGATTCCATCCCCATATCCGTGATGCTTCGCTGGCGGGAGGATCGCGAACACTGGTTGCGTGCTCATGGCATCGAGCCTGCTTGGGAGATAGAAGCACCTGAACGCTATCAAGGTGCGTGCATCGCGGTGCCCAAGGGGGAACTCCGTAACTTTGAACGCGAGCAAGCACGGCGCTATTTCGTGGAGCTGGATCGCTGCCACGGTGCGTGTCTTTTGCGGGAAGCTGCTGCACGGCAGGTGGTGGGCGGAGCATTGCGTCATTTCCACGGGCAGCGGGTGTGGTTGGGGGACTTCGTGCTTATGCCCAATCATGTTCATCTCATCGTGCAGCCTTTCCCAGGAGTGAAACTTGAAGAATGGCTGTATTCCGTGAAACGTTTCAGCGGTATGCGGCTCGGGCCGGCGGACGGCCAAGTCTGGCAGGAAGAATCCTTCGACCGAGTGATGCGTGACTTGGGGGAGTTGGCTCGAACCCGTGAATACATCGTCCGAAATCCCGCAAAGCTACGCCCAAGTGAGTTCACGCTGGAACTGGCAGCGTGGCTCGATGCGTTTGCCCTGTAGCCTGACATCGTAGCCCGACATCGTAGCCCGACATCGTAGCCCGACATTCCGATGTCGGGTTCAGAAGGTCTATCGCGCAGCCACGTCAGGAAACTTTCGATTCACGACATCGGAATGTCGTGCTACTTCCTAAACCATTCTTCAGCGTTTGCCCCGAAGATAGCCTTGCACCTCGTCGTGATCGCCCGCGAAATCAAATGTCAGGACGCCCTTGTGCGCTTCAAAGACGAGCCGCCACGCCAGACCGGTGCGGCACTCGTAAAGATGCTTGCCCAGCTTCCTGATCGCCAGCCCGGAATGCACGTGCGGTTTGCCAAACCCTTCCACAAGCAGACTCAATGTTGCTGACACCTCTTCCTCCCGACACGCCTCCCGCACAAGTTTTTTGAACCGCTTGGAAAGTTCAACGGAAATCATTCTTGCTTCCGGTAAATGGTGTCACTTCGCCACGTTTCCGCGCGGCTTTGAGTTCCGTGCCGATGCGTTTTTCCGCCGCCCCCATTTCTTCCGGCGTCAAACCGTATTCCTGAAGTGCGTAATCTGTGGAAACCACTTCCACCGGGCGCAAAGCCACAATTTTGCCCTCAAATATAAAGCCGACATCCTCGCCTTGAGTCGCCTTCTTGAGCCAGTAACCGAGTCGTCCGCGCCCTTCGGTGATAGTGAGAGTCTTCATACGCTCATTCTAGCGCACACTATCACAGGTGCAAGCACGGTGTCATTCCACCCCGTCTTCGCGATGCGCACCTTCAACCAGTCGGATCCGGCACCACGAAAGCGAATTCCTATGAGGAATGCCCGGGCGATTAAGCAGTTGCGGTCATGCTTTATCTATCGCAACATGAAACTTATGAGAACAGGTTCAACCACCGTCAACGCTTTCATCCGACGCCAAATTGCTGGCATGTTATTGCTGGGAATGCCGCTCATTTCCCTGACATCCTGCATGACCACCGGCAATGAGAGCCTGAGAAAACAGACGGAGCAATCCGTGGCGGGATTAATAGTCGAGGGCAAAACAACAAGATCTGAGGTCAAGACTAACTTCGGCTCACCGTTCTCGACCAACTTCACGGATGGCGGGCTCGAAATCTGGAAGTATGACCTTAGCAAGATGCACCGGACGACCGAGAGTTTTGTTCCCATCGTCAAATGGTTTGCACCGGAACAACGGGGAATCAAAAAAGGACTGGTGGTGGCATTTGATCGCAGGGGGATCGTGTCCCGATATTCGATGAGCGAGTCTCCGCTGACAGTGCGCGGTGGGATATTGAATCAATAGAAGATTGGTGCTGCCGGATGCACACCCTGGGCCACTCCGGCCCAAGCACAAGCACGCCGTCACAGCTTCCCCGTCCATGTAGCCCGACATTCCGATGTCGGGATCAGTGGGTCATTCGCGCTGTCACGTCAGGAGACGTTCGATTCACGACAACGGAATGTCGTGCTACTTCGGCGGGCGTTTGTGGTCTACGCTCAAGGGCAATACCCGATTCAGCACGAAGCACTTCAGGCAGGATTCAGTGAGCTTCCCTTGCCTTTGCGATGCGCTGCAACAGCTCCGCATTTCCGACAGCCAGGCGCTCGGCTTCGTCCAGCGATTCGGGCGTGTTCTCTTCGATCCGATTCACGATGTATTCGGGGAGCGTGACTTTGGAAAAGGGCGAGATGGTGCGCCTAGAGCGGTCGGCCAGAAACCATCGGCCCCAGATTGTCCAGTCGTCATCGGCTGGGGCGCGGCTAAGCTGCGCGCGAATATCTTCGAGCACCAGGATCGGATCCTCTTTCAGCGGCTCAAATAGGCCACGGTCATTCAAGTGCTGGCCGGCGACAGCCTCCGTCAGGCGCAGCAACCATGCGGGCGCTTGCCCGCCAGGCAAGATGTCCCAAGCCCGCTTGCGGTTGTCCGACGTGCTGACAATCCGTTTCCCGTCCGGGGTGAATTCTGCCGACAAAACCAATGAATCATGCCTAAACGGCTCAGTCAGCGGCTGGCCGCTTTGCGCATCCCACACCCGCGCAGCCCCCCCAAGTATCGCCCTACCCCAGTGGCCCGACGCGGTGACAATCCGCTTTCCGTCAGGGCTGAACTGTGCAGAAAAAACCGTGCCATCATGCTTCAAAGGACCGGTCAGCGGCTGGCCAGTCTGCGCATCCCAAACCCGCGCGGTAAAGTCACGCGACGCGGTCACAATCCGTTTCCCGTCCGGGCTGAACTGCGCCGACTCCACGGCGTTTTCATGCTTCAATGGTTCGATCAGCGACTGGCCGGTCTGCGCATCCCAAACCTTCGAGGTATTGTCCTCCGACGCAGTCACAATCCGCTTGCCGTCCGGGCTGAACTGCGCCGATTGAACCTTGGGGTCATCCTTCCACGGCGATGTCAGTGGCTTGCCGCTCATGGCATCCCAGACCCGTGCTCCCGTTTCCGCCGTCGTTACGATCTGTTTTCCGTCTGGGCTGAACCGCGCCGAATCAACCGGCTTCAAAGGTCCGCTCAGCAGCTGACCGCTTTGTGCATCCCAAACCCACGCGGCGGCGCCCGTCATCGTTAAAATCCGCTTACCGTCCGGGCTGAACTGCGCCGAGTCAACCCAGTCATCATGCTTCATCGGCCCCGTCAGCGGCTGGCCGCTTTGCGCATTCCAAACCTGCGCCGTCCCCCCCCGTATGGTGGTGCCCATGTGGCCCGAGGCGGTCACAACCCGTTTCCCGTCCGGGCTGAACTGCGCATCAGAAACCGCGCCATCGTGCTTCATCGTTACTGTAAGCGGCTGGCCACTCTGCGCATCCCACACCTGCGCGGCATCTCCTGACGGGGTCACAATTCGTTTCCCGTCTGGGCTGAAATGCCCCCGTGGCATCCCATCGGTCAACGCCTTGCCTCTTTGCACATCCCAAACCCGCGCGGTGTGGTCCCAGGACGTGGTGACCATCCGTTTCCCGTCCGGGCTGAACTGCGCTGATTCAAACTCGCCAGCTTGCTCCAATTTAAACTGGACGATCTCAAACCCGAATCCCCCAACTTGCTTCAACCGCTCAGTTGGGGGCAAGGGCTTGCCACTCTGCGCATCAAAAACCTTCACCCTCCCCATCAATTCTAAACGATCCCACGACATAATCAAAATTCGATTCCCGTCCGGGCTGAACTGAATAGATAGAACATCAGCTGTTCCACTTCCACCGTCAGCATACGTCGCCCTCATCAGCGACCGGCCGCTCTGCGCATCCCAAACTTGCCCGCCGCCAAACGACGAAGTCAAAATCCGTTTCCCGTCGGAACTGAACCGCGCTGACACAACGGCGCGATTAAACTTCCATGGCTTGGTAAGCGGTTCGCCACTTTGCGCATCCCAAACTTGAGCGGCATCTTCTGACACGGTCAAAATCCGTTTTCCATCCGGGCTGAACTGCGCCGAATCAACGCCGCCCTTCATCGGCTTGGTAAGCGGCTTGCCGCTTTGCACATCCCAAACCCGGGCGGCATCTCCTGACGCGGTCACAATCCGTTTCCCGTCCGGGCTGAACTGGGCTGAATAACCAGCATCAACATCATCCAGAGGCTTGCCACTCTGCGCATCCCAAATCTGCGCGGTGTAGTCGCTCAACGTTCGATTGCGTTCTGGCGCAGTGATGTCTTCTGAATAGGTCGCAACCCATTTCCCGTCCGGGCTGAACCACGCCGACTTCACTGCGCCTTCATGCTTCATCGGCTCGGTCAATGGCTTGCCGCTCTGAGCATCCCAAACTCGCGCGGTCTTGTCCCACGATGCGGTTACTATTCTCTTCCCGTCGGGGCTGAACTGCGCTGCGTGAACCCCGGCCTCGTGGGTTACGCGCGAAACTGGCAACGGAAAACTATGGTAGGTTAAGAGTGTCACGAGACGGCAGAGGGCTGCGTCATTCTGCGGATTCAGCACCAGACTGCGCGTCAGTTGTGCCAATGCATCGTGGGTTCTGTCGTCGTTGATTGAGCGAAGCGCCTGAAGAAAATCGGACTGGCTTAAATTCTCGCGGGCAAATTTCTCCGCCTTGGTCGCGCGCACAGCCTGCCAGGTGCTCACGGTCACGCCTGCCACGAGCATTGCCAGAATCGCTGCCGCCGCACCGAAGGCAAGACGATTGCGCTTTATTAGTTTCTTCAACCGATAGCCCGCGCTGGGCGGCCCGGCACTCACCGGTTCGTCGTTCAGGTGCCGTTGCAGATCCAGCGCAAAGTCGTTGGCCGTGTCGTAACGGCGGGCGCGATCCTTCTCAAGGGCCTTGAGCACGATCCAGTCAAGATCACCGCGCAGGGCATGACCAAGTTTCTTCGGCTCGGTATGACGCAGCGAGGCGGTCGTCCTCGCCAATTCCGTCGCGGGTATGAAGCGCGCACTCGGCCGCCTCGGTTCGCTCTCGCGGATGACACGGAGCACTTCATCGAACGCAGCCTTCTTCAACTGCTCGCGGCCAATGGGCGTGTCGCCCACGAGAAGTTCGTAAAGGATTACCCCAAGCGAGTAAATGTCGCTGCGCGTGTCCACGTCCGGCACGCTGCCCGCCTGCTCGGGGCTCATGTATTGCGGCGTGCCCACGATCATCCCGTCGAGTGTGCGCGCGAGCGTGGCGTGCAGGGCTGGCTCATCCGTGGCGTGGAGCGCCTTGGCGATGCCGAAGTCAATGACCTTGGGCACCGGTTTGCCATCCACGTCCATGACGAGGATGTTCGAGGGCTTGAGATCGCGGTGCAGGATGGACTTCTGGTGGGCGTGCTGCACGGCCTGGCACACGGGGATGAACAATTCCAGCCGTTGGCGGATGCTGAGCTGGTGCGCATCGCTGTAAGCCGTTATAGGCACGCCTTTGACCAGCTCCATCACAAAGAATGGCCGTCCGTGCTGCGTCGTGCCCGCGTCGAGCACGGCAGCGATGTTCGGGTGATCCATCAATGCCAGCGCCTGCCGCTCGGCTTCGAAGCGCGCGATGACACTGCTGCTGTCCATGCCGGGTTTGATGACCTTGAGCGCCACTTCGCGGTGAATCGGTTCCTTCTGCTCCGCCCGCCATACGGTGCCAAAGCCGCCTTCGCCGATGGATTCCATGATCTGGTAAGGGCCGATGAAGTCGCCGGGCTTCTCTGGGAAAATGACCGGGGCAGGCCGGGAGACAATGATCGTGGCGTTCGGATCAATGCTGGCCTTGCTTGGAGGAAGTCCGTTCACCCGCGATGTCGGCTCTCCAAGTTCTTCCGGAATGGCTGAATCGTCAGGCATGATCGCTCGAGCATAGCACCCGGTGGACAGCAGTGTAAAAATATTTTTGGGTTATGGAAGTTTCGCACTCTCCAGCTCATATCACAGTCAGCCACCAAATTATTTGCCGGGAAAATTATGCGGGGTGCTGCGTGACTGGTGTTTGCCAGCGATTAAAACCCTGCTCCATTGGCGGGCATGGCCACCTTGATTTTCTACCTCGACGACGGACGCGAGATCCCCGTTCCCGTCGACGGCCGGATCAAGGTGGGCAGCACCGAGGGCAACGATGTGCTGGTGGAGGACGCGGGAGTCTCCGCGCGACATGCCGAGATCACCCACACGCCGGTGGGTGGCTATCATTTGCGCGATCTGGGATCCGAGTCAGGCACGAAGGTCAATGGCGAACGCGTGACTTCGCGTGACCTCCTGCATGGTGATGAAATTTCTTTCGGCAGGCTGCGCGGCCGGTTTTTCCTTTACGACGCTGATGCAGCCCCGTCATCAGACGAAGAGGCAAAGCTAAAGCTGCGCGAGCTAAAGGACGCTTACAAAGATACTTTCACCAAGCACACCACCCTTCTCGGCGTGGTGACATCCCTCGCGACTCAGGAACGCCAGAAGCTCGCCAGCCTCGATCGTCTACAGACCGATACCCTCAATTTAGAAACGCGCATCGCCAATGCACGCGGCTTGCTCCACCAACTTGAAGATTCAATCGCTAAAGCATCCGGCACTTCAACTGATGCAGCTGCGGAGCAGCGGAATGCCAGGGAAGAAACGGAAAAACAGATCATCCGATTGGAGCATCTGAACCAATCGGTCGCGAAGCTTGAAACTGAAAAACTCGAGCTGGAACAAGGTCTGTGGGAGCTGGCCGAGAGGCGCAAGGAAAGTGAATCCAAACGCGATCAAGCTGATGCGGAAAGCTCCCGAACCCGAGCAGAGCACCAAAAACTCTCGGCAGAGATTGTCATTCTCGCGCAAAAACAAACCGCGATTCTGGCTAGTCTTCATGAGCAGGAGACTAAAACCGTCGGCCTAACCAAGACACTTGATGAACTAACCCGGCACCACGCCGATGAGACGGAGAAGATGGACCGGCTTACCAGCGATCGCCAGCGCTTGGAGCAGAACGTCGCTGCGTTGAATACGGAGGAATCCAGGTCTCGCGAGACGCTTGCCGGAATGGAATCGCAGATGGCCGTTCTCACCACAGCCTTGCGCGAACTTGAAGAAAAGATCAGTCGTGGGGAAATCACGCTGGAAGGTCTGTTGCAAAAACACGTTGAGACCAAAGCGGAAACCGAAACTCTGCGCGCCGAGAAAGAGAATTGCGAGACTGCGATTTCCCGGCTGGGCATTGATCTGACCAACCTGCGAAGCTCCGTCGTTGACATGGAATCACGCCAGACGGCCGGGCTGGAGTTGATCCGCCTGCGGCAGGAACAAGTTCGCAGCGCCAATGAAAGCCTTGATGAGATTAGGACGGCGCATCAGGCTGAAATTCAAACTCAGGCTGAAACGCTAAGCACCATGCTCGACCGGCTTCAAGCATCCGAGACGCAACTCCAGGTGACACTCGCCAAAAACGAAGTCCTGGCGCTTCAGAATCTCAAGCTGGATGAAGTTCGGGGACAAATTCAAAACGCGGAAGAAAAGCACACCTATCTGTCGGCGCAGAATCAGGGCTTTGAAGAGCAGGCCACGAGACTGAATTCAAACCTCGCCCAACGACACGGCGAGCTTGAATCCGCAACGGAGCAGCTGACCCGCCTGCGCGTCGATGAGTCCGCGCTGTTAAAAATCATCCAGACTCTTCAGCAGGACGCGCACACCGAGCAGCAGCGATTTGACCAGTCCATCAAGACCCATGCGGAAATCAATCAGCAGGCTGAGGCCAGACATCAGGAACTGGAGTCCAAGCTGGAAATCCTGCGCGGACAAATCAACAAACTCGAGGCCTATCTCACCTCGCTGGAAGTGTGGAAGGATGACATGAACGAGCATTACATCCGGCTGGCCGTATTGCCCGAGGACTCACCCGATGCACTAAAACTCTGGCGCGAAATTCACCGACAGAAAGACGCCATCGCCGCGCAACTGCCAGCCCAGACTGGCATCAAGCCGCGCTTCAACACCCAGGTCCAGGTGGTGCCACGCGGCCAACGCCCGGCTTGATCAGATCTCAATTCAAGACGTTGCCGCAGGCGCCTTGCCGACGCTCGCCGGTTCGGCGGGAGTTTCATCTTCCGGCGGGACGGCAACAGGTTCCACCTTGGGCGCAACCTTGACAAAAAGCGGACGGTAGTGATCCCAACGATCCAGAATATCCCTGGCGCGGGCGCTGTCGGTCTTTTCCAGATGCTTGAAGATGAGGCCCTGCACGAGTTTGATATCCTCCGCTTCATCGAGCGGCAGTGCTTTGATCATCTCGGGATTGTGGAGCTTCCCAAACATGCCGTGCTCATCGAGCAAGTAGGCGTTGCCGCCGCTCATGCCCGCACCGAAGTTGTTGCCAAACTGTCCGAGAATGATGACGAGTCCATTGGTCATGTATTCGCAACCGTGATCGCCGATACCCTCGACGACAGCGGTGCCGCCGGAGTTACGCACACAGAAGCGCTCACCTGCGCGACCTGCCGCGAAGAGATATCCACCCGTGGCACCATACATGACGGTGTTGCCGAGGATGCTGTTCTCGTGGCTCTTAAATGATTCGTGAACTTTCGCCGGCGGACGGATGATGATCTCGCCGCCGCAGATGCCCTTGCCGACATAGTCATTGGCCTCGCCCGTGAGCGTTAGTTTCACGCCCCCGCAGAGGAAGGTGCCAAAGCTTTGCCCGGCGCTGCCTTCGCAGTTGACCTCGATCTTCGGCTCTTCATTCGGCCCCTCAAGTCCGTGGTTGCCGTGATGATAAGCGATTTCTCCAGAGAGCTTGGTGCCGATGTTGCGGTCCGTGTTCGTAACCTTGTAACGCAGCGGAGCAATGCGGCGTTTGTCGCGGATGGCGTCGGTCGCCGCCTGGAGAATCTTGTCGTCCAAGGGGTGATGATTGATGCGCTCGTTGCTATTGACGAGACAGATGCGTGGCGGGTCCTGACCGAGATCCTGGCCAACATCACGAAGGATGCGCGAGAGATCAATCATGCTGGCTTTCTTGTGATCGGTCACCTGACGTTGCCTGAGGAACTGCGGGCGACCAATGAGATCATTCATCTTGGCCACGCCGAGTTGGGCCATGATGCGGCGCACTTCTTCGGCGACGGAGTTGAAGAAGTTGACGACGTATTCCGGCTTGCCTTTGAACTTGGCGCGGAATTTTGGATCCGTGGTGGCGACCCCTACCGGGCAGTTGTTCAAATGGCACTGGCGCACATAAACACAACCGAGCGCAATGAGCGCAATAGTGCCAAAGTTGAACTCCTCCGCGCCGAGAATGGCCGCCATCACGATGTCACGCCCATTGCGCAATCCACCATCGGTGCGCAGGGTGACGCGCTCGCGCAGTCCATTGAGCATGAGAACTTGTTGCGCTTCCGCGAGACCAAGTTCCCAAGGCAAACCGGCGTGCTTAATGCTGGATAGAGGGCTGGCACCCGTTCCGCCTTCGTGTCCACTGATGAGAATGATGTCGGCATTCGCCTTGGCAACACCGGCTGCAACCGTGCCCACACCGGTCTCTGCGACCAGTTTCACGCAAACACGCGCGCGAGGATTTGCTTCCTTCAAGTCATGGATCAACTGCGCAAGATCCTCGATGGAATAAATGTCGTGGTGCGGCGGCGGGCTGATGAGCGAGACACCAGGCTGCGTGTGACGCAACCGCGCGATGAGCCGATTCACTTTGGCGGCGGGCAATTGTCCGCCTTCGCCGGGCTTCGCGCCCTGGGCCATTTTGATTTCCAGCTCCCAGGCGTTCGCGAGATATTCTGCGGTCACGCCGAAGCGACCGCTGGCGACTTGCTTGATCTTGCTGTTGGCCCAGTCGCCATTTTCATAACGCTTGAAACGTCTTGGGTCTTCGCCGCCCTCGCCAGAATCGGATTTGCCGCCGATGCGGTTCATCGCGATGGCGAGCGCTTCGTGCGCCTCGGGCGAGATCGCGCCCAGCGACATGGCCGCCGTGGTGAAGCGCACGCGGATGTCATCAATCGGCTCGACTTGATCGAGAGGAATTGGGCCGTCGCCGGATGGAACAAAGTCCATGAGGTCTTTCAAGGCCACGGGCCGGTTCTCCAACTGCGTCTTCACATAGGCATCGTAGTCTTCGGCCTTCGCGCTTTTAACAAAGGTGTGGAAATTCTTAATGACCGGGCCAGTGACAGCGTGCATCTCACCATCTCGACGAGGACGATAGAAGCCGGGGTCTGTGAGTTCGATGGGGCCGCTTTCTGGAATCGGCGCATTGTAAGCTGCGGCATGCCGCGCGAGGCTTTCTTCCGCGATTTCATTGAACCCAATGCCAGCGATCTGGGACGGGCTGCCGATGAAGCACTTGTCCATGACTTCCTTGCCAATGCCCACGGCCTCGAAAATCTGCGCGCCGGTGTAACTGCTGAGGACGCTGATGCCCATCTTGGACATGATCTTGAGCACGCCTTTTTCGAGGGATTTGCGATAGTTGGTCAGCGCCTTGGCGAAATCGAATCCCTCCAGCAACGGCTTCCTGGCGGTCTTGTCCGCATCCAAAACTTCCTGAACGGTTTCAAATGCAAGATACGGGCAAACAGCTGATGCGCCAAATCCGAAAAGGCAGGCCATCTGGTGATTGTCGCGAGCCTCGCCGGTATCCACAACAATGGAAATACGCATCCGCTTTTGCGTGCGGTTGAGATGATGATGCACCGCGCCGGTCGCGATGAGCGAGGGAACAGGAATGCGAATGTGATCCGTGGCGCGATCGCTCAAGATCAGAATGCGGACATCTTCCTCCACGGCATTTTCTGCCTCGATGCAAAGACGCTCGACAGCTCTCTTCAAGCCAGCCGGGCCTTCACTGACGGGCCATGTGGTATCAATCACACGGCAGGGAAAGTCTTTGAGAGTCTTGAGATTTTCCAGCTCGTTCTCAAAGAGAAACGGTGAATGCAGATGCACCACTTTGGCGTGCTCCGGTGTTTCACCCAGCCAGTTGCGCTGCCAGCCGAGCACGACATCGAGTGACATCACCGCGCGTTCGCGAATCGGGTCAATCGGTGGATTCGTCACCTGCGCGAAGAGTTGCTTGAAGTAAGTAAAGATCACTTTAGGCTGTTTCGAGAGCACGGCCAGCGGGGTGTCGTCGCCCATCGAATAGATGACCTCCTCACCCTTCGCCAGCATGGGAGCAAAGGCCATATCGATTTCCTCTTTGTTCCAACCGAACGTAACCTGCTTTTGCGATAGGCTGAGAATGTCGAACTCATCCTTTGGCGCGTGCGGCGCGAGGGTGGTCAATTCGAGGCGTTGCTCCTTGAGCCACTGCCGATAGGGTTGACGTCCTGCGAGTTTTTTCTTGATCTCGCTATTGTAAGTGACCGTGCCTTTCAGCGTGTCCACCGAGACCATCTGGCCGGGTGCGAGACGGCCTTTTTTAATGACCTTCCGATCATCCAGCGGAATGATTCCGACCTCGGAACCGAGGGCGAAGATGCCGTCTTCCGTCAACTTGAAACGGGAGGGGCGCAAGCCATTGCGATCCAGACTGGCGACCACGCTACAGCCATCGGTGGCTACTAGCGCAGCCGGACCGTCCCATGGCTCGCTGAAGCACGAGTGATATTCGTAATACGCCTTCTCTTCCTCCGACGTCGTCGGATCAATGCCATAAGCCGCAGGCACCAGCATGGACATCGCGTGAGTGAGATCGCGGCCGGAAAGCACGAGAAGCTCCAGCGCCACATCAAGGCTCGCGGAATCGCTCTGACCGGGCGCGCAGAGTCCCTTTAACAGATGCTCTTCCCCTTCCCACGAAGGATGCTCGAAATCGCTCGCGCGCGAAGCCATCCAGTTGCGATTGCCGCGCACGGTATTGATTTCGCCATTGTGGGACAACATGCGGAACGGATGGGACAAGGCCCACGTCGGAAAAGTATTGGTCGAGAAACGCTGATGAAAAACCGCCAGCGCAGTCTCAAAACGTTCGTCATTGAGGTCGTGATAAAACTTGCCCAGCGCCGTGGCCACCAACAGGGCCTTGTAAACGATCGTGCGATGCGACATCGAGGGCACATAAAATTCCGCGAGGCTCAGCGACTTCGCCTTCTGCACCATTTCGCGACGGGCGAGATAAAGTGTCCGCTCAAACGGGCCGTCGTCCATGCCTTCAGGACGCTTCATTAAAAGGTGCATGATGCACGGCATCGTCTTGCGCGCTTTCTCGCCGAGTTCGTTTGGATTGATCGGCACCTGCCTCCAGCCGATCACCGTCACGTCGCGCTTCGCCAACGCGCCCTCGGCCACGTTTTGAATCTTAATGCGCGCCAGCTCGTCCTGCGGCAGGAAGAACACACCGACCGCAAGGTCCAGCGGATGATCCAGTTCCACACCGAATTCATTCTTCGCCACCGGCAGCAAAATCTTGTGCGGAATCTGTGCCAGCACGCCCGCCCCGTCTCCCGTCTTCATGTCCGCATCCATCGCACCCCGATGCACCACCGCGCAGCAGCCGCCGAGTGCGAGCTTGAGAATGTCGTGGCTCTTTTCTCCGCTTATCTGGGCGACAAATCCCACCCCGCAGGCATCGCGCTCCAGCTCCATGCGATGGAGCGAGCCTTCATTGGGAATCGGGAGATCGTAATAGGGATGCTTGGTCATGTTGAGATTGCCGGGTAATTTTGAGCCGCCAAACGATCAAGCTCGGCGGAAGGGGCTAGAAAAGTAGGCATTCAGAGCCTGTTGGCAAGCAGGGAGTGTGCCGGGCTTGTCCTCCGCTGATGACACCTGCGGGCAGTATCCAAATCCCGTCACCATTTTTGCTGTCGCTGCGACAGACCTCGTTTTTTTTCTTGCGCCGCCGCTCCATCCCCGCTATCAACACGTCCGCATTTTACAAGGCGGAAGTGATTTTATGGGTAGGTGCCCGAGCGGTTAAAGGGGGAAGACTGTAAATCTTCTGGCTTACGCCTACGTTGGTTCGAACCCAACCCTGCCCACCATTTTCATTATGAAGGGACTGCAAAGAGAGTGCCTTTGATGTTTTGAAACACGGCAAAATCAATGTTGTTTGTATACTATTTTGGCGCGCTGAATTCCACTTCAATGCCTGCCGCGTTGAGATTCGCGAAATAGAAAGCAAAGTCCTAAAGCTCAGCGGCACGCAGCAACACTTTGCGGAACCAGTAGCAGCCCACGTCAGGCAGCCCTAGTTTTTCTTCGCAGACATCGCGAACAATATCCACTCAGCGCCCGGAAATACTTGCCCTTCCACGATTGCCCGGCCAATCTCGTCCACCGACCATCTGGAAGAAAATCGGCTTGCCAACAGCACCGTCCTCATCCAAAGCCGCGACACCGAACTGATAATGTCCAATCCCTTTTTCGACCAGCCCATCCTCAACTCGCCCTACGAGTGCCCACAGAGGCACTGGGAGCTGGACCCCACCGGGCAACCTACGCAGAACATATTAGGGACACGTCGCCGGGCGGAATTCATTACGCCGATCCCGAAGCCAAAAAAGCGCAAGGGCTCAAAAGGGCAGGTTGAGATGGTGTTTGATGAGGGTAAAGGCATCTCCACCAAGGAGCAGCAGTATGATCCGAACCCGATCATCAATGAGATTCGTGGTTATGTGGACACTTGGCGCAGTCTCGCTCCGGGTCAGTGGCAGGTGACACCGGAGACCCAGCGCCTTCTTCATCATTGGCGGAACCACAAGTTCAGCAATCAGCGGCCATTCTTCTGCCAGATTGAGGCGGTGGAGACAGCCATCTGGCTCACAGAGGTAGCACCTCTTTCCAAAAACGGAAAGCGCATCTTGGACCGCCTCGCCAGCGTCAACAAAGAGGCCAATCCCGAACTCATGCGCTTGGCTTTGAAGCTCGCGACGGGTGCTGGGAAGACGACGGTCATGGCCATGCTCATAGCCTGGCAGACCATTAATGCGGTGCGCCGTCCCGGCGGTAAAACCTTCACGCGCGGCTTCCTTATCGTGGCACCGGGCCTCACCATCAAAGACCGTCTCCGCGTCCTCCAGCCCAACGACCCCGACAGCTACTATGCCAGCCGCGAACTCGTGCCGCATGACATGCTGGACGACGTGAGCAGGGCCAAAATCGTCATCACCAATTATCATGCTTTCAAGCTGCGTGAGCGCGTCGAGATCTCCAAAGGCGGCAAGCAACTCCTCAAAGGCCGCCTTGGTGACGACCTGCTTACCACCGAGACCGAAGGCCAGATGATCCAGCGTGTCATGCCGGATCTCATGGGCATGAAAAACATCCTCGTGCTCAATGACGAGGCGCACCACTGCTACCGGGAAAAGGCTAGACCGGATGAAAGCGACGAAGACCTCAAAGGCGACGAGAAGAAAGAGGCTGAGAAGAACAAGGAAGCTGCCCGCCTGTGGATCTCCGGCTTGGAGGCGGTGAACCGCAAGCTCGGTGTTGCCCGTGTCATCGACCTCTCCGCCACGCCATTCTTCCTCAGCGGTTCGGGTTATATCGAGGGCACCCTGTTCCCTTGGACCATGAGTGACTTCTCACTCATGGACGCAATCGAATGCGGCATCGTCAAGCTGCCGCGTGTGCCTGTGGCTGACAACATACCGGGTGCGGACCAGCCCATGTTCCGCGACCTCTGGCCGCATATCGGCAAGAAGATGCCCAAGTCGGGTCGCAGCAAAGGGCAGGCGCTGAATCCGCTCGACCTTCCGCCCCAGTTGCTCACGGCCTTGGAGGCGCTTTACGGGCACTACGACAAGACGTTCAAGCTCTGGGAGGATGCCAGGATCGATGTTCCGCCCTGCTTCATCATCGTGTGCAACAACTGCTCATCATCGAAGCTCGTGTATGACTACGTCTCCGGCTGGCAGCATCCGAATGCCGATGGCTCCAGCACCTTCAATGCGGGCCGTCTCGCGTTGTTCAACAACTTTGACCAGCACGGCAACCCCATTGCCAAGCCGAACACCCTGCTTATCGACAGCGAGCAACTCGAAGCCGGTGATGCTTTGGATGACAATTTCCGCGAGATGGCAGCCGACGAGATCGCCCGCTTCCGCCGCGAAATCGTTGAGCGATCTGGCGACCAGCGCGCAGGTGACAACCTCACCGATCAAGACCTGCTGCGTGAAGTCATGAATACCGTGGGCAAGCGCGGACAACTCGGCGGTGCCATCCGCTGCGTCGTCTCCGTCTCCATGCTCACGGAAGGCTGGGATGCCAACAC